>JAWSVD010000177.1:0-45398 GCA_033852095.1 Granulosicoccaceae bacterium | reverse complement strand
TTCTTTTATTTCAAAGCCCTGCTTCTGCAGCAGCGTGAGCACTGCGGCAATGGCGTCTTCCGCCGGCTCGTCTTTTCCGAGTATCCAAGTTTTTCCATCCATGAAAAACTTATATCACAGCCCCGAGCGAGTTGGTTATAAGTGTTCGGTCTATAGCAGGCGCGGCTGGCGGCGGGTGTTGCTGTCCAGTGCCAAACGCTCAGCTGCAGCGCTTTTCACTTCTCTTCGATCGGCGTCGGCTTTCTGCTAGCATCTGAAGTCCACGTTGCGACAATCGAACGCCCAGTTGACAACCGAGGTAGACAGGCCAATGGCTCAGAATATATCACGCGGTATCAAAACCTTATTGACGGAAGCGAACGCAATTGTGCCCACGGTCAGTGTCGAAGAGGCGATGGCGCTGGTCGATGATGCGGACACTGTGTTTGTGGATATTCGCGATATCCGCGAGCTGCAGCGCGACGGCAAGATCCCCGGCGCCGTGTCCTGCCCGCGGGGCATGCTGGAGTTCTGGATTGACCCTGAGAGCCCCTACCACAAAGAAGTGTTCAATCAGGACAAGCACTACATCCTGTATTGTGCGAGCGCTTGGCGTTCCGCGCTGAGTGGCAAAGTAGCGATTGAGATGGGGCTTGCACCGGTGTCGCATTTGGAGGGCGGTTTTATGGCCTGGTCGAAGGCGGGTGCGCCGGTTGAAAAAGTCGAACGCCCGGTGAAATCGAAGGCCTGATGCTGCGGCCCGACTTCGGCCGGGCGGTTTCCCAGGCAATAACATGGAATGCTTGGGCTATACATCAGCGGCCTAACATGCGGCTGAGTGTGCTGTCTTTGTCGACGAAGTGGTGCTTCAGTGCGCCCGCTAGGTGCAGCACGAAGGCCACCAGCAAGACCTTGCTCCAGATGTCGTGACCGATCGCGCCGGCGCCCGCCAGGGCCTCATTCAACGGGATCATTTTCATGGCGTTGTCCGGGTCGGGGTTGGCGGCCAGCAGCTCGAGGCCAAATAAATACAGGCCGTGCCCACCGGCGCCCGACATCATCATGCCCGACAGGGGCATCGCCATCGTGGCGATGATCAGCGCCCAATGCACTAATTTGGCCAGTCGTTCTTGCAGGGGTGGTGCCGCGGCCACAGGCGTCGGCCAGCCTTCGAAGACACGTAATACAACCCTCGGCAGCACCAGTAGCAGCACTAACATGCCCATGGCTTTGTGGATCGGGTAGAGCGACCAGGCATCGTTAAGGGACATGTATTTGCCGACCGCAAACAGCGAAATGATTGCGATTGCGATAAGCCAGTGCAGGCGAATGCTCAGTTTGGACAGGGGGGTTATTGATCTTGACATGGGAGGATGGCTCTCAGAAAACGTTGATGGCTGCCGGTGCGCAAAACCTTTGCTAGGGGTGTTTGCGGTTGTTGATCGTATGCTTTTTGGTGGTGCGCGCAATTATAACGCTGTGCGCTAAAATTACCTTCGCCTTTACACGTCTTTTCAAAATGCTCGGCGCGTTGTATCTTGAAGCTTCAGCGACTTGTGTTTTTGCAGCTTGTTGCAGTGCTTGAGTGCGCTTCGCTGGTTATTTCTACAATCTTAAAGGGCTTTTTATGCAGTGTTCAGTTGAGAGCATGGAAGAAATCAAGTTGCTTAATCAGTTTAATTTGGAATCTGCCACGGGCAGCGGCATCAAGGTGCACGCCAGCGAAGCGCAAACCGAGGCGGTCGACGCCGCGGCGCGCTTGTATGATAAAGGCCTGACCAACCAGGTGGACGGCGGTTATCTGACCGAGCGCGGCATTGAAGCGGCCAACCATGCCCAGTGTCTGTTGCGTCTGCTAACTGTCCAGTGACTTAATCCGCTGTCTGCGAATTCAGTCGAAAAACGACGCGGCACGCTCTAGGTCTTCGGGCGTGCCGATATCCAGCAATTTTGCCCCTTCGAAATACAGGCTCTGCACTTCCCAGCCCTCTGCCATGACAGCCTGCAGCGCGTGGCCCACGTAGAGTTCCCCTGACTGACTGTTCTCTAGTGTGTGTAAATGCTCGCGCAGCCAGGCGCTGAAGCGTGGCCGCCACACGGCCAGCACCCAAGAGTGTTTCAGTGTCGTCTCGGTCGGCTTGATTACAATGTCGGTGACGGCACCTGTGTCGTCGGTGGCGACCATGTCCACCTTGTCCGGTCTGTCCGTGTCGAACAGCCCCAAGACGATCTCAGCGGTGCTGTCCTCCAGCGCGCGGCGCAGCCGCACAAAGGCATCCGGTGCGTTGAACTGGATATCGGGAAAACCCAGCGCAACCGCCTCGCGCGGGATGTGATCCAGTGCGGCGCAGAGGGTGTGCAGTGTGGACGGCGTGGGCTGCACCGTGTGGTAGCGGATCGGCAGCCCAGCGATGGGGCGGTTTTTGTAGTGCTCGGCTATGTCGGCCTTGTCGGCGCGGGTCAGCACCACGGCGGCATCCAACCCGGCGTCTGCGTAGGCCATCAGCAGGCAGTCGCCGGCGACGCGGTCTGCTGTGATGGGCAGCACTTCTTTACTCTGCCCGGCGGGCAGGCCCAGTCGTGTTGCCCGGCCGGCGGCGGGGAATAGTCCAATCACAATTAATCTCCCAGGGGGAATTGTTCGAGCACGCGCCAGTGACGCGCGGCGCCAGCGGTGTGCATCAGTTCTAAGGTGTCGCCTTTGCTGCGCTGCAACAGTGCGGCGGGCAGGCTCTTGGCGATTGCGGCGCGCTCGGCGGCGCTGATGGTGGCGTAGAGCATGCTGATGTGCGGCCGGTAAGGGCTGCAGCCGTCGAGGCCGCCGATGTGCTCGAGAGCATCGGCGCGCAACGCTGTCAGTGCGCTGTGGCGGCGCAGCTCCAGGCTGAGGCATTGGTACAGCTGACCGCTGTGTTCCACGTGCAGTGCGTCCAGGGTGGGGGCTCGGTGCCGTGCCGCCAGATCTCGCACCGATTGTCTTGACGGCAGCTCAGGGATGCCGCAGCAGACGGTTAAGTGCGGGCTGAATTTGATCGCGCCGTAACGGCTGGCCAAGCTGTTCATGGCCTGTTGCAGGCGATGGGCCTGGCGGCGGCTGGGTTTTAACCACAGGGAGTACGACATGGTTGAATCAATACCTGAGAGTAGCGTCAGCAATACAGGATTTTAGCGGCCGCAAGCACAGAGTTATTCAATCTGATACAGAGTTTCTGAGCTGTTTGTGCGCGCGAGGCGAGCTGCCAGTGTTTTGGCGGTGTTCGAGGAGTGATTGAGGGGTGATTGAGAAGGGTGTTCGGGGCGTGCCAGTGTGCAGACCCGAAAGCACAGCCCACACAAGGGCGGGCTGATAGGAGGCTGATCGAGAACTGGAATGGGCTCAGTTCTCGGTCAGCCCACTAGCGGAGCTGGATCAGCTCAGCAGGTCTTTCACCGCTTCGCGCTCTTCGAGCAGCTCGGCTTCTGATGCCTTGATTTTGCCCTGGATGAAGTCACTGATTTCCAGGTTCTGCACGATCGAGTACTCGCCGTCTTTGATGGTGACGGGGTAGGAGTAGATCAAGCCTTTCTCGATACCGTAGCTGCCGTCAGACGGCACGGCCATGGAGACCCAATTGCCTTCCTCGGTGCCCTGGATCCAGCTGGCCATGTGATCGATGACGCCGTTACCCGCAGATGCCGCTGACGATGAGCCGCGCGCGTTGATCACTTCGGCGCCGCGTTTGGCGACCTTGGGGATGAACTCTTCCTGGGCCCATGCGCTGTCGACCAGACCGGTGGCTGCTTTGCCGCCCACAGTGCAGTGGCTGATGTCAGGCACCTGCGTTGTGGAGTGGTTGCCCCAGATGATCATTTTCTTGATCTCGGACACTGTGCTGCCCGTCTTGGCGGCCAGCTGGCTCTCGGCGCGGTTGTGATCCAGGCGCGTCAGGGCCGTGATGTTGCGTGGGTTCAGGTCCGGGCAGTTGGCCGCGAGGATGTAGGCGTTGGTATTGGCGGGGTTGCCCACGACCAGGATCTTGGCGTCTTTCTTCGCGTTGTCGTTGAGCGCTTTGCCCAGACCGCTGAAGATTTTGCCGTTGTCGCTGATCAGGTCCTTGCGCTCCATGCCGGGGCCGCGCGGTTTGGCGCCCACGAACAGGGCCGCGTCAACGTCTTTGAAAGCAGTCGCGGGTGAGTCGGTGCAAACAACACCGGCGAGCAGCGGGAAGGCGCAGTCGTCGAGTTCCATTTTGACCGCTTCCAGCACACCCAGTGCAGGTGTGATTTCCAGCAGTTGCAGGATCACGGGCTGGTCTTCGCCGTACATTTCGCCTGCTGCAATGCGAAAAAGTAGGGAGTAACAGATCTGGCCAGCGGCGCCAGTGACAGCGATGCGAACGGGCTGTTTCATGGTCGATTCCTCAGTAGCGGGTGGGACGGCAGTGATGACGTCAAACTATTAAAAAATAACAAGTATTTATGTGCAAAGTGAGAATTCTGTCGCACTTAAGCGACGCAATCTTAACACAACAGCAACAGCTGTGGCGTATTCACCCCAGTGATGTTGTGCATTGCCGCATAGGCAGCGGCTTCTGGTGGTCTATACTTGAATCCCTTGCAGCCATCGCCGAACGCCGTACGACATGTATTGTCCCTTTTGCAAAACACCGGACACCAAAGTGGTGGATTCGCGTCACTCAAGTGAGTCGAACCAGGTTCGCAGAAGGCGCGAGTGCGTCCAGTGTTCGGAGCGCTTCACCACCTACGAGGCCATCGAGCTGAACCTGCCGCGAGTGGTCAAGCAGGGCGGCAACCGCGAGAGCTTCAATGTGGAGAAGATGCGGGCGGGCATGCAGCGGGCGCTGGAGAAGCGCCCAGTGGCTGCCACCGACGTCGAAAACGCCATCAGCCGCATCGAGCATTTGGCGATGGTGTGCGGCGAGCGCGAGATCCTCGCCAGCCGGGTCGGCGAGTGGGTGATGGGCGAGTTGCGCGGGCTGGATCAAGTCGCCTACGTGCGCTTTGCCTCGGTGTACCGCAGCTTCGAAGACGTCAACGCCTTCCGCGAAGAGATCGAGCGCATGGAACGCGAGCCCTCGCCGCAAGAGAGCCGGGATCAACTGCCCCTGCTGGACCCACAAAGTTTGCGCCGTGACAGCTGAGGTCGATCTCGGCTTCATGCGCATGGCGCTCGCGCTGGCCGAAGAGGCGCGTTTTGTCACCCACCCCAACCCTCATGTAGGGTGCGTGCTGGTCAATGCCAGCGGCGCCGTTGTGGGTCGCGGTGCCACAGGCCCCGTGGGCGGACCGCATGCGGAGGCCAGGGCGCTGCTCGAAGCGGGTGCGCAGGCGCGCGGTGCCACCGCCTACGTCACACTTGAACCCTGCAGCCACCACGGCCGCACGCCACCTTGTGCACAGGCTCTGATAGACGCGGCTGTGCGCCGAGTGGTGATCGCCGCCGAGGACCCCAATCCGCTGGTGGCGGGAAAAGGCGTGGCGATGCTGCGGGCGGCAGCTATAGAAGTCGTCAAGGGTGTGTGTCGTGACGAGGCGCGCTGGCAATTGCGCGGTTTTATGTCGCGCATGGAGCACCAGCGCCCTTGGGTGCGGGCCAAGGTGGCGACCAGCCTGGACGGCCGCACCGCCATGGCCAATGGTGAGAGCCAGTGGATCACAGGCGCCGCTGCCCGCCGCGACGGCCAGTTCTGCCGGGCGGAGTCCGACTGTGTTTTGAGCGGCATTGGCACGGTGCTGGACGACAACCCCAGTTTGAACGTGCGCCTGAGCAGCGATGAGCTGGGCATTGCCGGTGATGTCAGGCAGCCTCTGCGGGTGTTGCTGGACACGCGCGCGCGCCTGCCGGAGGGCAGTCGCTGGCTCGCCGCCGCGGGTGAAAAACGCATATACAGTGCCGTTGAACGGCAGTGGCCGGGTGCCACCACCGTCTGTTATCCCGGCGTGGAGAGCATCGACCCCTATCGGGTGTTGCAGGATTTGGCCGCTGTGGAGGTGAATTTCGTGCACCTGGAGGCGGGGGCGCAGCTGCTCGGTGCCTTCTTGGCGGCAGGCCTGGTGGACGAGCTGGTGGTGTATCAGGCGCCGGCCATGCTGGGCAGTGAAGGGCGGCCGCTGGCGCAATTGCGCGGACTGGTTCACATTTCCGACGCATTGCGTTGGCGATTCGATGATGTCAAGACTGTGGGGAATGATCTGCGCATGGTATTACTACGCACCTGAGTCCGCATTGGAGTTTTGATGTCTACCATCGTTGTTGTCCGCAAAGGACGAAAAGCCTGCATTGCCGCAGACAGTTTGACCAGTTTTGGCGATGTGCGGCTCGCTGCGAGCCACGATTGTTTCAGTAACAAGATCCAGACAATCGGTAATACGCACCTGGGCCTGGTGGGCAGTGCAGCGCACACTTTGGTGGTCGAGACGGCCCTGAAGAAAAAAGGTTTGGCCGCGGATTTCAGCAGCCGCGACGCGATTTTTCATACCCTGATGCGGCTGCATAAGAAGCTCAAAGACGACTATTACTTGAACCCTGAGGAGTCCGAAGAGGACCCTTATGAGTCGAGCCGATTTGACGGTGTGATGGTCAATAAAAGCGGTATTTACGGCATCTACGCCATGCGTGAAGTCTACGAATACAAGCGCTTCTGGGCCGCAGGCGCGGGGGCTGAAATAGCGCTGGGCGCGATGCACGCGCTCTATGATCGACTGGACACCCCGGAGGCGATCGCCATAGCAGCTATTGAGGCTGCTGCCGAGTTCAATAACGCAACGGCCTTGCCGTTGACCCTCGAGTCGGTCAAACTGAAAGGGAAGTGAAACACCCTTTTTGTTTGGAGGCACAATCTTGATGCATAACAAATCGATGCGCACGCAGCGGAATTCAGCCACAGAATCTCATGACAGTGCGTTGTTGGAGCTGTCGGCGCGGGAAGTTCGGACCTTGATGCGACGATTTGGGGTGAGCAGTTTAGGTTGTGCTGAAGAGATGGAGGCCATCGATTTATTGGTCGCGGGAGTGTGCAGCGACCTGGATAACGTGATGCCTGCGCCGCAATTTGTCGCATTGTCCAGCGACGGTATTCACTAGAGTCGGCAGCTGGGGTTTCCTCGGCAGCGCCAGAATTACAGAGTCAGACAAACAATGTTTACAGGCATCATCCAGACCGTCGGCAGCGTGCGTTCGATCACGCCTTTGGGCGGCGACAAGCGTTTTTGTTTCAACGTTACAGAATTGGCCGCCGAGGGCATCGCGCTCGGTGACAGCATGGCCGTCAACGGCGTGTGCTTGACCGCGATCGAGCTGCCACCGGGGCAGTTCGTCGCCGATGTCTCCAATGAAACTTTGGGCTGTACCACGCTGGGTGCCTTGTCTGTGGGCGATGCGATCAATCTGGAGCTGGCGATGTTGCCCACCAGCCGTCTGGGCGGGCACTTGGTCAGCGGGCACGTGGACGGCGTCGGCACCTTGCGCCGACGTTATGCGGACGGCCGCTCGGAGCGCTTTGAATTCAAAGCGCCCGCGGCTATCGCGCGTTATATCGCGGCCAAGGGTTCGGTTTGTATCGACGGCGCGAGTCTGACGGTCAACAACGTCAACGGCGATTGTTTTGATGTCAATCTCATCCCGCACACGCTGGAAAACACCATCAGTGGTAGCTACCAATCTGGCAGTGCGGTGAATCTCGAAGTCGACGTAGTGGCGCGTTATGTGGAGCGGCTGCTGACTACAGGGCGCTTTGAGGGTGATTCAGCATCGCTGATTCTCGCCGATGCCGGTTTGGTGACGAAGGGCGTTTGAGCCCGGTTTTTTGCATAGAACAAGCGCGTTTGAACTCGGTCTTTCACAGGGCAAGCGCGTCTGAGCCGGGCAGTTCAAAACCGAAGGGCGATTAAGCCCTCTTTCCCTTGCGCGAGCAGCGCATAATCGACACTTGGGCGACAAATTCCCCCGTTGCCGCTCGCACACCCTCGAAATATACGTTTAAGTCGCTCAAGTAGCCTGGAGATGCTTACCTTAAGCCTATGTTTCAGAGCGCTCTTTTGCGATAATAGAAATCTTTGCCTCTCCTAACCGCAGTGAAGCGTTCACATGGCTTTTAACTCCACAGAAGAAATCATCGAAGACCTGCGTGCGGGCAAAATGGTCGTCATCATGGACGACGAAGACCGCGAAAACGAAGGCGATCTGGTGATGGCAGCGGTTAAAACCACGCCCGATGATATCAACTTCATGGCGCGTTACGGCCGTGGCTTGATCTGCCTGACGCTGACAGAAGAGCGCTGCCAGCGGCTGCGCTTGCCGCTGATGGTGGGCGACAACGGCGCCGCGTTTAGCACCAATTTCACCGCCTCCATCGAGGCCGCCGAAGGGGTGACAACCGGCATCTCCGCCGCCGACCGCGCCCACACCATCCAGAGTGCAGTCGCCGCGGACGCGAAGGCCGAGGATGTGGTGCAGCCAGGGCACGTGTTCCCGCTGATGGCACGCACCGGTGGAGTCTTGGCCCGCGCTGGCCACACCGAGGCCGGCTGTGATTTGGCGCGGCTCGCAGGCTTTGAGCCAGCCGCCACGATCGTCGAAGTGCTCAACGAAGATGGCAGCATGGCGCGTCGCGCTGACTTGGAGGCCTTCGCCAGTGAGCACCAGTTGAAGATCGGCACCATCGAAGATTTGATCCGCTACCGCATGGCCAATGAGCGCACGGTGGAGCGAGTGGCTGAGTGCGATCTGCCCACCGAGAACGGCAAGTTTCGGCTTTACGCCTACCAGGACGTGATGGAAAACGGCCTGCACCTGGCGATGGTGAAAGGCGATCTCGACCCGGAAATCCCCGCGCCGGTGCGGGTGCAGGTGGAGAATGTCCTCAGCGACACCGTGGGCGCGCTCACGGACGGCAGCTGGACCTTGCAACAGGCGCTGAAAAAAGTCGCGGACGAGGATCACGGCGTGGTGGTGTTTATCCGCCAGCCGCGCAGCGACAGCGATTTGGTGCGGGCCATTCAGCAGTTCCAGATTCAGGGCAGCGCGGACGAGCAGGCGGACCCGGACGACAACTACCGCACGCTCGGCATTGGCGCACAAATTTTATCGGACCTCGGCGTGCGCAAAATGCGCCTGCTGAGCTCCCCCAAAACCTTTCACGGCTTGGCCGGCTTTGAGCTGGAAGTCACCGAGTTTATCGAACGACAGTGACCCCACGTGGCCGGGCTCCTAAGAATAACGAGTATAAAAGTAATGAGTGAATACAGAGTTTTGGAGGGCAATTTGTCGCTCTCGGAAGCCAGGGTTGGCATTGTGGTGGCACGCTTCAATGGCTTTGTGGTGGAGAGCCTGCTGCACGGCGCGCTGGATGCGCTGCGGCGCAGCGGCCTGCCCGAGTCCAGTGTCACGGTCGCCCGTGTGCCCGGGGCCTTTGAAATCCCCTTGGTCTTGCAGCGCATGGCCGCCAGCGGAGAGTACGACGGTTTGATCGCCTTGGGCGCGGTGATACGCGGCGCCACCACGCACTATGAGTCGGTGGCCAATGAGTGCAACAAGGGCGTGGCCAATGTCATGCTAGAGCACTCGCTGCCGGTGGTCAACGCGGTATTGACAACGGAAAACATCGAGCAAGCTATTGAGCGCGCTGGCAGCAAAGCCGGCAACAAAGGCGCCGAGGCTGGACTGGTATTAGTGGAAATGATCAACTTGGTACGTCAATTGTGAGTGATGAGCAACAGCCGGCAGACGGCACACCCGAAACAGCAGTGCCCGCAGCAAAACCGCGTGGCAGCCGTGTACAAAAGCGCAGTGCAGCACGCCGCAAGGCATTGCAGGCACTGTATCAGTGGGACATGGCGGGCGGCACGGTCGGCACCATCATCGAGCAGTTCCGCGAGAGTCAGCCGGACATGCACGAAATCGAGCACGCCTATTTTGAAGAGCTGGTGCACGGGGTGCCCGAGCAACTGAGTCAGATCGATAACCACCTGCAGCCGCACTTGGACCGTCCGATGGAGCAACTCGACCCCATCGAACGCTGCATTCTGCGCGTCGGTATTTTCGAGCTGGTCAACCGCCAAGACGTGCCCTACCGCGTGGTGATCAATGAATCCGTGGAGTTGGCCAAGCAGTTTGGTGCCGAGGACGGCCACAAGTACGTCAACGGCGTGCTGGACAAGCTGGCGGGGCATTTGCGTTACGCCGAGACGGCTGCTGCTCGTCGAAAGGGAAAATAAGTACACGCAGTGACGTATACTTGGCCACTTAGGTGGCTGCGCGAACGGATTGAGGCGAGGCGAAGTGACAGAGTTTGAATTGATCGAGAAGTACTTCAGCCGCGAACAACCGCGCTGTCGTTTTCCCGCCGATCAAGGCGTGGGTGATGACTGCGCGCTGCTGAGCGTGCCACCGGGCATGCAGTTGGCCACTTCCTGCGATACCTTGGTGTCAGGGGTGCACTTTGAACACGGTGCCACGCCCGCCAATGTCGCCAGCAAGGCCATCTGCAGTAACCTCTCTGATCTGGCCGCCGCCGGTGCGTTGCCCGCCTGGGTCAGTGTGGCCTTGACACTGCCCAGACCGAGTCGCACCTGGGTAAGGGGCTTCAGCAACCGCTTGTTTGCGCTCGCCGACGCAGTGCAAATGCAAGTGGTGGGTGGTGATACCACCCGTGGGCCACTGGCCGTGACCCTGCAAGTGTTTGGCATGGTCGAGCAGGGCATGTCACTGACGCGCAAGGGCGCGCAAGTGGGGGATCGTGTATTTGTCACCGGTAAGCTCGGCGCCGCAGCGCTGGCGCTGCGTCAAATGCAGCGCGGCGACGAGCCCGACGCCGAATGCCTGCGCCGTCTGCGCACGCCAGTGCCCCGTCTGGGCATAGGCCGGGCGCTGGCGGGCATTGCGAGCAGCTGCATCGATATCTCCGACGGCCTGAGCCAAGATCTGTCCCATATCTTGAGTCGCAGTGGCGTTGGGGCGACAATCAAACTGGACAGTATTCCCTTGCCGGACGCGGCCAAAGCGCTGGGCATGACCGGCTTGGACCTAGCGCTCTACGGCGGTGATGATTACGAACTGTGTTTTACCGCACCTGAGTCCGCAGGTGCGCAGCTGGCCACTATCCCGGCAATCATGGGGCAGATCACTTGCATAGGCGTGGTAGAAGCCGAGCTGGGGCTGCGAGGCAGCAGCGCCAGCAAAGAGATTGCGAATCTCAGTAACCGCGGCTATCAGCACTTCAACGCAGCCGAAGATATACAACTGTGAACCCCACGACAAAGCACCTTCGACAGCCGGTACATGCCTTGGCATTGGGTTTCGGCTCCGGCCTGGCCCCCAAAGCGCCGGGTACTTTTGGCACCTTGGCGGCGCTGCCGCTGTATTGGTTGCTCAGTGGCTTGCCCTTGGCGGCCTATATCGCGGTGGTGGTGGTGGCTGCGGTCGTTGGCGTGTGGATCTGTGATCGTAGCGCCAAAGACCTCGGCGTGCACGACCACCCCGCGATTGTCTGGGACGAGTTCGTCGGCTTCTGGATCACTATGATCGCAGCGCCGGTCAGCTGGGTGTCGGTGATTCTGGGTTTTGCCTTGTTTAGGCTCTTCGACGTTTTAAAACCCTGGCCCATCTCCTGGCTCGATAAGCACGTCTCGGGTGGGCTTGGCATCATGGTTGATGACATCTTGGCGGGCGTGATCGCCTGCGGCTGCTTGCATGTTTGTTTAGCCTTCTTAGGGTAGCTTGCGGCACGCAATTTTAGCGAAGCAGATTGTCCGCGCGCTTAACTCGAGCAGTCAGTTAGCCGGTTGATCACCGTGTTCTGCAACTGTGCACGGCTGAATCAACATTGACCTAGCGCACCGAGCGTATGCGGCGCTGTTGCACTAGCTGCTTAACTCTGTCCACTTTTAATTGCCGTTGGCTTGCGCGCTTATTCGCTGGAAGCTGCCGTCCTCTTGCATCCCTTGCAGCGACCGTATCAGAGCTGGCACCAATGCAGCGTGCTTTTTGTGGAATTAGGGATAAATTTTGATTTCGCCCAATATCACCGATACGTTTAGTGTCGAGAGCTCTTCAGAGCTGCGGATGAGCGCATCGCCGAAATTTTTCTCCACAATCGCGATGTCTGTTCTGCCTGCCGCTACCATTTTCAGCGCTTGCGTACTGGTGGCCACTGGGTGCAGGTTTTCATCCATCTCGAGTTTATTCAGTTTGTTTGTTGTCCAGGCTTGACCCCGAAGAAATGCGACCTCGTGATTGCGCAGATCCTGCCAACTATTTATGTTGAGATCACGCTTGCTAAATGCCATGAAAAGCATATTGGTCACCATAAAATTCACCCTGATCAGGTTTGGGTAAGCGCCTGCACTTGCTTTTTTAAAATGCCAAACCCTGCCTATTTCGCCGTCAAGTCGACCAGAATTCGAAAGCTCCAGTGATCTATAAGAAGGGTGATACTCCGTGTCGAATTCAATCTGGTTGCGTTTAAACGCTTCTTTTAACACAGGGTAAATTCTTTGGGGTATCAACGCATCAGCCGGCATCCCTGAAGAGAACATAAGGCTTTTTTGTGCTTGTGCTTGTGCTTGTGCTGCTGTGGTGCTTAACAGCAGTGCCATGACAAGGCCGTAGCCAATCAGTTTAGAATTCATTTTCACAGAAACCCAGTTTATTTATAATTTCACCGTGAGCAGGAAAGCGCTGAGTTATTGGGTTAAATGATCCAGTAACACCGAGAAAATAAGCTGGAACCTATATCGTCAAGCAAATTTATGGCTTTAACTTTCACTCTCCTATACGGTGCATAATCTGCTGGTTGAACGGGGGAGTGATAACCGGAGCAGGCAATAACCCTTCATTGGACAGATCCTGCCTGTCAAATGCCGCTACTTCGAGGGCTGAAGGCCCATCAGGTGCTGCTGTGGTGCACCGCATGATTTTTTGTGCTTGCACCTCGGCGCTGCTTAACAGCAGGGCGAGAGTGAACGTGGATGCCGCACGTAAGTGTTTAAATGGCACGGGGCTTCAGTCTCCCCCCCCCAGTCTCGGAAAATAGAGAGAAGGTCTGAGCTTTTAGGCCAAATGATCTATTCCTCAGCAGAGAATGAGCGGGGGGAAGATTTCGTCAGCCAAACTGAGGGCATTGCAGTCCACTGTTCAGCGCCGATTGAAAAGCTGTTTGTGTCGGGCTGGAAGTGGCTTCTGTGTTTCTGTCTAGACCGAATTGCCGTTATTCGCCTTTGAGGCTCTCGGTGATTTCTTCAATGGTGCCGTCGTTTTCCATCTCTTTCAGTGAGCTGATCAATGCGGGCATTAAGTCAGCGTGGGACTTGTGCAGATAGGGATAGAGTTTAAGTTCATCCATTATCACGGATTCATCTATTGCCGCGAATTGTGTTGAGTTCTTGATGATGTACTCGCCGACGTTTTTCATGGCAATCACCACGTCGATTCTGTCGTCCGCGAGCATTCGAAAAGCCTGAACCAAAGATGTCACGGGGTAGACTTCGCCTTCCATGTCTAGCTTTTTAAGCCGTTTTGTTGTCGACACTTGGCCTCGAAGGAAACCGGCATCGAGATCGCGTATGTCGTCCCAGCCCGTGATGTTCAGACCGCTTTTGCTAAACGCTGTAAATTGAATTTGGGCAATGACGAAATCTACTCGGAGCAGATTGGGGTAGGCACCGCCGGTCGCTTTGTGTAGGTTGTGAACCCTGAACAGCTCTCAGTCCAATTGCCCCGAATTTGATAGATCGAGGGACCGTGAAGAAGGGTGATGTTCAGAATCAAAATATATTTGATTGCGATTGAAGGCTTCCTTGAGTAGCCGGCTGGCCAAATTGGGAATAGGCGCGTTTTCAGGGCCATAACAGCGTATTACTAGGGAAGGGCGTTTTAAGATCTAGCGTCTTTGCAGGCAGCACTCTTGAGTGTGTGCTCGCTGAAAAATGTAATACCACCCTTTTTGGGCCATAGTCAGTTGCTGTGGTGCTGGCTAAGGCCATTCCCCTCGCCCAGGGAGACTTAGAACGATCATCTCCACTTGTGTCATAGCTAGCTTTCAGCTGACGATCCAGGCGGTCGCCAGGCGCGGTCAATAGCGCCCTTGTTCGCGAGTCGGGATTTGCTGATCGCTTGCTGGGTGTCTTCCTGAATGGTTTTTGCCAAATCTATATAGGCTTGGTTTTCTTCTGTTTTGATGTCGGGGTCATAGACTTCGGCGAGCTGGCGCATGGCTTTCATGTCGCGGGCGACGAAGGTGCTGGCCATTTTTTCAGCTTCAAAGGGGTGTATGCCCAGCGCTTCAAGCGCGCTGCGTCCGGCGCGTACAGAGCTGTCGAATGTCTCCCGGATAATGTCGTTGGCGCCTGCTTGGAACAAGCGGTACACAGCCAGCCTGTCGCTGGCTCTGGCCACGATGTGCAAGTCCGGTCGCTGGGCGCGCGCGTATTCGGTTATCTCCAGCGTGCGCTCTGGGTCGTCGATGGCGATGATCAGCATGTGAGCGTTCTCTAGGCCTGCCGCTTGCAGCAGGTCGGGGCGAGCGGCATCACCGTAAAACGATTTCACCCCAAACTTCGCCATTCTGCCCACAGTCTCTGCGCTGATGTCGAGCACCACAGTTGGATAACCGCTGCTGAGTAACATGCGGTTGATGATCTGGCCGTAGCGCCCAGTGCCGGCGATGATGATTTCCGCGGACTCGCTGATCTCTTCGTTCTCCGCTGTTTGCACCGCGTCAAAACGTGGCAGCAGCCAGCGCTCGTAGGCGATAAACAGCAAGGGTGTCATCATCATGGAGAAGGCGACAACCAGTAGCAGCAATTCAGAGACATGCGGTGGGATCACCCCGTTTTGCACGGTGAAAGCGAGCAGCACAAAACCGAACTCGCCGGCCTGCGCCAGCGCCAGCGCGAACAGCCATTTGTCAGCACCGGCAATGGAAAAAACCCGACAGAGCAGCAGGAGCACGCCAGCCTTCAGCGCGATCAAGCCCAAACCGAGCAGCAGAACCGTGCCGAAATTATCCGTCAATACATCAAATTGGATGCCCGCGCCCACGGTGATGAAGAACAGCCCCAGCAGCAAGCCCTTGAAAGGCTCCACGACGCTCTCTAGTTCAAAGCGGAATTCACTGTTGGCCAGCACCACACCGGCGAGGAAAGTGCCCAGCGCTGGGGAGAGGCCCACCAATGACATGAGCAGCGAGATGCCGATCACCAGCAACAGGGCGCTGGCGGTAAATACCTCGCGCAAGCGCGCAGCGGCGACGAACTGGAACAGGGGCCTGCTGAGGTAGTGGCCGCCCAGAATCACCGCCGCAATCGACAGCAGGGTGATGCCCGCCACCTGCCAGCCCGGCAGGTCCGCAACAAAGCTCAGGCTTTGAGCGTGGCCGTCGTCAGCGACACTGTGTTGCGCGTCGAGCAATTCAGGGATAGCGAGTAGGGGAATGAGCGCCAACATAGGGATGACAGCGATGTCCTGAAACAGCAGCACCGAGAAGCTCGCTTGGCCGCCATCGCTTTTCATCAGCCCTCTTTCATTCAAGCTCTGCAAGACGATAGCGGTAGAAGACAAGCTGAACACGAGGCCAATAGCCAGTGACACGGTCCAGGGCTGGCCGAGCATCAGCGCCAACGCGGCTATGGCCAGTGTCGTGATGCAAACTTGTAGGCCACCGAGCCCAATCAGCTTGTGGCGCATGTCCCACAGCGCGCGCGGTTCGAGCTCCAGGCCCACGAGGAATAACATCATCACCACGCCAAACTCCGCCACGTGCTGAATCGCTTCAGTCTCGTCGCCGACCAGGCCGAGCACCGGCCCGATCACCAGGCCTGCGATCAGATAGCCCAGCACCGAGCCGAGCCCAAAGCGTTTGGCCAGCGGGACGGCGATAACCGCGGCCAGTAGATAGATAAAGACCTGCAATAACAAACCGGTCATGGTGTTGGCTCCAGCAGCTGTGGCAGGGAATCGGCGCTGATCAGCTCTAGCCCAGAGGCGCTGTCGGGATTTATCTGCCCGTCGCGCAGTGCGCGCAGCAGTTGGCAGTAGCCGGCACTGTGGCGGTCGAGTTCGGCCTCGCTGGCGCCCAGCGCATCAAACAGCACATAGGGCGGCAGGTTCTGCATGCCGCACAAATTGCCGGTCTGCAGTAAGGGGCTCAGCAGCGTGGGCAAGCTGTGTTGTTGAAAGCCTTCGCTGCAGTAGGCGCTCTGCGCTGAACCGGCGGAGCAGGCCAGCAATAGAGTTTTGCCCGCCAATGCTGTTCCACCGTCGCCGTAGGCAAAGCCGTATTCCAGCACCAGATCTATCCACTCTTTTAGCAGCGAAGGCGTTGAATACCACATCAGCGGGAACTGCAGCACCAAGGCATCGTGGTCGCGCAGTCGCTGTTGTTCTCGGTCAGTGTCGATTTTAAAGCGCGGGTATTCGGCGTAGAGATCGACGAAGGACACGTCTTCTAATTGCGAGGCTCGCTGTGCCATCGCTGCATTGACGTTTGAGTGACGTTGGGCGGGATGGGCGTATAACACCAGAACTTTGTGCATTGTAGGGGCCGATTGATAGAGCGATGGAATGACCGACTGGGCAGGCCTGTGGATCGCTGGTCCTTGAAGGCCTTGCGCAGCGCATTCAATTTAACGTATTGCGGCGCAGTTGGCAGCAAGAAATGCTTAACCGGCCGAGGTGCATAATCATTTTTAGCCAAGCTCGCCCAGGCGCATATGCACGTTATTCCTGCCGTGGGGAGGCGTTAGCCGGGTAACTTAGATACTTCGAGGCAGGAACGGAACAGCGGCACTCGCCCTGCCGCAGGCACTCAGTGTCACAGACGTCGGGTGGGGTTATCGCGGGCTTCAGTGCGCCGGATAAAACAGCGTCTAGACCGGGTTTGCAAATTTCCCCGGCGTCAAACCCGTGTATTGCTTGAACACACGGCCCATGTGGCTCTGGCTTGAAAAACCGTGTTCCTGTGCCAAGGCCGCCATGTTGGGGCGCTCGGACAGCGCCTTCAGTCGCTGTTGCAGTTTTTCTACCCGTAGCCTGCTGATGTAGTGCTGCGGGGGCTGGGCAAAACTGATCTTGAACATGCGGGCAAAATGATACTCGCTGAGGCCTGCTATTTCAGCTAATTCGGCGAGCAATATCTGTCGCTGGTAGTTGGCTTGCACATAGTCTTCAACGCGGCTTCGCGCGCTGGGTGATAAGCCCGCCTTGAGCGGTGTGTCTGTGTTTATTTTTTGCACACCAACTGTTTTTAACAGATTCAGCATCAGTGTTTCTAAGCTGTGCTGCAGTAACATTTGATTATCGGTATCGGTCCAATCCCAATTCAACAGGCTGTGCTGTACCAGCGCCATCAAGGGCGCGCTGCTTTCAAAGGTGAGGTGCGGCAGGGAGACGCGGCGGGGGTCTACGTCAAAATTCTGCAGCGCCAAACGCTTGATGTAGCTGTCGTCGAAATAGACGTGCATGAACTGCTGCGCTTCGCCGATATCCCAGGCCGAGTAGGAACCCGCAGGCATCAGGCAGAATCGACCCGGTGCGCCCTGAGTGGCCGTGGTGTCAGTGCGGCGGGTCTGGTAGCCGCCCTGCGTGTACATGCTGAAGGTGTGGATCTGCTCGTTCTGGTAGTACACCTGCTCATGCGCGTTGGCGTACTGGCACAGGCGCACGCCCTGCGGTAAATCCAGCTTGTGCAGCGCATGGACAGTGGACTTGGCAAAAGCGACGGGTGCAGATGCCGCAATATTTGGGTCCAGTGGGTGTGAGTCAGTCGTGAGCATTCGCTCAGCATATCGCGTGCAATTAAGCGCGGCAATTACAGGCGGCGCAGAATGCGCAAGATGGTGACAAACACAGCCAGATTAAGACATCTTTTAGCCAGCTGGGCGGGGATACTGTGCGCTTGCTGTGAAGAGATTGGGCTGATATGAACGCTTTACTGTATTTTTTGACATGGGTCAGCTGGGGCGGCTCGTGGTTGGCGATCAAGTGGCAGGAGGGCTCTGTGCCCGCGGTGCAGTCCATTGCCTACCGCTTTGCGCTGGCGGGCATCCTGCTGATGCTGGGCTTGCTGCTGTTTCGCAAGTTGCAGAAGACCCGTTTGCGCGATCATTTCTTCTTTTTGCTGCAAGCCTGTTGTCTGTTCAGCTTCAATTTTATTGCCTTCTACAACGCCACATTTTACATCAGCAGCGGCTTGGTGGCTGTTGTGATGTCCACGGCCATCATCATGAACGCGGTGCTGGGACGCTTTATTTGGCAGCAGCAACCGAACAAAAACCTCAAATGGGGCGCGCCACTGGGCATGGCTGGCTTGGTATTGTTGTTCTGGCAGGACATTGCCCAGGGGCTGGGGGGCACAGAGACGCTGCTAGGCGTTGGCTGTGCGCTGTTGGGCACCTTGTTCTTCTCGCTGGGCAATATGGTGAGCATACGTCAGGGTCGGGTGGGCATAGACACGCTGACCAGCAATGCCTGGGGCATGTTGTACGGCTGCCTGATGATGTTTTTGCTGAACGTGATGCAAGGCGTACCGCTGGTGTTGGATTTCAGCCCCAATTACATCGGCGGCTTGGTCTACTTGTCGCTGGTTGCCTCCGTGCTGGCCTTTCCTGTCTACTTGGCGCTGGTCGGCCGTATCGGCGCCAGTAGCGCGGCCTATGTGCTGGTGGCAACACCTGTCTTGGCGCTGACCCTGTCTTCTCTTTTTGAAGGTTATCAGTGGGTATGGACAGGGGTTGTGGGTGTAATTGTTATCCTGCTGGGCAACGCGTTGGTCTTGGCGCCAGCTGAGATGATCGCCAAGCTGTGGGCGCGTATTGTCGGCAGCTCGGCGAAGAAGGCGCAGGCAAAGCCGCTGTGATTGCTTCCAGCGAGCCGCGGGCACAAAAACAACTGAGCCTCGAGATGAAAAGCTTCGCAATTTACAGCGCTAGCTAAAGACCCAAGAATGAAGCCAATGACGGGTCGCTGGCGATTTGTTTGGAGCTGCCGCTCAGCACCGTTTCGCCTTTTTGCATGACGATGGCCTGGTCGCTTTGATCCAGCACACGGCGGTAGTCCCTGTCGACGATCAAGGTTGCAATACCGTCGCTCTTGATTTGCTCAATCACTCGCCAGATATCATCCACGATCATCGGTGCGAGGCCTTCGGTCGCTTCGTCGAGGATGATCAGCTCAGGGTGTGTCATCAGGGCCCGGCCGATGGACAACATCTGTTGTTCTCCGCCCGAGAGCTCTGAGCCTAGGTTGCGCAGCCGTTCATTCAGTCGGGGAAAAGTGTCGATGATGCGTTCATAACTCCATGGCCTGTTGCCGTCTCGGCTCGGCCGCGCTGCCATGACGAGGTTTTCATAGACACTCAAGTTGGGGAATATGCCGCGGCCCTCGGGCACATAGGCAATCCGGCGTTGCGCGACTTCATGCGGTTTGCTCTTTGACATGTCCTGGCCAAAGATGGTTATTTGACCTTCACGTTTTTTTACGTGGCCGATCAGGGTGCGGATCAAGGTGCTCTTGCCCATGCCGTTTCGGCCTAGCAGAGCCACGGTCTCTCCCCGGTGTATCTTCAGGTCGATGCCCCGCAAGATGTGACTGGAGTCGTACCATGCGTGTAAACCTTCGGCCGCGACAATCACGTCTTTGTCGCTTGGTGGAGTGTTAGTTTTGGCCATTTCAATGACCTCCCAGGTAGGCGGCTTGCACATCGCTGTTGTTGCGAATGGCGTCCGGGCTGTCCACAGCGATCACCTGGCCGTTGACCATCACGGTGATTTTATCAGCGATGCGAAAAACCGCGTCCATGTCGTGTTCAACCAACAAGATGGCGTGCTTCTTTTTCAATTCGGCCAGCAGTGCCAGCATGCGATCTGTCTCCTCCGCGCCCATGCCGGCCAGGGGTTCGTCGAGCAGCAGAATTTTCGGTCGGGTGGCCAGGCACATGGCTATTTCCAGTTGGCGTTTCTGGCCGTGAGAAAGCAGGCCTGCGTTGCTGTCTATGTTGTCGCCGAGCCCTGTCTGCTCAATGGCGGCCCGCGCCCTGGACAGGCTGGTCTCGCAGCGTTGGGCGTTGCTCCAAAAGGCCCAGGGGCGTTGGTGCTGGGCTTGTGCTGCCAAACGGCAGTTCTCCAGCACGCTGCAGTTGGGGTAAAGGGTATTGCGTTGATAACTGCGGCCCAGCCCGGCGCGTGCGCGCTTGGGTTGCGACCAAGCACTGATGTCGCGGCCCTGCAGGGATATAGAGCCACTGCTCGCTGGCAGCTCGCCAGAGAGCATGTCGATCAGGGTGGATTTGCCGGCGCCGTTGGTGCCGATCAGTGCGTGGATGCAGTTTGTCTGCAGCTCAATGGACACATTGTCGACGGCAACCAGACCACCCCATTGTTTGCTTATGCCTTGGCCACTCAATAATACGTCGGTGCTGCTCATTGGGCGGGCTCCTGTTGCTCGGTTGATGGCAGAAGTCGAGATGCGGTGTCGTTTGTCATCGGCTGTCGTGCTCTGGAGTGGGGCATCATTGCTTGCCCGCGGTAGCTCGGGTGGTCTTTCGACCCGAGACCCAGTTGCTTAGCTGCTCTGGAATACCGACTAAACCCTTGGGCAGCAGCACAACGCTTAAGATAATGCTCAGCCCTAGGCCCAGGTGCCAGTGTTTGGCAGCGGTGTGAAAAATGGCTTCTGATTTGAAGAATTCTTCCAGCAGCGTGAAGGCGAATGCACCGATGACCGCGCCGCGCAAATGCCCAAGACCCCCGAGGATGATCATCACTAACAAGGAGCCAGACAAGTGCCAACTCAACATTTCGGGATTGACGAAGCCGTCCTTGACCGCGAACAGAAAACCGGACAGGCCAGCGATGGCACCGGAGATGACGAAAGCGGCGAGTTTGTAGGGGTAGGTCGAGAAACCTGTTGCGCGCATGCGTTGCTCGTTCGCGTGAATGCCCGCCAATGCGCGGCCAAAGCGCGAGCGCAGAATGAGTGCAAGCCATGAAAATGATAAGACAAGGCTGCCCAGGATCAAACCGTAGAGTTGCACGGGTTGGTCGAGATCGATAATGCCGGGCAGCTCTGGCCTGAAGTAGAGATAGATCCCGTCGGTGCCGCCGCCAATGTCCGTGTCGTGCACCACGTAATAGGCCATTTGTGAAAAGGCGAGTGTCACCATGATGAAATAGACCCCCTTGGTACGCAGAGACAAGGCGCCCACGAACAGCGCATAAGCCGCCGCCATCAGCATGGCCACAGGCAGGGACCAGAGCAGGGACGCGCCCTGGCTCATCGGGGACAACAACACCACGGAGTAGGCGCCAATGCCGAAAAAGGCCGCCTGACCGAAACAGACCAAGCCGGTACTGCCCACTAATAATTCGAGGCTGAGCGCTAAAATCGCGTAGATCATGACCTTGGATACCAGGTCCATGCCGTAGGTGCTGGCGGTCAAAGGGAACAGGGCAAGCACCATAAAGCTGCCGATGACAAAAGTGTGTTTACTTAGATAGCGCATGATTATCCCGCCTTGAACAGGCCGTTTGGTTTCCACAGCAGGATGACCGCCATCAGTACATAGACCAGCACACCAGCGAACTCGGGCAGCAACACCTTGCCAAAGGTGTCGACAACGCCGATCAGCAGGGCCGCGAGAAATGCGCCTTGAACCGATCCGATGCCGCCGATGACCACCACCACAAAACAAATGATCAACACCTGATTGCCCATGCCGGGGTAGACACTGGAAATAGGTGCCGCGATCATGCCAGCAAACACCGCCATGGCGACGCCTGCAGCGAAGACGATGCGGTAGAGCAGCTTGATGTCGATGCCCAGTGATTGCACCATCTCCCGGTTGCTGCTGCCAGCGCGAATCATCATGCCCAGGCGTGTGCGGGTGAGCACCAGATACAAGCCCAATGACAGCACCAGACACACGGCCGAGACGAACAAGCGGTAGTGTGGGTAGCTCATGACATCGCCCAGTGCGATGGTGCCGGAGAGCCACTCGGGGGCTTGCACGCCGTAGACATCGTCGCCGACGAGAATGCTCCTGAGCTCCTCAAAGACCAGGATCAATCCGTAGGTCATCAACACCTGCTGCAGGTGTTCTCGATCGTAGAGAAAGCTAAAAAAGGCCCACTCCAGAAAATAGCCCAGCAGCACTGCGATCACCACGCCGAGCGCTATGACACTAAAAAATCCACCGCCAACGGTGGACTCCACGACAGGCGCCAGGGCATAAGCCATGTACGCGCCGGCCATGTAAAAGCTGCCGTGCGCCAGATTGATAACGCCCATGATGCCAAAGATCAGCGTCAGGCCCATCGCAACAAGAAAGAGCAGCAGGCCGTATTGCAAGGCATTCAGGCACTGAATAAGAAAAATGGATAAATCCAAGAGAGGGTCTCCCGAAGCCGCCACAGGTGTTGTGGCGGCTAGGTATCAAGGGCAGGTGGGTCTAGCGACGGCATCCCAGGGCAGGGTCGGCGAGTGCCGCACTGGCAACGCCGATCACTTTGTTTTCTATGCCAGAGGCCTTGCGCAGGTAGATATCCTGCACAGGATTGTGCGCTTTGGATAATTTGAATTTACCGCGGGGGCTGTCGATGACACTGGCCTCCAAGGCGGCTGATAATTCATCCATTTTGTCCAGGTCTCCGTCCACTGCGGCCAATCCCGTGGCGAGAATCTGCGCCGCATCGTAGCCCTGCACTGAGAAGACATCCGGTGCTTTGCCAAAGCTCTCGGTATAGGCCTTGCGGAACGCTGCATCCGTCTCTGAGTCCAAACCGTCGGCGTAATGCAGCGCTGTCACCAATCCCTCGCCGTCGCCGCCCTGTGCCTCCAGCGTGCCATCGGTCAGGAAGCCAGCGCCGTACAGTGGGATGCTGTCCTTGAGTCCGGCTGCCGCGTAGTCCTTGACGAACTTAACCGCACCACCGCCGGCAAAGAAGGTGTAGACCGCGTCGGGTTTTGTCGCCGCGATTTCGGTCAGCAGCGCCTGGAACTCAACGCTTGGGAAGGGCACTTTGAGCTCTTTGACAACCTTGCCACCGCCCTTCTCGAATGACTCTTTAAAGCCGTTCACCGATTCGATGCCAGCACCGTATTTCCAAGTGATGGTCACCACTTTCTTGTGACCCTCTTTGGCCACGGCCTCGCCCATGGCAAAACCTGGTTGCCAGTTGGAGAACGAGCTGCGGAAAATGTTGGGTGCGCAGAGGGGGCCAGTGACGGCGTTTGCACCCGCATTGGGCACGATCATCAGGGTGCCCGTTTCCTTCGCTACTTTGGCCATCGCCATGGCGACACCCGAGTGCACGGTACCCACCACCACATCAACCTTGTCGCTGTTGATCAGTTTTTTGATGTTGTCGGTGGCCTTGGAGGGATCTGAGGCGTCGTCGAGCTCGACGTATTCAATGGTGCGCTCACCCAACTTGCCTTCTTGCTGATCAATGTAGAGTTTAAAGCCATTGGTGATGTTTGTGCCCAGCTTTGCATAGGTGCCTGAAGCGGGAAGCATCAGTCCTATTTTTAGCGGGGCATCGCTGGCCATAACCAGTGGTGCTGCAAGGACAGCAGTTGCTATCAGCGTTTTCTTGAAAAAGTTCATACCGGTCTTCTCCTAGGTGTTATCGATCTATAAATCGATGGGTCGCTGCAATTAGTCTATCTGTTTGATCTCTGTGTGGAGAATGGCCGCAGTTTGCCAGCTCCAAAAGTTGTGTCTGTGGCAGCCGGCGCTGGATGCTGTGAATTTGCTCCAGTGTGCCGTATTCGTCATCCAAGCCCTGCACAGCCAGTAGCGGGCAACGAATGTCTACCAGCTCTGCTTCAATGTTCCAGTCTAGAAACTCGGGTTTTAACCAGATGTCATTCCAGCCCCAAAAGGCAGAGTCGACGTCGTCGTGGTAGTTGGCCAACTTCTCGCGCAAGTCTGTTGTTCGATAGGTCTCTCGGGCTTGTTCAATGCTGTCTATCGTGATGGGCTCCACTTTGATATGCGGAGCCAAAAGCACGGCGCCTGCGAGCTGCTCGGGGTACTTTGCCGCAAACAACAGGGCGATGGAGGCACCGTCACTGTGGCCAAACAACCAGGGCGGAGCCGTGTCTGTATTAACAGATAGGGCCCGCAGCAACGCGGGCAGCACATCGTGCGCCTGGCGGTGCATAAAGTCGCAGTCCCACCGTTCATCCGCCGGGCGCGCTGAGGACTGACCGTAGGCCGGGCGCGAATACACCAAGCCCCTGCACGCCAGAGCATCACAGAGCTGTTGCGGGAACTGCTTCCACATGGCGAGCGATCCCAGGCCTTCGTGCAGGAAAATCACCAGCGGCGCGGAGCTGTTGCCGCTGTTGATCCACCGGTATTCTATCTCTGCAGGCCTGTCCCCCGTACTGATCGTCACGAACTGCGACTGTGATTTCATGTGATCGTATGGGTCTCGGCATCACGCAGTTTGTAGCGTTGGATTTTCCCCGTGGCTGTTTTTGGCAGGTCTTCGACAAACTCGATGTAGCGAGGGTATTTATACGCCGCCAAATGGGTCTTGGTGAATTCCTTCACTTCTTCTTTTGTCAGGCTTTGGCCTGCCTTTAAGACAACAAAGGCCTTGGACTTGGTGAGCCCCTCGGCGTCTTTTTTGCCGATTACCGCGGCCTCGAGCACCGCAGGGTGCTGCACCAGTGTCGCCTCAATTTCGAAGGGGGAGACATACATGCCGCTGACTTTGAGCATGTCGTCGCTGCGGCCCGAGTAGGTATAACTGCCGTCTTCATTGCGGATGTACTTGTCACCGCTCTTGGTCCATTCGCCTCTGAAAGTCTCGTCCGACTTCTTGCGGTTGGCCCAGTACATCAGTGCCGTGCTCGGGCCGCGGATGTAGAGCTCGCCTGTCTCCCCGTCAGCCACCGCTTGCCCGTCATCGTCCAGCAGTTTGATGTCGTAGCCCTCGACCGGCCAGCCGGTGGTGCCGTACCGCACTTTGCCGGGTATATTGGAGAGGAAGATATGGAGCATCTCGGTCGATCCGATGCCGTCAATGACTTCTACGCCGTAGTGGTCATTGAAGCGAATGCCCAGCTCGGCTGGCAGCGGTTCACCGGCGGATGAGGCGAGACGCAGAGAGACCTGCTCGGGCGCTGGCAGGTTGGGGGCGGCCAGCATACCGGCGAAACCGGTGGGTGCGCCGAAAAACACCGTGACCTTTTGCTCGGTCCAGCATTTGAATACGGCGCCGGGTGTCGGTCGCTCCGCGAGCAGCACAACCGTTGCGCCGACGCTCAGGGGGAAGCTAAGACCGTTGCCCAGCCCGTAGGCAAAGAACAGTTTGGCAGCGGAAAAACAAATGTCATCCGCTTTGATATCCAGCGTGGCTTTGCCGTAGAGCTCGGCGGTCCAGTAGGGGTTCGCGTGGGTGTGCACGGTGCCTTTTGGCTTGCCGGTGGAGCCGGATGAGTACAGCCAGAAACCGCTGTCGTCGGGCCCGGTGTCCGCGCAGTCACTCATGGGCTCGTGCGCGTCGATCAGTGGCTGCAACGAACAGCAGGGCGTGGCCAAGGGTTGCTCGGGGCGAGAGACGATGATGTTGTCGACGTTGACACCGCTGCTGGCGATAGCGGCTTGCAGGGTGGGCAGCAGCTTGTCCGAGACCAGTACGGTCTGTGCGCGGCTGTGCTCGAGCATGTAACAGTAGTCGTCGACGGTGAGCAGGGTGTTCACGGCCACGGGTACGATGCCGGCGTACATAGCGCCCAGAAAACAGACCGGCCAATCGCTGCAATCTTGCATCAGCAGCAACACCCGCTCCTCGCGGCGCACGCCTAGCGCCTGCAAGGCGGTGGCGAGGCGACGGATGCGGTTGCTCAGCTCGCCGTAACTCAGTGTGCCAGCATCATCTATATAGGCGATCCTATCAGGGTGACATATGTTGCATTTAATCAGGTGTTGCGCGAAATTGAAATTTTCGCCCAACACCGAAACCGCGTCCTGTGTCATGAGGTCTTTCCTCGTTGCTCTCGCAAATATTTGAATTAACTTCGCCTAACTGTGTTGTTGCTGGCTTGCTAGAATCGAGCTGGTGGCAAGCGTGCGGTGTCCGTGCCGGTATTGCGCGCAGACAGTGTTAGGCAGTGAACTGTATTTTCCCCTCGGGAAGGAGGTACAGCACCAGGGCGCGTCCATGTGTCAGCGTCGGCCGGTGGGCGCTTTCCGGTGGGTAGACCAGCCAACCGGCGCCGCGACCGTCAAACTTCGCGCCTGGCTCCAAGGGCATAATCAAGTCTATTTCGCCGTTGGGGTGCGAGTGGTGCGGGCCTGCCACGTTTTCCATGTCCACCACATCGATGGAAAATCCAGCGTGTTCATCGCTGGGTTTAAATGCCCGGCCGTAGGCGATTCCACCCGCTGAGTGTTGGCAGAGCCAGCCTTCTGAAATACCATGCTCACATTGCTTTTTCAGGTGCCGATAGGTAGCGCTGTCGGGGCCGTGTTCACGGTTGAGCCAGAGCTCTAAATTTTCGTCTAGGGGCTTGTCGCGGAGTTCCGATGTCAGGCGGGAAATCTGCTGGTGAAAGTCAGTTTTTGGCACGTTTTTGCGTAATCCTTTTGATGGTGATGAGCTTGTGCATCACCAAAAAATGTACTATCGTGCATAAAAGGTAAAGAATCCGCCGGGGGTTGTCAAGCAGTATGTTGCACTTTTAACTTAACGGAAGTTATTTTATGTCTAAGGCTGAGAAGCTGAATCAGTTGAACTCTGAGGCCCCAAAAAAGCTGGATGGAAAGCACGAAGGCAAGGTGGCAGTGAAGTCTGAGGGGAAGCAGGAAAAGAACGTTTTCTTGGTCGCGCTGGGGCAAAAAGTTCGCTCCTTGCGAGCGAGAAGAGGCGTCACCCGTAAAACGCTGTCAACCATGGCGGGCGTGTCCGAGCGCCATCTGGCGAATCTGGAGACGGGTGAAGGCAACGCCTCGATCCTGGTGCTCTCGCAAGTTGCCGAAGGACTCAACTCATCTTTGGCTGAGCTCACCGGCGATCTGACCACCAGTTCCCCCGAGTGGTTGTTGATTCGCTCGTTGCTGAAAAACCAAGACGAGGCGACCTTGCGCAAGACCAGGGCTGATATCAGTCGCTCGCTCAGTCGCAGTAAAAAAATAAACCCCTGTTTTGCCTTGATCGGTTTGCGCGGTGCGGGCAAAACAACGCTAGGACAAATGCTGGCGGACGAACTCGACTTTCCCTTCATCGATTTGAGCGGTGAGATTGAAAAGCTGGCGGGTTGTGACGTGTCAGAAATTCAGAACTTGTACGGCATTGACGCCTACAGACGTTATGAGTGCCGGGCGCTGGAAGAAGTGGTGCAGATATACCCTGAAGCGATTATCGGCACCCCAGGTGGGCTGGTGTCTGACCCGGATACCTTTAACTTTCTGCTCAACAACTGCACCACTGTCTGGCTTAAGGCCGACCCTGAAGATCACATGCAGCGCGTGGTCGATCAAGGTGATATGCGGCCCATGGCGGGCAACCAAGAGCGGGCCATGGACGACTTAAAACACATCCTGTCGTCGAGGAATGACTTCTATGGCAAAGCCCAGTTCACGGTCAATACCAGTGAGCAATCCCTGGCCGACACCTTTGAGCTGTTAAAAGAAAAAGTGCTGCGCCACATGCACTAAGCTGCATTTATCGACGGGGTTTAGCGGGATGAGTTCTTGACCCGTGCTTGCGGCATGAACTACAGTGCATTTTCCGTTCAGGGGGGATTATGCCTAACACCGCCACCAGTGCCGCTTTCAAACAGCACCTCATCGATCCAGAAATCTGCATCCGCTGCAACACCTGTGAGGCGACTTGCCCAGTTGGTGCGATCACGCACGACGACATGAATTATGTGGTTGATGCAGATAAGTGCAACTTTTGTATGGACTGTATCAGCCCTTGCCCCACGGGCTCTATCGACAATTGGCGTTTAGTGCCGCGCAGCAGTGCCTACAGCGCCGAAGCTCAGCTGGAGTGGGATGAGCTGCCCGAAGAGCTCAGTGCTGATAAGCTAGCCGAGGCGGCCCCGCCCGCTGCGGAGCCGCAGCCCAGTGAGGCTGTCGCAGAGTTTTCCGAGACGCCTGCTGTTAATGCCAGCAACGCACAATACAGCTCGACGCAGCCCCCGTGGTCAGCGGCGCACGCCTACACTAATCTCTATTCGCCCAAGTCCCAGCAGCCCTATATGACTGCCACGGTGGCGGGCAATGTGCGGGTGACAAAAGTCGGCTTGGAGTACGACACGCACCACATCGTATTGGATTTTGGCACGGGGTTTTTCCCTGTGCTGGAGGGGCAGTCGATCGGTATTGTGCCGCCTGGCGTCGACAGTGCGGGCAAGCCACACCACGCCAGGCAATACTCCATTGCCAGCCCCCGCGACGGTGAGCGGCCGGGCTACAACAATATCTCCCTGACCATCAAACGAGTGTTGCAAGACCATCAGGGCAAAGCGGTTCGCGGTGTGGGCTCTAACTACATGTGTGATCTCGAAGCCGGTGAAACCGTCAAAGTGATTGGTCCCTTCGGCTCCAGTTTTCTGATGCCAAATCACCCGGGCTCCCATGTGGTGATGATTTGCACCGGCACCGGCAGTGCGCCGATGCGCGCCATGACCGAATGGCGGCGACGGCTTCAGGCCTCGGGGACCTTTGAAGGTGGCAAATTGATGCTGTTTTTTGGCGCCAGGAGCCGTGCGGAGCTGCCCTATTTTGGCCCGCTGCAAAAGCTGCCCACAGATTTCATCGACATTGAATTTGCCTTCTCCAGAGAGGCCGAGCAGCCCAAAGCCTATGTACAGGACCGCATGCGCGAGCGCGCCGCTGATCTGGGTCAACTGCTGGCGAGCCCGGACACCTACTTTTATGTCTGCGGGCTTAAAAGCATGGAAGAGGGGGTGGTGCTGGCCCTGCGGGACATCGCCAAACAAGCGGGTTTTGACTGGGAAGAGCTCGGCACGGCCATGAAACAAGCCGGTCGATTGCACTTTGAGACCTACTGATGCGGGCAACCGCATCGAAGTCTGATCGCCGCACAGTCCTGGGCCGGCTCTCACTGTGTGAGAGAAAAATAACGAAGCTAGAAGTAACACACATAAAGCGACAGGGAATGGCATGAGTAGACGGATTGATTTCGCGCAGAACTTGCACGCCGAGATAAAAGACAACGGTGTTGCGGAGTTAATCCTCGGCCCCGAAGGTGGCATGCCCATGACCGATGTGGCGGCTCACGCCGCACTGGGCACACTGTGGGCTGAGCTGGCGGCGGAAAAGGATGTGCGTTGCATCTTGGTGCGCAGCGTGGGCAAGGGCTTCTGTGCTGGCGGCACACCCGAGCTGGTGCAGTCGATGCTGAGTGACGGCGCGGCGCGGCTGCGGGTGATGCACGAGGCGCGGGCTCTGGTGCAGGGCATGATCGATTGTGACTTGCCCATTGTCTCGGCGATCAACGGTGCGGCAGTGGGGGCCGGTGCTGCGGTTGCGCTACTGGCCGATGTGTCCATTGCCGGTGAGCGGGCAAAGATCATCGACGGTCACACCCGCATCGGGGTCGCCGCTGGGGATCATGCCGCCCTGATCTGGCCGCTGTTGTGCGGCTTGGCAAAAGCCAAGTATCACTTGCTGATGTGCTCTTCAATCGACGGCATCGAAGCCGAGCGCATCGGACTGGTCAGTTTGGTGGTCGCCGATGATGAGCTACTGGCCAAGTCGCGCGAGGTGGCCAACACCCTAGCGCAATCCAGCCCGACCGCGATGGCTTTCACCAAGCGCAGCCTCAACCACTGGCTGCGACAGGCGTGGCCTGCGTTTGAGCATTCATTGGCGCTGGAGATTCTCGGTTTTGAACAAGCCGACGCACGCGAAGGTTTTGCCGCGGCCATGCAGCGTCGGCCGGCTAAGTTCAGCGGCCGATAAATCGCCTCGTCGCGTTGCGGCTTAGTCTAAGCCGTGCCGTGGAACGCAGCGGCCGTTTCGTTGGCCGCCAAACACGCGCTAGCTGCGCCCGCATGGGTGGAAATACTTTGGAGCTTTGAGCCATGGTCCACGCGCATCACGTGCGGTGGCTCACGCGGGAATTGCGTGCGCGTAAAATGTACGATCGTGCATCTGAAGTGTTGCGATGAGCCTATCGATGCACTATCATGCATTTCACTTCTTGCACAATTGCATTGCCTGATCGCGTTGAGGAATTGGAAATAATGATTAGCTTTCAAACAGATCCAGAAAACTACAAGCATTGGAAACTGAAGTTTGACGGGGCGGTAGCAAGACTGGAAATGGACGTTGACCCCAATGAAACATTGGCCGAAGGTTATGAGCTGAAGCTCAACTCCTATGATCTGGGGGTAGACATAGAGCTCTACGACGCGGTTCAGCGCTTGCGGTTTGAACACCCTGAAGTGAAATCGGTTATTTTCTCCTCCGCCAAGGACAAAATTTTCTGCGCAGGGGCGAACATCAATATGCTCGGCGTGTCCTCGCACGGCCACAAGGTGAATTTCTGCAAGTTCACCAACGAGACCCGCAACTCCATCGAAGACGCTAGCGAGTTTTCGCAGCAGCGTTATCTCTGCGCGGTCAAGGGCATAGCTGCAGGCGGTGGTTATGAGCTGGCCTTGGCCGCTGACTACATCTTACTCGCCGATGACGGCAACTCGGCTGTGTCCCTGCCCGAGGTCCCCCTGCTTGCAGTATTGCCGGGCACCGGTGGACTGACCCGTGTCACTGACAAACGCAAAGTGCGGCGTGATCACGCCGACGTGTTTTGCTCCCTTGAAGAAGGCGTGCGCGGCCAGCGCGCTGTCGATTGGCGCCTGGTGGATGAATCAGTCCCAGGCTCTAAATTCGAACAAGCGGTTGTTGACCGAGCGGTGGAATTCGCCGCGGCGTCTGACCGACCGGATGAGGCCATGGGCGTGATCTTGAGCGAGCTGAACCGCGACTTCGCCGCTGATACGGTGAGTTACGACTTTGTTGAAGTGAGCATCGATCGCAAGCTCCGAGCTGCGACCGTGTTAATCAAAGCTCCTTTGGATGCCACCGAGTCGGGTTTGACCTTAGATGAAGTGTTTTCTCTGGGGGCGGAGTTCTGGCCGCTGGCGCTTTGTCGGCAACTGGACGATGCAATTCTGCACCTACGCAGCAACGAAACGCAGATAGGCACGATCATCTTTAAAACCGAGGGGGACATGGACACTGTTGCCTTTTACGATGATTTCATTCGCCGAAACTACAACAACTGGTTTATCCGCGAAGTGTCCTTGTATTGGAGGCGCACTCTGAAGCGCATCGATCTCACCTCGCGCACCACCTTCGCCTTCATCGAGCAGGGCAGTTGTTTCTCTGGCATGTTGGCGGAATTGCTGTTCTCAGTCGATCGAAGTTACATATTGGAAGATCCCATGGAAGGGGACGATCGCCCGGCGCCCAGTATCCGCCTCACCGAATCCAATTTCGGCTCCTTCAATATGTCCAATGGCATCACCCGCTTGCAGACCCGCTTTCTGGGTGCCCCTGAGCAAATAGATGTCTGTCGGCAAAAAGTCGATCAAGACCTCGACGTGGCGGCCTGTAATTCCCTGGGTTTGGTCACCTATGTGATCGATTCCTTTGACTGGAAGGACGAGCTGCGTGTGGTGCTCGAAGAGCGCGCCAGCTTCTCACCTGACTGCCTCACTGGCATGGAATCCAACCTGCGTTTTGCAGGCCCGGAGACCATGGAAACCAAAATATTTGGTCGCCTGACTGCCTGGCAGAACTGGATATTCCAACGCCCTAACGCGGTTGGTGAAGGCGGCGCCTTGAAGCTCTACGGAACCGGTGTCCGCGCCGAGTTTGATCTGAATCGAGTCTAAGACTTTTAGAGGAAAAAATGATGAGTGAGACACCAGAAGACAATTTAATCATGCAGGTGAACTACGACGATTTGGTCCCCAATAACGTCGACCTGGCCAATGATGCCCAGCTGAAAAAAGCGCTGGAACGCTGGCAGCCAAAATACATCGACTGGTGGAATGTCGCCGGCCCTGAGAATACCAAAGATTTTGAAGTGTACCTGCGCACTGCCGTGGGTGTGGACCCCAAGGGCTGGGCGAAATTCGGCCACGTAAAAATGCCCGAGTACCGGTGGGGTATTTTGCTCGCCCCCAAAGAAGAGAACCGTACCATTGGTTTTGGCAAACACAAGGGCGAGCCCGTGTGGCAGGAAGTGCCAGGCGAGTACCGCGCACTGTTGCGCCGTTTGATTGTGATTCAAGGTGACACTGAGCCGGCCTCGGTCGAGCAGCAGCGTGCACTGAGTGCGACCGCGCCTTCGCTGTACGACATGCGCAATCTCTTTCAGGTCAATGTGGAAGAGGGCCGGCACCTCTGGGCCATGGTTTATCTGCTGGTCAAGTATTTTGGCCGAGACGGGCGCGAAGAAGCTGAATCCTTGCTGGAACGCCGCTCTGCAGACGAAGATAAACCGCGTATCTTAGGCGCCTTCAACGAAGAGACTTCCGACTGGTTGTCCTTCTTCATGTTCACTTATTTCACCGACCGCGACGGGAAAATGCAATTGGAGTCCCTCGCTCAATCGGGTTTTGATCCGCTGTCCAGAACCTGTCGCTTTATGCTGACCGAAGAAGCGCACCACATGTTTGTCGGCGAGACGGGCGTGGGCCGTGTGGTGCAGCGCACCTGCGAGGCCATGGTGGAAGCGGGCATCACGGACCCCCATGACATCGAGGCGGTTCGTGCCCTGGGCGTGATCGACCTGCCAAGCTTGCAAAAGAAGATCAACTTCCATGTCTCTGTGACCTCTGATCTTTTTGGCGCTGAAGTGTCGACCAACGGAGCCGCCGCTTTTATCGCTGGCATCAAGGGCCGTTTTGGCGAAGCCAAAATCGACGATGATCACCAGTTGAACGATGATACCTACACCGTCACGCGCGTGCTCGACGGCAAGCTGGTGGATGTCGAGGAGTCGGCTCACAGCGCCATCAACTCGCGGCTGTTGGACAACTATTTTGTAGACGCAGCTGGTGGGGTGAAACGGTGGAACAAAACCATCGAGCGGGCAGGTTTTGATTTTGCTTTCAAACTTCCCTTCAAAGGCTTTAAACGCAAGGTCGGGGTGTTTGCCGGTGACCATATTTCACCCGATGCAGAGGTGCTGAGCGAGCAGGAGTGGAATGCGAGGCGAGATGATTGGCTTTGCACCGACGCAGACGATGCGTTTATCCAGTCCTTGATGGTGCCCTGCAAGGAAAAGGGCCAGTACGCAAATTGGATTGCGGCACCTCGTATCGGTATCAACAGCCAGCCAGATGACTACGAGTATGTGAAGCTGCACTGAAATCACTGGCCAGTGCGTCTGCCGCTGGCCAGTGCCGGTTGCTGGTGGCAGATATTGTTTAATATCTGCATCTCAGTGCGTGTTCACCATCGCCGGACACGCATACCCTTGGCTCTCAACACGGGCATGTGTTGCAGCGGTGGCTCTTCAGGCCGTTGTCGTTTCGCTCCGTGCCGCCGCTTTGCCCGGCCATTGAGATGCGACTATCGCCACGGCGATGAGCATGCCGCCAAGGCCGACTGTCTGCGAGGGGTAGGCGGCAAAGAACAAAGCAGCCCACAACACCGCAAAAGGCATTTCCAGTGCACTCAACAGGGCGGTCTCCGCTGCGGGCAGGCGGCGTGCGCCTTCAGCTAAGGTCACCGAAGCGAGCGCGAAGATCAAACCGAACAACAGACAGAGCGCTATTTCCGTCAGTGGCATTGATAGAGGGGTGTCGAACAGCAAGCCGACGGGGATGAGCAGCGTCGCCATCAGCGCGGCTGGCCCCTGGGTGCGTGTGTGCGGGTAGCGGCGGTAGATACACATCAACAACGCCATTGCGACGGTCATGATGAGCGCGAGGGCATCACCGTACAGGTTATTGTCCCCGTGTGAGTCACGCACGATAAGCGCCACCCCCAACAAGACAAAGCCACTGCTCAGCACAACCCGCTGTCTGGGCTTCTCTCGCAGCCAGCACCAGGCAATAATCGCGCTGACAAAAGGGGCCACGGCGTAGATCATGGCAACGTGGGCGATGGAGGTGAGCTTGAAAGCGGGCACAAAAGCTAGCGTGCCAATCGCCCCGCAGATCGCAACAGCCCATTCGCTGCCGCCCAAGGATTTCAGCTCTGTGCCGAGCTTTCCCCGCGCCAATGCAAAACACAAGATGACCGCCGTGGCGCCGACACTCCGCCAAAAAATGATGGCGTAAGGCCCCGCAGACACCCCTTTGACAAAGAGGCCAGCGGTGCTGAAGGTGAGGGCAGACAACAGCAGAAAAGCTGTGCCGTAAATGCGCTGGTGTTCCATGAGAAGCTATCCCTTGACGAGGAAAGCAGCTTAGCTCGGTGCTACCGACAGCGGTTTGTCAGGATTGCAGCACTTTTCTTTTGGTACTCACTATTTGTAGGCTGGTCTCTTGCCGTGGTTAGTCGCGTCAATGCGGGTTGTTCTTCCGGTACACAGTGATCAACTGCTGTGCGAGTGCAGACGTGACCAAAACCCAGGTGATCACGGCCACGCAGAGCACTGATTGTGATAAATACAACAGCGGGGCAAGCTCGGCAGCCTGTGCCAGCCGGTGCGTTGCCACTGCGTACATGCCGAGCGGGAACACCATGTTCCACAGGGCGGGGGTGTAACGCAGTGTTTCGCGGTGGTAACCGTGCTTCCAGAGACCAAAGATCAGCAGCAGGGGGATCCACCAGCTGGCCCAGGTCCACCAGAGCAAATCCGCGAGCAGTATCACGTTCTTGAGCTGATCGAGCAGGCCAAGGGAAGGCGCGGCGAGATACAGGCTACTGCCTGCGTTGGCGCTGATGGCGGAGGCGCCCATGATTACCCAGAACAACGGCGAGAAATCGCCTGGGACGGACCGGAGAAAAAAAATGCGGTAACAAAACAAGGTGACGAATATCCCGTAGAACACCATGCCAAGGCACCACAGCAGCAGTGCCTCGATGAGCATGGCGTCGCCGAGCACACCAAGCGCAGGGGCCAGTGCGATACCCAGCAATACCAGAGATTGCGTGCCGACGATGAGGATCAGCCAGCCGCCGTCGACGATGCTCGGGGTGCGCGCAGGGTGACTGAAACACAGCGCCGCGAAACTGCAATACATCAAGGCTGACCAATAGACGAAGGCAATACACCAGGCAGCAATGGCCAGCGTTGCAAAATCGTGATGAAGCAGGATCAGCCCGCAGACGTTGCTTGCGGCCACGAAGGTGAAAAAGCTGAAAGTCGTGGTTGGGTTTTTGAGGTCTTCAAACATAGCGCGCGGAAAGCGCCAGAGCCGACAGGTGTAGATGAAAAACAAACCCAGCCAGCTCGCGAGCGCAAGGATGTCAAAGGTCAGCGCCAAGGCTTGATACGCGTGCAGCCGTAAGGCGATAGCGGCGATACCGGTGGCCATGGTCAAAGAGAAATAGCGCGGGTTAAAGGATTCCAGCCAGTGTGCTTGCATACTCGGTTCTCGCGCCATGTTGTAGGGCGTTATTAACAATGCGCTGCACCGGCCGAGCTTAAGCGAGCCGCACCGGCAGCACGATAGCGGCGCCCCGGACAGGCTTAGCGAAGCGCTGCTAAAAGCTCGCTGGTGCGTGGGGTGTTGCCGGGCACAAGATTGCATTTACGACGTGCGCTGCCAAGCTTCTCGCCGGCGACCAGGCGTTGCCAGAGCAGCTCATCATCAACAATCTGTGCGCTCGCCAGCGTGCTGATGCCCAGCGTGAAGAGCGGATCCGGTGGGCAGCCGGCGCTGGGGCCGAGCAGGGCAAACTGCTCCGCGTTTGGCGCTGCGTCGAGCATCTGCGGCAAGGTTTGGTTGAGTAGCGTGGTGCTGGTGCACAGGACTTTGCTGCACGGGCTGAGCTTGCGACGGTCAGTTGTCACGATCAATCCTTCGTGCTGGCGTTCGAGATCGCGTCGCAGCTCGATTACGGTCAGTTCTACGCCCATGTTGCGCAGACGCTTTACCAGCGGGGGAAAAAACCCCACCATGCCGATTTTGTCGCCCGCTTGCACATCGGTGAGGCCGAAGCTGTTATCCGCCGCTGGCAAGGGGGTGTTGCTGCGTCGTAACAGGGTGTTGTAGAGGGCGTTGATGGTGGCCAATGCCGCGGCGCGCTGCGGGCCGGGAATCTGCTCGGCTGGCAAAGCAAAGCGCTCTACCCAATCGATGGCTCGCTCACCGGGCTTTGGCATGCTCATGGATGCGCGGTCGAAGCCATGATCTTCTGCGAGTGTGTAGGACAGTCCGCTGCCGCCGTTGGCCAATTTGACCACGCAGAAATCGCCTTTGAGGGAGCGCGCATCCCGTGCAGTGGGGTAGTGAAAATCGGCAATGTGTAGCTGGCCGAGTACTTCGTCAATCTGTGCAGCGAGGGCCGTTAGCCTTTGATCGAGTTCGAACACGCTGGTTGCCCTCCCGTGGGAAATCGAGCGCTGCTTCGTTTTGCCAGCGCGCTGTTTGTTATGAGAATAGAGAGCGGGCAGGCACTGATGGCACGTCCTTGAGCCCTGCAGTACCATTCCGCTCGGCCTTGCTAGCCCCGTGAGCGCACCAATTGGTAGCCGCTGCGCAGCAGGTACCAAACAGGGGCGCTGATCACATGAACCAAGCGGGTAAAAGGCGTGAGCAAGAACAACGTCATGCCCAAGAACAAATGCAGCTTGAAGATGATTGATTCGTCGACGATGAAATCAGCGGCACCGCCTCTGAATGTCACCACGTGCTGTGCCCAGTTGGCCAACGCTATCATCGAACTGCCGTCCAAATGCATGGCTGACACCGGGATTGTCAGTAGCCCCAGTAATAATTGCACCAAGAGTAAAATCAGAATCGCGAGGTCGGTGGGCTGGGTGGTGGCACGGATGCGCGGATCGGAAAGGCGGCGGCGAAGCAAGATAAACAGCCCTGCCAGCATGGTCAGCCCGAATATCCCACCAGCTGTCATGGCCAGCACTTGTTTGGTGCCTGCACTCATGAACAGGTGATAGACAGGTTCGGGGGTGAGCAGGCCCACGAAATGGCCAAAGAACAAGGCGATAACCCCGACGTGGAACAAGTTGCTGCCCAGGATCATTTTCTTGTCAGTGCGCATCAGCTGACTGGAGCCAGCTTTCCAGGTGTAGGGATCGCGATCGTAGCGGGCGATACAGCCCACGACAAACACGCCGAGCACGACATAGGGGTAGATGCCAAAAAGGAATTGGTTCATGCCTGTGATCCTCTTGTATTAGCCACGAAATTAATCTGCTGTGGTTGGCCGCACCGATCGCGGCCCGACTTTGCAGCAGGGGGGCAACCAGACGTGTCTGGCTCGCCGCCAAATGCTTCTGCCTCTTCCCATGCCGCGTCGATCGCTTCGAAGGACGTATCGTCGGGGGTGTTGGCCGCCGCTTCGTCAATTTCCTGTCTGTTGATCTTCTTCTTCGACAACTCAATCAGCGCAGCCATCGGGGCTGCGTAAGGAGAGTCGCTCTGGCGCAAGCGCGCTTCGACAATGGCGATGACATCTACGGTGTCACAGAGGCTATCGCGTGCAGTGACAGGGTCGAGTCTGGAGAGATACTCAAGGTAGAGCGGCAGATAGTCTGGCAGCTCTGCGCCGGTGCTCTCCAAGCCTTTAGCCATGTACAGCTCTAATAGCTCAGCCATGGCTTGCCCGCGATCGCGGGACTCACCGTAGACGTGCTCGAACAAGTTCAAGCAGTTGCTGCGACCTCTGTCGAAGGTGTCGCAGTAACGCTCTTGTAAATCGAGCAGCTCGCCGCTGGAAAGGTCATCGATCAGGGCATCCACTGACTTCAACGCGGTAGGCTTGAGTTTGCCTTCTTCGTGCAGTGTTAAGCGAAGCTCTTCACAGTGATCGATCCAAGTCGATTCTGGGTAGGTCAGTAGCAGGCCGAGAATTTTGTAAGTTCTCATTTTTTCTCCTCCAGTCGATAAACTTTACCGCTCATGCTGGCAGGTCGATTGATCTTGCCGCCAAACAGTTGAGTGGTGTTGCGCGTGCCGCTGCCGTCGTCGTGGCAACCGTTGCCGAAGCTAAAGCCGCACTCACTGCGTTGTTCGAAGGCAATATCCTCATCAAAAGGCGTTCTGCCACCAAACTCACGGTGGTTAGTCGGAATGACAAAGCGATCTTCGTAGTTGGCAATCGCCAGCGTCTGATACATGTCTTCGATGGTGTCAGCCGTTTTGCCCACACGCTCCAACAGATCAGTGCGCTCGGTTTTGTCTACGTGCTTGCCGCGCATATAACCGCGCATGGCGAACATGGTTTCCAATGCATCAACAACAGGCTTTTCCTGCCCAGCGGTGAGCATGTTGGCCAAGTACTTAACCGGGATGCGCAGGCTAGCGATATCAGGCAGCACATCGTCACTGTCCAGCCAGCCGCCTTTGGCAGCAGACTGTACCGGTGACAGAGGTGGCACATACCAAACCATGGGTAGGGTGCGGTACTCAGGGTGCAGCGGGAAAGCAATCTTCCACTCCATCGCCATTTTGTAGACCGGTGACTTCTGCGCCGCTTCTAACCAACTATCAGGAATGCCGTCTTTGCGCGCTTGCTCGATGACTGCTGGATCGTTTGGATCGAGAAATACATCCAGTTGAGACTGATACAGATCCTGCTCGTCAGTGACACTGGCTGCTTCTTCGATCTTGTCCGCGTCATAGAGCATCACGCCCAAGTAACGGATACGGCCGACACACGTTTCAGAGCAAACTGTAGGTTGGCCAGACTCGATACGTGGGTAGCAGAAGGTGCACTTCTCAGACTTGCCAGATTCCCAGTTGAAGTAGATCTTCTTGTAGGGGCAGCCTGTGACACACATACGCCAACCACGACACTTGTCTTGGTCGATCAGTACGATTCCGTCTTCTTCACGCTTGTAGATGGCGCCGCTTGGGCAAACCGCAACACAAGTTGGGTTTAGGCAGTGCTCACACAAACGAGGCAAGTACATCATGAACGTATTTTCGAATTCGCCGTAGATGTCTTTCTGGATCTGCTCGAAGTTGTAGTCCTTGCTGCGCTTGCTGAACTCTCCGCCCAAGATTTCTTCCCAGTTGGCGCCGCCAACTGGTTTTTCCATCTTTTCACCGGTGATGGCCGAGTGCATACGTGCGGTGGGCAATGTCTTGCCGACCGGTGCGTTCTGCAAAAAACCGTAGTCCATGGTGAAGGGTTCGTAGTAGTCGTCGATCTGTGGCATATCTGGGTTGGCAAAGATCTTTGAAAGGATCTTCAGCTTGCCGCCCATTTTTGGGATCAGACGTCCTGCTTTGAGTTCCCAGCCGCCTTTCCAGTCAGTTTGGTCTTCCCAGTTGTGGGGGTAGCCCACACCTGGTTTGCTCTCAACGTTGTTGAACCAAGCGTATTCCACGCCGGTTCGTGTGGTCCAAACGTTCTTGCAAGTGACCGAGCAGGTGTGGCAACCGATGCACTTGTCGAGGTTTAGGACCTTGCCTATTTGCGCACGAATTTTCATGCCGTTGTCTCCGTCTTGTCGGTTGCTTCTTGCATCCAATCCACTTTCTTCATCTTCTTCACGATGACGAATTCATCGCGGTTGGAGCCGGTGGTGCCGTAGTAGTTGAAGCCCCATGATAACTGAGCGTATCCGCCGATCATGTGTGTAGGTTTAACCGCAACTCGGGTGACAGAGTTGTGGATACCGCCACGTACGCCGGTCAATGACGATCCCGGTGTGTTCATGGTCTTTTCTTGCGCGTGATACATCAGGGTCAAGCCGTCTGGGATACGTTGACTGACAACCGCACGGGCAACGATCGCTCCGTTAACATTAAAGATATCGAGCCAGTCGTTATCTTCAACACCGATCTTCTGCGCATCGTTTTCACTGATCCAGATCACGGGGCCGCCGCGATTCAAGGTCAGCATCAACAAGTTGTCAGAGTAGGTGCTGTGGATGCCCCATTTCTGGTGCGGTGTAACCCAGTTCAGTACAACCTGTGGCTCACTGTCACTCAACAGAGGCTGGACGGTGCGAGTATTGATGGGTGGCTTGTAGACGCACATGGCTTCGCCGAAGTCGCGCATCCAAGTGTGATCTTGATAGAACTGCTGACGACCTGTCAGTGTGCGCCAGGGGATCAGCTCGTGCACATTGGTGTAACCCGCGTTGTAGCAAACATGTTCGTCTTCGATGCCAGACCAAGTCGGTGAGGAGATGATCTTGCGCGGCTGCGCTTGTACATCGCGGAAGCGAATTTTCTCGTCTTCTTTCGGGCGAGCCAGATGCGTATGGTCACGACCCGTGAATACTCCCAGTGCTTCCCATGCCTTCACAGCCACTTGGCCGTTAGTCTCGGGAGCAAGAGATAGGATCACTTCAGTTGCATCAATGTCCGTTTCGAGCTTTGGTTGGCCAGCGGCAATACCGTCGCCTTTAACCGTTTTGTTCAACTCACGCAGAAACTGTACTTCGGTGTTGGTATCCCAGCTGATGCCCTTGCCTCCGTTACCGAGCTTCTCTAAAAGAGGCCCTATGGAGGTGAACTTGGCGTAGGTCTGTGGGTAGTCGCGTTCAACAGCCACAATAGAAGGCATTGTTTTTCCTGGAATGGGCTCAACTTCGCCTTTCTTCCAATCTTTCACGCCAAAGGGCTGTGCTAGCTCTGCGGGTGTGTCATGCAAGATTGGCACAGTGACGATATCGTTCTCAACACCTAAGTGACCAATACAAACTTCAGAGAAAGTCTTGGCGATACCCTTGTAGATGTCCCAGTCCGAACGTGATTCCCAAGCAGGATCAACCGCTTTAGACAGCGGATGGATGAAGGGGTGCATGTCTGACGTGTTGAGATCGTTCTTCTCGTACCATGTAGCCGATGGCAAGACGATGTCAGAGTAGAGTGCGGTAGTGGACATGCGGAAGTCGAGCGTGACCACGAGGTCAAGCTTGCCTTTGGGTGCTTCGTCGTGCCAAACCACTTCACTTGGCTTCTCGCCGCCAGTCTTGCCAATGTCATCACCGAGCAAGCCGTCTGCAGTACCGAGTAGGTGGCGCATCATGTATTCGTGGCCCTTGCCGCTGGAACCCAGCAGGTTAGAGCGCCAGATGAACATCATGCGAGGGAAGTTGGCCGGGTTATCTGGATCTTCCGCTGCAAACTGCAACTCACCTGATTTCAATTGGTCCACGACGTAAGGTCCTGCAGCAACGTCAGCGGCTTTTGCTGCTTTGCCGAGATTCAACGGGTTGGTATTGAGCTGCGGAGCAGAAGGTAACCAGCCCATACGCTCGGCGCGTACGTTGCAGTCGATCAGTGAGGTGTTCTCCCAATCTGACTTCTTGGCGAGAGGTGAGAGGATCTCATCCACACCGAGGGTCTCGTAGCGCCACTGGTTAGAGTGGGCGTAGAAGAACGAAGTGCCGTTCATTTGACGAGGTGGACGACTCCAGTCCAGACCGAAGGCAAGTGGCAACCAACCTGTCTGTGGACGTAGCTTCTCCTGACCAACATAGTGGCCCCAGCCACCACCAGACTTACCGATACAACCACACATCATCAGTAAGTTGATGATGCCGCGATAGATCATGTCCATGTTGTACCAGTGATTGACACCGGCACCGAGGATGACCATGGAGCGGCCTTCAGTCTTATCGGCTGTGTCAGCAAACTCACGGGCAATACGGATGACTTGATCCGCTGGAACACCCGTGATCTGCTCTTGCCATGCAGGCGTGTAAGGTGCGTTGTCGTAGTAGCTGACCGCGTCATCGCCATTCAAGCCTCGGCCTACACCGTAGTTGGCTAGAGTAAGGTCGAAGATGGTAGCGACTTGTATTTCGCCGTCTTTGGTTTTGATCGTGCGAACAGGCACGTTTTGCTTCAGTACGCTGTCGTGTTCAGTGTGCTTGAAGATTGGCTGATCGTTTTCGTTATTGCCGAAGTACGGCAGGCTAATTTCAACAACAGCGTCGTGCTTCTCGAGGAAGCTCAGGGTGGATTTGAACTCATCCTGTCCGTCAACAGCGCGTTGCTCAAGGTTCCACTTGCCTGACTTGTCCCAACGTGAGCCCACCGTACCGTTAGGTACTTGCACGCTGCCGTCTTCGTCGTTGATCAGCACCGGTTTCCACTCTGCGTTCTCGGTCTGGCCGTGATCGCCTTCGAGGTCGCTGGCACGCACAGTACGCGTGGCCACGGTGCGACCTTCTTCGTCTTGCTCCAACATGATCAAGAAAGGCATGTCGGTGTACTTGCGGCAGTAGTCTTCGAAGTAGGCGCTCTTGCCCACTGCGTGATACTCCGTCAGTACCACATGGCCCATGGCCATCGCGAGTGCGGCATCTGTGCCCTGACGTGCGGCGACCCATTCGTCACTGAGCTTGGCTACTTCTGAATAGTCAGGCGTGACAGCGACAGTCTTGGTGCCTTTGTAGCGAACTTCAGTAAAAAAGTGAGCATCAGGTGTGCGAGTCTGTGGAACGTTCGAGCCCCAGGCGATGATGTAGCCAGCATTGAACCAGTCAGCACTCTCGGGAACGTCTGTTTGCTCGCCCCATGTTTGTGGAGAGGCTGGCGGTAGATCACAGTACCAGTCGTAGAAGCTCAGAGAGACGCCACCGATCAGTGAAAGGTAACGGCTACCCGCTGCGTAGGAAACCATCGACATCGCAGGGATGGGCGAGAAGCCCATGATGCGGTCGGGGCCGTACTGTTTGGCGGTGTAGACATTAGACGCTGCAATCAGCGTATTCATCTCATCCCAGCCAGCGCGCACCATGCCGCCGCGTCCACGTTCGGATTTGTACTTGTCCGTCGAGGCTTTGTCTTCGATGATCGCGCCGTAAGCTAGCACGGGGTCGCCGTGCTTTTTCAGCTCAGCACGCCAAAGTTGCAGCAAAGACTTACGCACCATCGGGTATTTAACCCGAGCTGCACTGTAGAGGTACCAAGAGTAGCTTGCGCCACGGGCACAGCCGCGTGGCTCATGGTCTGGCAGATCAGGGCGTGTGCGGGGGTAGTCGGTCTGTTGGGTTTCCCAAGTGACCAATCCGCCTTTGACGTAGATCTTCCAGCTACACGAACCGGTGCAGTTTACACCGTGCGTAGAGCGTACGATTTTGTCGTGGGACCAGCGGCCACGATAGGCCTTTTCCCAGCTACGATCTTCATTTGTCTTCACGCCGTGCCCGTTAGAGAAGGGCTCGTTGTGATGCTTGAAGAACGTCAAATTATCAAGAAATTTACTCATTTTTTATAATTCCTCAAGGGTTCTGGATGTAGGCGTTTTTACGCAGGTAGAACCACCAGTTAATTAGAATGCACACGGTGTAGAAGACGGCGAAGCCGTAGAGCGCGTACTCGGGTGTTGTTGCTTTGATCTGTTCGCCGAACACCTTGGGGATGATGAAAGCGCCGTAGGCTGCCACGGCAGATGTCCAGCCCAGCACAGGGCCAGCCTGTTCTTTGTCGAAAACTTGGGCGATGGTGCGGAAGGTCGAGCCGTTGCCAATGCCTGTGGCGGCGAACAAGATCAAGAACAAACCGAGGAAGGGCCAGAAGTATTGCTCCGGTGTGGCGGAGGCGTAGGCCTGTTTCATGAAATACGCGACACCCAGGGCACTGGCAACCATCACAAAAGAGATGATCTGCGTCACTTTTGCGCCGCCGATTTTATCCGCGATATTCCCGCCGATGGGGCGAATCAAGGCACCGATGAATGCGCCCGTCCAGGCGTACATCAGCGCGCTTGGGCCGTTGACGTTGACAGTGCTGTGTGTCATGACGCCGTCCACCAGCAGGTGCTGGTAACCGAAGATAACCTTGATAGACAAGCCCAGTGCAGCAGAAAACCCGATGAACGAGCCAAAGGTCATGGTGTAAATGACCGTCATGGCCCAGGTGTGCTTGTTGCCGAAGATGCGGTACTGGCGGTTGAGGGAGTCGTGGTAGTCGTGACCCAGCGGCAGAAACTTCAGCAGCAGCACCGTCAAGACGATCACGATGGGCATGACGATCCATTTGCTGACCAACAAACCAGAGCCGCCGACACTGGCGGGCAGCATCAGCCAGAGGCCAAATACAGCGGTGCCAAAGGCGATCAGTAGCATCACAATGATTTTGGTGAACGCGGCAGTGGTGCCGCCGATGTTGGGAGAGACGTGCTCGTCGACAATGTTGTTCATGCCAAACCAAGTGGCTATTGCCAGCGGCACCAGCAACACCAGCCAAACGTAACCGGCATTCTGGATCCAGGTTTCTGTGCCTGCGGGGATTTTTCCGATCAGCGTGCCCGAAGTGTTCTGCAGCAGGCCACCTTCCCCGGTCAGGCCCCAGGCGCCAAAGGTCATGGCCAGTGGGACAAGGATCTGCATGGTGGTGACACCAAAATTTCCCAGACCTGCGTTTAAGCCCAGTGACGCACCTTGCACTTTCTTGGGGAAGAAAAAACTGATGTTGGACATGGAAGAAGCGAAGTTGCCGCCGCCCATGCCGCTCAGCAGAGCGAGCACTTGATAGTGCCAGAGTGGGGTTTCGGGATTAGCCAGCGCCATGCCCGTGCCCACGGCTGGGATGATCAACAGGGTGGTGGTCAGGAAGATGGTATTGCGACCGCCCGCCAGACGAATAAAGAATGAACTGGGAATGCGCAGCGTTGCACCGGACAGTCCGGCAATGGCCATCAGCGTGAACAGTTCGGACTTTTCAAAAGCGAGCCCTAAGTTGAGCATCTGTACAGTGATGATGCCCCAGTAGAGCCAAACGGCGAAGCCGCAGAGCAGCGCGGGAATGGATATCCACAGATTGCGGGAGGCGATCGCGCTGCCCCCGCCGGACCATTGCTCTTGGTCCTCTGGGTTCCAGTTGGAGAGATCTTTAGCCATCGTCTTGCCTCTTAAACAGGTGTTTCAGCCTTTGACGTTGAACCGGCGTTACTCGGGTTCGTCTGAGAAGCTGATGTGAATAATTCTTAAAACACCCGACTGCCTTAGGCGCGGTGCCTCAGGTAGCCGGGAAGGCGTGATTGTTTAGTTGTCGTTGGCAGGTGTGCGCTGACCGTGCAGCTGCTCCAGCTCGGGGAAGTGGCGGTTGCCCTTGAGTTCGGGGTTTTCGCGGCGTTCCATCTTGACGATAGAGACGTGCATCCAGATTGTGGCGATGCCGATGATGACGGTGAGCAGCATGAAGCAGCTGGTCCAGACACCGATGAAGTCGTTCATCATGCCGAAGCTGATCGGCAGTACAAATCCCCCCAGGCCACCGATCAAGCCAACAATGCCACCCACGGAGCCGACGTTGCCGGGGTAATAGACGGGGATGTGCTTGAACACGGCTGCCTTACCCAGAGACATAAAGAATCCCA
>JAWSVD010000176.1:0-22810 GCA_033852095.1 Granulosicoccaceae bacterium | reverse complement strand
CGGCGGCAAAGGCGAAACATTTGACTGGTCTGTGCTGCAGCGCACGGATATAAGCGCGTCGAGCGAGCGACCAATGATCCTCGCTGGCGGCTTGACCCCCCACAACGTGTTTGCTGGGGTAGTGGCCACTCGCCCGTGGGCGGTGGATGTGAGCAGCGGCGTGGAACGCGCGCGCGGCGACAAAGACCCGGCACGTGTGGCGCAGTTTGTCGCACAGGTCCGAGCGGCCGACAAAGAACTTCGCGCCTGAATAGGCGCGGTTAACGATTAGGAAGTGACATGAGCTGGTTTGAAAAACTGATCCCTTCGCGGGTTCGCACCGATGGCGTCAACCGCCGTGGCTCCGTGCCAGAAGGACTGTGGGTCAAGTGCCCCGGTTGTCAGGACGTGCTGTACCGTGCCGAGCTGGAGCGCAGCCTCGAAGTTTGCCCCAAGTGTGGTCACCACATGCGGATCAGGGCCCGCGCGCGTTTGACAGCCCTGTTGGATGAAAGCACAGGTGTTGAGATCGGTGCCGAGCTCGAGTCCGTGGATCACCTCAAGTTTAAAGATTCCAAAAAGTACAAAGACAGGCTCTCCGCGGCAATCAAAAACACCGGTGAAACCGATGCCTTGATCGTCATGGAAGGTGCTATCCAGCAGCTGCCCGTGGTCGCCATGTCATTCGACTTCGCTTTTATGGGCGGCTCCATGGGCTCCGTCGTGGGCGAGCGCTTTACCCGCGGCGCCGAGATCGCGTTGGAAAAACGCATCCCGCTGATCTGCTTCACCGCATCCGGTGGCGCGCGCATGCAAGAGGCCTTGTTCTCCTTGATGCAGATGGCCAAAACCTCGTCCATGTTGGCGCAGTTGTCCGCCGAAGGCATCCCGTACATCTCGGTGATGACCGATCCCACCACCGGTGGTGTCTCTGCCAGTTTCGCCATGTTGGGTGATCTCAATATAGCTGAGCCCGGCGCGCAGATCGGTTTTGCAGGTAAGCGCGTGATCGAGCAAACCGTGCGTGAGACCTTGCCCGAGGGCTTCCAGACCAGTGAATTTCTGCTGGAGCACGGTGCCATCGACATGATCATTGATCGTCGCGAAATGCGCGATCGTCTGGCCAGCATGCTGTCGATAATGACGGGCCAGCGAGCGGCATAGCCCCATGAAGATAGTCGCCGATACGCTGGACGCTTGGTTGTCGGCGCTGGAGCAATTGCACCCCACACCGATCGAGTTGGGGCTTGTGCGCATTCGCCAGGTGGCGGAGCAGATGGGGCTGTTGCAACTGTCGTGTCCGCTGATCACGGTGGCCGGCACCAACGGCAAGGGCTCCACGGTCACGTACTTGGACGCGATTTATCGCGCCGCCGGTTACCGCAGCTGCTGCCAGTTTTCACCGCACATGTTGCGTTTTAACGAGCGCATTCGCCTCGACGGTGAGGACGCGACTGACCAGCAGATCATGCAGGCTTTGGCCGCGGTTGAAAGCGGTCGGCAGGACATCAGTCTCACCTATTTTGAGTACACGGTGCTGGCGGCTGTCTGGTTGTATCTGCGCGCCGAGCCGGACGTCATCATCCTCGAAGTCGGTCTGGGCGGGCGCTTGGATGCCTGCAATATCTGGGACTGTGACGCGGCGGTGATCACCAATATTTCGGTGGATCACCAGCGCTGGCTAGGTGGCAGCCGCGAGGCCATCGGCGGCGAAAAAGCCGCCATCGCACGCCCCGGCCGGCCCGCCATTGTCGGCGACCGAGCGCCGCCTGCATCGCTGCTGGACACGCTCGCGCAGATCGGCGCCGAGGTACACCGCATCGACGATCAATTCTCCGTCGAAAAACAGGCGAAGGGATGGGTTTACAGTGCCGCTGGCGAAGCGCTGAACTTGCCTCTGCCCGCGCTGGCCGGGGAGTGGCAGCTGGACAACGCTGCCTGCGCCGTGACCGCGGTGCAGGCGCTCGCTGATCGACTGCCTGTTCCTGCTGAGGCATTGGCGCAGGGCTTAGAGAGTGCACACATCGCCGGGCGTTTTCAGCGCGGCGAAGTCGACGGTGTGGCAGTGATCATGGACGTGGGGCACAACGAAGACGCCGCACGGCAATTGGCGACACAATTAAAAGGCTGGACAGGGGCAGGGCGCACTTTTGCGGTCTCGGCCGTCATGGCGGACAAAGATCTGCAGGGCATCTTGGGGCATCTCGCGCCGTGTTTTGAAGGTTGGTACCTGGGCGATCTCAGCATTGATCGCGCCCTGGATGCCAGCGATTACCAATCACTGCTCGCTGCACAAAGCAGCGCCCCGGTCAGTTGTTTTTCCGATCTTGCTGCTGCCTTTGATGCCGCGATTGAGGCCGCAAAACCAGAAGATCGAGTGGTTGTTTTCGGGTCTTTCTACACAGTCGCCGAATTGGTCACACGATTTGAGTAACAATGAGCTATCGTTTTCCGGAGAAACATTGCTTTGGACAAGACTGTGAAAAGACGTTTAGTGGGCGCGGTGGTCATCGTGCTTTTGGCAATTATATTGGTGCCCGCGTGGCTGGATGGTTCCGCTCGGCGTCTTCGTGACGAAGACGGTTTTGTGGTGCCTTTGCCGCCGCCCGACAGCCGCAAGACCCTCGTGCCCGTTGCATCGATTGGCGCTCAGCTCGACGCTGATCTGCCCAAACTCGAGCCGCTGCAGCCCGTTGAGGTGACGCAAGTGGAGCCGGTCGCGCAAGTCGTAGCGCCTGCGCCAGCAGCCGAAGTGAAACCTGCGACCGAAGAGGCCCCTGTCGCAGTAGTTCCGGCTAAACCCGTGGTGAAGCTGCCAGCGGTGCAGGCCAAGAAGCCGGTGGCTGATACGGTGCCCGCACCTGTAGTGGTTGATCTGAATTCGGGCAAGGCCGCCAGCGGCGTGGCAAAACCGGTGGTTGAAGTTGAAGTTGAAGTTGCTGAAAGCGTGGAAGCGACAGCGAACTGGATAGTGCAGGTCGGCAGTTTTGCCAGCCGCGAGAACGCTGTGGCTATGGTCACACGCTTGAAAAAGGGCAAACTCAAAGCCTTTATGCGCGATTTCAATTCCAACGGCGACACCATCTATCGCGTGCTGGTGGGGCCCTTTGTGCGACAGACAGAAGCCGACGATGCCAAGCGCACGATCGACAGGCGTTTTCAAGTCAAATCTTTTGTTGCCAATTGGCGTGGCTGATTCGCAAAAATGCTGGGCAGGCAGTGCTTCGCCTGGCCCATTTTTGCGGTACAATTTCGCCGCTGCCACTCCTGATGTAAAGGACGACAGCTGTGTTAAAACTGATCGAACCATTTAACTACGCCGACGTGGTGATTGTGCTCATCGTGCTGTTTTGTGTGCTGATAAGCATGCGGCGGGGCATGATGGTTGAAGCCATCGCTATCGCTTCGTGGGTGGGGGCCATTTTTGTGGCACGTACCTACGGCGAAATGGCTGCCTTGAACTTGATCGGTGATCGCATAGATAACCTCCATATCCGTTATTTGGTAGCTGCGGGCGGTCTGTTCGTCTGCACTTTGTTGGCCGGTAAGGCCCTCAGTTATATCGTCTCTACTTTCGTGCAAACGGGCCCTTTGCGGGGTGCTGATCGCATGTTAGGCGCCATTTTCGGTGGTGTCAGGGGCGTGTTGATCGTTTGTGTTGGCATCGCTTTTCTCGGGCTCACGGGCACCACGGGAGAGAGCTGGTGGCGCAATTCGTTGTTGATGGGCTATTTGCAACCCTGGTCAGAATGGATGGTGAGTTTGCTGCCGCCCAATCTGTCTAGCTATTTTCAATTTCCGTCCCTGCGCTGACAGCGAAGTCTGGCTCCGGGGCACAAACTCGCTGAGCTAATTTCTCATGTGCGGAATAATAGGTATCGTTGACCAGCAACCGGTCAATAACTCCTTGTACGAAGGCCTGCTGTTGCTGCAGCATCGCGGTCAAGACGCCGCCGGTATCATGACAGGGGAGAGCGTCGGCTACGGTCGATTGCACATCCGTCGCGGTGTTGGTCTGGTGAACGATGTGTTTCGCCAAGAGCACATGGAGCGCTTGCGCGGCAACATGGGCATAGCGCATGCGCGCTACCCCACCGCTGGCAGCTCCTCGGGCAACGAGGCGCAACCCATGTACGTCAACTCGCCCTACGGCATCGCGCTGGCGCACAACGGCAACCTGACCAACACAGCTGAATTGGCACAGGAACTCTATGAAGCCGATCTGCGGCACATTAACACCCCCAGTGATACCGAGGTACTGCTCAATGTCTTCGCCCATGAGTTGCACGCGCAGGGCTCAAAATCACTGACCCCTGAGCAGGTATTCGCGGCGGTTGAATCCGTCTACAACCGCTGTCGCGGCGGTTTTGCGGTGGTGGCGATGATCGTCGGCCGTGGCGTGGTGGGTTTCCGGGACAAGAACGGCATTCGCCCACTGGTTTTGGGGATTCGCCGCAGTGAGGCCGGCGAGGCCTGGATGCTGGCTTCTGAGAGTTTGGTGCTGGATGCGCAGGGCTTTGAATTCGTGCGCGACTTGGCGCCCGGCGAAGTGGTCTACATCACCAAAGACGGAAAACTGCACGCCCATCAAACGCCAGTGGACGTGCCCTACACGCCCTGTATTTTTGAGCACGTGTATTTTGCCCGACCCGATTCCACCCTCGACGGCATATCGGTGTACCAGGCGCGCGTGCGCATGGGCATCAAGCTCGCCGAGAAAATCAAACGAGAGTGGGGTGATCACGACATTGACGTGGTGATCCCAATTCCCGAGTCCAGCCGCCCAGCGGCGCTGGAGCTGGCACACGGTTTGGGCTTGCCCTACCGCGAGGGCCTGGTGAAAAACCGCTACATCGGTCGTACCTTTATCATGCCCGGGCAGCAGATCCGCCGGAAATCAGTGCGGCAAAAGCTAAGCAGCATTCACCAGGAGTTTGCTGGCAAGAATGTGCTGCTGGTGGATGACTCCATCGTGCGCGGCACGACCTCCGAGCAGATCGTGGAGATGGCGCGCGAGGCGGGTGCTGCCCGTGTCTACATGGCTTCGGCCGCGCCGCCGGTGCGCTACCCCAACGTCTACGGCATCGACATGCCGACGGCCAGCGAGCTGATCGCCTTTGAGCGGGACAACGATCAAATCTGCGAAGCCATAGGCGCGGACAAGTTGATCTACCAAGACCTGGAAGACTTGATTGACGCCGTGCGCGGTGACTCCACCGAGTTTGACGGTTTTGAGACCAGTTGTTTCAGCGGTGAGTACGTCACCGGGGACGTTTCCGCCGAGTATTTGGCCGGCCTGGGAAAGCAGCGTGACAATACGCGCAGCAACAGCCAGCACGAAGCGGTCGACATCAGCAGTGACAGCTGAGGCGGAACTCGCCTCACTTCATGCACGCCTGGTCGAGTTGATCGGGCGCGACAAGCGGCCAGCGCACTATGTGCTGGTCGATTGTCAACGTCAGCTGTTGCGCTTGTCGCTGCAGGGGCAGACCCTCAAAGAGTGGCCTGTCTCAACCGCAGCAAATGGCCTGGGAAACGCGAACGGCAGTTACCAAACGCCCACCGGCTTGCACCAAATCGCTGACATCATCGGTCGCGGTGCGGCTCCTGCGCTGTTGTTTCAAGCGCGCATTGCACAGCCGCTGTGCGCACACATCGAAAGCCGCCCCGTCTCCACTGACACCGACACCGTCACCTCGCGTATCTTGCGCTTGCAAGGCTTGGAGCCGGGCGTCAACAGCGGCGAGGGCTGTGATTCCTACATGCGCTATATTTATATTCACGGCACGGCTGAAGAGGGCTTGCTCGGCCAGCCGGTCAGCCACGGCTGTATTCGCATGGCCAATCAGGCTGTGATTGAATTTGCAGCGCTGGTCACAGAAAAAACTTTGCTTTATGTGTATTAATAGTCGTTTAGACGTTCGTTTATTTTCTCTGAAGTCCCGCCGCATTTGGAGTGCTGCTCAGCCATGATGAAACTCAGTGTGATTGTATTGAGCGCCGCCTTGCTGTGCGCCTGCGACTCTTCAAGCACCACGACCCACGTGGCCGGCGGCGCCGACGCCGGGGGCAGTGCAGGGACCGGAACCGACACAGGTTCAGGAACTGGGACTGACACGGGTACAGGTACAGGTACAGGAACCGACACAGGTTCGGGTACTGGGACTGACACGGGTACAGGTACCGACACTGGGACGGGCAGCAGTGGCTGTGCCCCACCTACGCTTGGCAATCTGTTCACCAGCGCCACGCCAAATTTGCTCAACGACGGTTGTTTGGACACCGGTGGTATCAACGTCAGTGACGCCAATCTTCATGGCACCATGGCAGTCCCTGTACTGGCTGATATCACGGCCAGTGACGACCCGGCCAGCGCCACTGATATCCCGCAATCAGCCAAGGGTCTCTACATTTACACAACGGACAACGCACCAGCCTACGTAGTCGCGTATACGCGTCGGGAGGGGTACTTCCGTGCGGGTGAGCTGGGCATAATGGCGGGCCCAGGTATCTACTACGTGCCCTTCGAGCGCGTTTCACCGGTCACCGAGGGCATGCTCGATGGCTTGAAATTGTCTGTTTGGAGCATGGTGTCCGGCCAGCAGGTGAACATCACCGAGGTGACATGGGCCGATGTGGCGGATAACGTCACAGCTGAGGCGAAAATGCACTGGAAACCATCGCTCAATGCACGCAGCCAACGCTACCCGAGTCGGCATAGGCTGACGCTCGCCAGCAGCGGCCATCAACTGCGCCAGCTCACGCATGCTTTGTCGGAAGATATCGTCGGGCAATACGTGGCTTTGATGGACGGCAATTGCGGGTTTACCCCTGTGGGTCACACGGATTTTTCGGCCATTCAATTTGTGGACGCCAGTCATGAGCTCGGTCAGGCCTGGCAAGGGCGGGATATCATCATCGGCTCCGCGGACGATCTCACGCGAAAAGTCTACGCCATCGCAATCGATTGGTCTTACGCCGACAATTCAACTGTGGCCAGCATCGTCTCCAGTATCGATACTAAGGCCTATCTCTGGCCGGATTCGTCTAACCCGCACATAGACCTAGCAGCTGATTGCCACGGGCAGTTGAGTTCAAGTCTAGATTACGACGCGATGCGCTCTACAGCCGCTGCCGACAACACGGGTTGGTTGCACTGAGCCACTGAGGCAGGCTTCGCCGTGCGCTACGCATGGACGGAGCTTCGCCGTGATTGTGCGCGCTGGCAGATTCTGTTGCGGCACGGCGGCTGGGCTGGTGATTGGCTTCAGGGCTTCACAAATTTCTTCAAGCTCTCAATGGTGAAAGCCCCTAGGTGGGTGTCGATCAGCTCGCCGTTTTCATCGAGCAGCGCGCTGAAGGGCAGCAGCGATTTGTCGTTGCCCCACTCGGCCATGACGGTGTTGCCGTCTGCAGTGGCAATTGCAACCTCCAGCTCTAGAGGGTGCTGCTGCAGGAAATCCTCCACGTGTTTTTGCGTGTCGATGGCGACTGCGATCACGTCTATCTTGCCGCGGTATTGCTCGGCAAAACTCTCCAGCAGCGGCAGCTCCACTACGCAGGGCTTGCACCAGCTGGCCCAGAAGTTCACCAGTTTAGGCTTACCCGTTGCCGCACTAAAATCCAGCGCTTCACCCTGTAAGTCCGTTGCAATCACGGCGCTGGCATCCACGACGTGTGTGTTGTGCCTTGGCTGGCTTTGAAAAAACCACGCGCCAAACACCGCAGAGAGCAGGGCGACAAAAAATAAAAGAGGGCGAGGCATAGGGCTTTCTCAAAAAGGGTTGTGGCGGGCTACTGATCCAGTAACTCAATCCAGTGGATGACGGGCGTGTCCGTGGCCGATGCTATGTGCATCAGGCAGCCAATGTTAGCACTGGCGATCACTGCGGGCTTGGCGCCGCTGAGCGCGATGATTTTATTTTTAAGCAGTTGCTGCGACAGGTCCCTTTGCAGCAGCGAGTAGGTCCCGGCGGAACCGCAGCAGAGGTGCTTGTCCGCGACCGTGCAGAGCTCAAAACCCGCCGAGCGCAATACGCCTTCCACGATGTCGGGCAGCTGCTGCCCGTGCTGCAAGCTACAGGGCGGGTGATAGGCAACACTGCCAAAACTATTACTGTCGACCTGCAGCTGGCTCAAATCCTCCGCCGCCAAAACCTCCGAAATATCTTTGCACAGGGCGGAGACACGTGCGGCTTTGCTGGCGTAAGTGCTGTCTTCCGCCAGCAGGTGGCCGTAGTCTTTCACTTGCGCGCCGCAGCCACTCGCGGTCATGACGATCGCCTCGCAGCCTTGCTCTATCAGCGGCCACCAGGCGTCTATGTTGCGCCGCATGTCGTCCAGACCACCGGCGTGGTCATTGAGGTGGTAGCGCACCGCGCCGCAGCAACCGGCCTTTGGCGCTGTCACCAAGCTGATGCCGATCTTGTCCAGCACCCGCGCTGTTGCCGCGTTGGTGTGCGGCTGCGCCCCGGGCTGCACACAACCGGCGAGCACCAGCATCTGGCGTGAGTGTCGCGCCGCAGGCCATGCGCCCGGGGCTTTGCGTGCAGGCACGTGGCTTTTCAGCGCCGCCGGCATCAAAGGCCTGAGCCATTGGCCGAGCCGCATTGCGGGCGTCATGAAGCGGGCATTTGAGATGGCCGTGCGCAGCGCCCAGCGCAGCGCACGCTGGGGTTTGCGGCGCGGCAGTTGTTCTTCCACCTTGGCGCGTCCGATGTCCAGCAGGTGGTGGTATTCCACGCCGCTGGGGCAGGTAGTTTCACAAGAGCGGCACGTCAGGCAGCGGTCCAGGTGCAGCTGCACACTCGCGGTGGGTGCCGTGCCTTCCAGCACTGATTTGATCTGATAGATGCGGCCGCGCGGGCTGTCCAGCTCATCGCCCAGCAGGTTGTATGTGGGGCAGGTGGCAAGGCAGAAACCGCAGTGCACGCACTTGCGTAAAATGCTCTCGGCGTGCTTTCCGGCCTGGGTTTCTCGCACTTCGGGGTCTAGGGATATTTGCATGGGCTCACCACTCCGCCGACAGGCGGCCAGGGTTGAAAATATTAGCCGGGTCGAAGCTGGCTTTTATCCGTTGCTGCAAGGGGATCAAAGCCTCGTCGATGTACTGGAAGACAGATTGATTGCTGCCGCCTTTGAACAATTCCGCATGGCCGCCAAGTTCCGCGCATTTGTTTTGGATCAAGGGTGCGTCTGCGTCGCTGAGTAACCAGCGCTGGCAACCGCCCCAGTCCAGCAGCTGGCGCCCGGAGAGATTCAGTGGCGGTGTGCCGGAGGGCAATGATAATCGCCACAGTGGGCGCGGGTCGTTGAAGAAGGGCAGCTGATGTTCCCGCAATGCTTGCCAGCGCTGCGCATCTCGGCCGAGTGTCTCGCCGCCCAGCTGCCGTGCGACAGCGGCGATATTCTTTTCCGAGCCCGCGAGGCGGATAAAGCTGCGACCCTCGGCATAACACCAGCCGGTGATCGGCAGGTAGCTGCTGCGCAGGCGCTCGATAGCGCCGAGTGCCTCGCTCTCGGTGCGCTCGTGTATCAAGGTCTGTTGTGCCGCGGGCGCTGGCAGCACTTTGATGGATGCTTCGAGCATGAGCCCCAGTGTGCCCATCGCCCCGACCATGAGTCTGGAGGTGTCGTAGCCCGCGACGTTTTTCATCACCTCGCCGCCAAAGCGCAGCGCTTGTGCCTGGCCGTTGAGCAGGCGGATGCCCAACAGGTGATCTCGCGCAGCGCCGGCGAAGGGGCGGGCGGGGCCTGAGAGCCCGCAGGCGAGTGTGCCGCCGAGCGTTGCTTGCGCGCCAAAGCCCGGTGGCTCGAAGGCCATGACCTGATTGTTGGCGGCCAAGAGCTCGCGGATTTCCGTCAGCGGGGTACCCGCTCTGGCGGTGAGCAGCAGCTCCGCCGGTTGGTAGTTCACCACGCCGCGGTGTGTGGCCGTGGAGATGGCTTGGCATGCGGGGCGTTGCTGCAAGCCGTAAAAATGTTTGCTATTGCCGCCTTGTATTTCCAGCTGCTGCTTTTCGGCTATGGCTTGCAGTACCTGCTCTTGCAGCGCAGCGGTGTTGTCCAGGTCAGCCATCAAAAGCGCTCCAGATCGGGGTGCGGCACCTGGCCGCGGTGCACGTGCAGGGCGCCGAACTCCGCGCAGCGCTGCAAGGTGGGAATCGCCTTGCCCGGGTTCAGCAGACCGTGCGGATCAAAGGCCGCTTTCAGCGCGTGAAATTGCTGGATTTCATCGGGGCCGAATTGCACACACATCTGGTTGATCTTCTCCATGCCCACGCCGTGTTCACCGGTGATGGTGCCGCCCACGTCGACGCAGAGCTCCAGTATTTTGCCGCCCATTTCCTCGGTCTTGGCCAGTTCACCGGGCACATCGGCGTCGAACAGAATCAGCGGGTGCAGGTTGCCGTCACCGGCATGGAAGACATTCGCCACCTGCAGCCCATACTCTTGCGACAGCTCGCCCATCTTGGCGAGCACATGCGCGAGCTGGGAGCGGGGGATGGTGCCGTCCATGCAATAATAATCCGGCGAGAGCCGGCCCACGGCGGGAAAGGCCGACTTGCGGCCCTTCCAAAGCTTGGCGCGCTCAGCTTCATCTGCAGCCACGCGGTGAGAGCTGGCGCCACCGGCTTCGACCAGTGCGATAACAGCGGCCATCTGCTCATCGACCTCTTGTTCAGAGCCGTCCAGCTCACACAGAAACAGCGCGGCTGAGTCGGTCGGGTAGCCACACTTTGCAAACGCTTCTGCCGCCACTATGGCGGCCTTGTCCATCATCTCCAGACCGGCGGGGATGATGCCCGCTGCAATGATGGCCGCGACGGTGTCACCCGCTTTTTGCACGTCGTCAAAAGCCGCCAGCAATACCTTGGCCACCGGCGGCGCGGGCAGTAGCTTGACGGTAACTTCCACGATGACCGCGAGCAAACCCTCCGAGCCGTGCATCAGTGCCAATAGATCGTAACCGGGCGTGTCCAGGGCATGGCTGCCCAGTGTCAGCAGTTCGCCATCTATGGTGACAATCTTGACTTGAATCACGTTGTGCACCGTCAAGCCATACTTCAAGCAATGCACACCGCCGGCGTTCTCGGCCACGTTGCCGCCGATGCTGCAGGCTATTTGCGAGGAGGGGTCGGGGGCGTAATACAAGCCGTGTGGCGCAGCGGCCTCGGAAATGGCCAGGTTGCGCACCCCGGGCTGCACCACCGCAGCTGTATTGTCCGCATCGATCTGAAGGATTTTATTGAATTTCCCCAGGCCCAGTGTCAGACCGTCTGGCCGCGGCAGTGCGCCGCCAGAGAGGCCTGTGCCCGCACCTCTGGCGACCACGGGAACGCTCAAGTCGCGGCAGGTGCGCACGACCGCTTGAAGCTGCTGCACAGTCTCTGGCAATGTCACCACGGCGGGGCGGCGGCGATACACCGCCAGGCCGTCACTCTCGTAGGGGGCCAGCTGGTTGTCTTCGGTCAGCAGGCAATGTGGGGGCAAGATCAGCGCGAGCGCGTCGATCAGCTGTCGCCGCAGGGCGGGCAGCATCGGTTCTACGTGGTTGTCCAAGCTCATGGTGCGGGCGGGTCCGTGAGGGTTGTTCCAAGGGGTGAGGATACCACCTTGCTGTTCAATCGTGGGCAGCGCCTGTTGCAAGCTTCGATGTTGGGAAGGTACGCATTCACTGCCACGCAGGGTTTCTGTCAATGCTCAGCCGAAGCCTCTATAGTCGACCGCATACTCACGTTGTGCACTTATGAAAGGGGGATTGCAGATGCTTAGCATCCGACAGGCCGTGGTTGAGGATTCAGCGTTGATCGAGCACTTTATCCGCGAGCTGGCCATCTATGAAAAAGCCGAGCACGAAGTCGTGGCCACCGCGGCGACAATTCGAGCGTCACTCTTTGCTGAGGATGCCTCGGTCGATGCGGTGATCTGCGAGCAAGACGGGCAGCCGATCGGCTTTGCCGTGTATTTCTACAATTATTCGACGTGGCTCGGGAAAAAGGGTTTGTTCCTGGAGGATCTCTACGTCGGCGCTGAGCACCGGGGCGCAGGCGCGGGCAAGGCGCTGTTGCAACACCTCGCCAAGCTCGCCGTGGAGAGCGGTTGTGGTCGTTTCGAATGGAATGTGCTGACCTGGAACGAGCCGGCGATACAGTTTTACCAGTCCATTGGCGCGAAGGCGCAGGAGCAGTGGGTGGGTTATCGTTTGAGCGGTGAGGAATTGCTCAAGATGGCATCGGCAGTTGATTGAGGACCGGCTTTAAGAGCGGGGAAGCTTCTGCAGATGCATCAGCTTAAGAGGGCGGTCAGGTTTGGGCCTATCAGCGTGGCTCTCAGTGAGTCACTTCGATCTCGTCTTCGCGCTTTTTGCTGCTTCGCTGGTTCTTGTAGAGCGCGAGCAGGCGATCACTGACGGATTTCAGCGAGAAATCCCGCTCTGCGCGTTTTCTGGATTCTAGGCCCATCTGGCGGCATTTCTCTCGATCCGTGATCAAGGTCGACAGTGCCGTGACCAGGGAGTCCACGTTCTCGGCTTCGACCAGAGAGCCATTGACGCCCGGACTGACCACGTCGTTGTTGCCGCCAACGGCTGAGAGCACCAGGGGCAGACCGCAGCTCATGGCTTCCAGCACGGCGTTGGACAGGCCCTCGTAGCGAGAGACCTGCACGTAGACGTGCGCGTCACGCAATGACTGGGCGACATTGTCGGACTTGCCACGAAAATGCACCGCTTCACTGATCGACAGTTTCGCGGCTTGAGCCTGCAGCTCTTCTTTTAAGGGGCCGTCACCGTGCAGGTGGATTTCAAAGGCGTTCGGGTGCAGCTGCTGTAACTTGGCGCTGGCGTCGAGCAGGATGTCGAGGCCCTTGACTGGCACCAGACGACCACAAAAGCTGATGACAGTTTTCTGCTGGGCATCATTGCCTTGCTGATTCGCCGCGTGCAGGGCAGAGCTGAGCGCAAAGGCGTCGGTGTCCACGCCATTGGGGATGGCCATGATTTTATCGCCATCAATGCCGCCCAGGCCGAGCCGGCGTACGGTCTCTGCGCTGATCGCCTGAAAATAATCCAAGCCGCCAATGGCTTTGTAAGTCCAGTATTGCAGGCTGCCGAATTTGCCGACGTTGGATTTTTTGCCGTCGTAGAGCTCGTAGGCGCCCGATACTTTTGCGATCACAGGGCAGGGCACAAACCAGCGCATCAAACCGACCACCGACGCCATCTTGTGCACCATGTGAATGTGGATGGCGTCGTATTTTCTGCCTTCGACGGCGAGAAAGCAGGCAAAGCGCAACATAAAGATGATGCTGCTGAGCTTGGGGAAGCGCCAGTAGCCGAGCTGGCGGACTTTGATGCCCTTGTGCACGGTGTTTTGCGGGCTGCTGCGATCGAGGTAGGGCGCGACGACTTCTACCTGATGGCCGCGCGCACACAGGTGCTGCGCCAAGCTGAACGCCTGAAGCTCTGCGCCACCCATGTGCAGCACGCGCCCATCAACCAAAAAAAGTATGTTCATAACGCTGACCTAAACGACCTCAACTGAGGTATTAGTGCAATCGACTGCCTTGCTAAAAAATCTGGCGAGTAAGCGATCGACGCCGCGGCGGACCGGGTCGGAGATGTCTCGCAATTGGGGCTATTCTACGGCAAGCGCTGGTTTGAAGCAGGTGAGAACTGTGGAGTTTGTGTGACGATTCACCAAGTGTTTAATAATTGGCGCATTCGGATCAGAGTGCACAGCGTGATATTGCATATTAGAAATGCACTATAAAAACAACCTTCGTCTCAGGTGTGATTTATGTGAACCACGCCACGTCTTGTGGCCGCTAATTGTGATCGTGCGTGCTGCGATGCGGAATTTCAGTCGTTGCGCTTCGGCAGCAATGCACCTGAGGCCAAGGTGGCTGCTAGCAGCATGAGCAAGCAGGCCAGTAGTACGCTGAAGCTTGCCTGCCCTGTGCCCGTGGCGATCAACACCAGCGCTGAGAGCAGCGGCGTGCCGTAGGACAAGGTGCCCAAAAGCTGGATATCACCGTGCTTCACACCGTGATCCCACAAAAAGAAGGCCGCACCCACGGGGCCAGCACCCAGTGCGGCTATGGCGGCCCATTGAGCCGCGCTTGGCGCCGCCCATAGCTCTACAGACAAGTGACAGGCGAGGGCCAGTACCGCAGTGCCCAGGCAGAATCCGCAGACGATGTCCGTGGGCACGTGTTTGTAGTGGCGATTGAGGATGGAATAGGCGGTCCAGGTAAAGGCGCAGGCGAGGGCGGCGGCATAGCCTAGCCCGTATTCGCCGCTGAAGCTGCCGAGCCCACCGCCGAGCAGCAGGTAGGTGCCCGAGAGCCCCAGTAGTCCACCAGCCAGGTGGTACCATCGCACCCGCTCCCCGGGCAGCAGGGCCGAGAAGATCACGATCAGCAGGGGCCACAGGTAGGCGATCATGCTGGCGTTAAGGGCCGGTGCGTTGGCCAGGGCAATGAAATAGAACAAATGGTAGGCAAACAGCCCGCCGATGCCCAGTGCCCACACTTGCCAGGGTTGTCGCCAGCTCTGCGTTATTGTGCGGCGCTGCGTTTTGATTACCAGGGCGCTGAGGGTGCTGGCAACGCCAAAACTGAGCGCCAGCAGCTGAAAGGGCGGGATGCCGTCGGTGGCTGTGGTCAACAGCGCCAGCAGGCCCCAGAGGATAAGGGCGATCGAAGCGATCAGCGTCGCTTTGTTTTTGTGTGTCATCTGCAGTGTATCGGCGAAAGTAGGGCTCCACTGTGCAGCGCGCAGCGGCTGCGGGCTAGTCGCGCACTGGCTTCTTCTGGTGTGAAGCTCGCGCCTTCAGCCAAGTGCCCGGAGATCGGCCATAAAAGCGTTTGAAGGCCTTGCCAAAACTGCTCTGGTCCGCGTAACCACAGTGCTGCGCGGTCTGTGCCAGGGCGTGGCCGCTCTGCAGTAGCTCAGCGGCGCGGCGCATGCGCAGGCCGCTCATCCACTGCTGTGGGGTGCAGGAGAGCTCACGCTGGAACAGGCGGTGCAGTTGCGAGCTACTGAGGTGGGCGGCCTTGGCCAGTGCACGGATATCCAGCGGCAGGTGCAGCTGATGCGGCAGGGTGTTCAAAGCCAGTTGCAAGCGTTTGTGAGCCACTGCGGGAGTAGCGCTCGATTGTCGCTGCAGCCCGCTCAGCAGCAGCTGGGACCAGTGGTGTTGTAGGGTGCAGTCCTGCTGCAGCGCAGGCTCTAGTGCCGCGTATTGCAGCTGTGCCTGGGCGGCGGCGGGCAGGGTTAAAAAGGGTGCGTCGAGCGCTGCATCAAACAGCGCATCGTGCGCCGCGTCCACGGGCACATCCAGTACCCAAAAGGCGTTCTCACCTCGGGCGCTATAACAGTGGCTTTCGCCGGCGGGGATAAGCGCTGCACACGCCGCAGCGGCTTGGCCTGTGTGCTGGCCGCACTGCAGCTGCAGTTGCCCAGCACGGGGCAGCACCACCTGATGGTAGCTGTGCTGGTGCGCATAGCTGTTGCTGTCGTAACTGCGCAAGCTCAATCGGATGGTGTGAATGTTGTCGATGCTGCTCATGCTCAGACGGTGGCATGTTTTCGCTCAAATCGCCAGTACAGCTCAGCGCCAACAGCCACGCCACGTGCTGAATTGGTCGGGCCGCGTTCGGTCGGGCCGCGTTCGGTCGGGCCGCGTTTGGTCGGGCCGCGTTTGGTCGGGCCTCGTTCGGTCGGGCCGCGTTCGGAATTAGGCGGACAATGGAAGAAATAAGGGGGGGGGGGTTCTACGACGCTCGCAGCGCCGTAATTCCAGCAGCGCTCTATGCAGGCCCAGGGCAGGGTTTGAGCTCGATTTCCACAAAGGAAAAATCGTAGTCATTGGCATTGATCACATTGTGCTCAACACCTGCTTTGCGGAAATAAGACTGCCCTGACTCCAGCTCGGCAACATGCTCGCCATCAGCCGATTCAATCAAGAGCTTGCCCTGCATGCCGGGGATGACGATGTAGTCAAAGCCGTGTTTGTGCTGACCGGTCTCCGCGCCAGGCGCAAAGCACCACTCCGTCACGATGACGCGCTCGTTTAAAATTTGCACACTAGCTTGCGCTTGTGGTCGATCCAATGACATCGATTACATCCTTTTGCTTGCGCAATTTGTAGATTCGAATTCGTTCTCAAAATAAACTGGCAGGCTTGCCTTGTCGTTTAGCAAACTAACCGAGCACTCATCGCAGAGCGCCCGGTTAACGTCGATTGCATTTGAAGCTGAGCACATCTCTGTGCTCAGTTCAGCAGCAATGATTGGCTAGAATTAGCTTGGGAAGGAGAAACTCACGCCTTCACGCACACCGCTGGAAGGCCAGCGCTGGGTGATGGTCTTGCGCTTGGTGTAGAAGCGCACGCCGTCTGGGCCGTAGGCGTGCAGATCACCGAACAGTGAACGCTTCCAACCGCCGAAGCTGTGATAGGACACAGGCACGGGCAGGGGCACATTGATGCCGACCATGCCGACTAGGATGTTGTCGGCGAAGTAGCGTGCTGCCTCTCCGTCGCGGGTGAAGATGCAGGTGCCGTTGCCGTACTCGTGGGCATTGATCAGCTCCATGGCTTCATCCATGGTCTCCACGCGCATGACCTGCAAGACAGGGCCGAAGATTTCCTGCTGGTAGCTGTCCATCTCAGGTGTGACCTTGTCGATCAAGGTAGCGCCCACAAAGTAGCCGCCCTCGTAACCTTCGACTTTCACGCCGCGGCCATCGGCCACCACAACCGCGCCGTCTTTTTCTGCGCTGTCGATGAAACCAACAACCTTGTCACGGTGTGCTGCGGTGATCACTGGGCCAAAATCGTTGCTGCTCTCGGTGGCGACACCGACTGTGAGGGTTTTCATGCCTTCTGCGATTTTGCTGACCAGCGCATCAGCTGTGGCGTCCCCAACAGCGACCGCTACTGACAGCGCCATGCAGCGCTCGCCGGATGAGCCAAATGCAGCACCGAGCAGCTGGTTGACCGCGTTGTCCAGATCCGCGTCAGGCATGACGATGGCGTGGTTCTTGGCGCCGCCCAGTGCTTGGCAACGCTTGCCGTGTGCATTAGCGGTGCTGTAGATGTACTCGGCGATGGGCGTAGAGCCAACAAAGCTGACAGCTTTGACATCGGGGTGGGTGAGCAGCACGTCGACGGCTTCTTTGTCGCCGTTGACCACGTTCATCACGCCCGCTGGCAGACCGGCTTGTTGCAGCAGCTCGGCGATGAACAGCGTGGCGCTGGGGTCGCGCTCGGAGGGCTTGAGGATGAAAGTATTGCCACAGGCGATGGCGATGGGGAACATCCACATGGGCACCATCGCGGGGAAATTGAACGGCGTGATGCCGGCCACCACACCCAAGGGCTGAAACTCGCTCCAAGAATCGATCTTGGGGCCGACGTTTTTGCTGTGCTCGCCTTTGAGCAGCTCTGCGATACCGCAAGCGTACTCGACGTTTTCAATGCCGCGCTGCAGCTCACCGGCCGCGTCGTGGGATATTTTGCCGTGCTCTTCGCCGATCAACGCGACAATCTTGTCGGCGTTCTCTTCGAGCAGCATTTTAAATTTGAACATCACCGCTGCGCGCTTGCCCACGGGCAGGTTGCGCCAGGCGGGGTACGCGGCTTTGGCAACCGCGATCGCCTCTTCAACCGTCGCCACTGAAGCAAGCGCTACTTGCTTAGAGACTTCGCCGGTGGCGGGGTTGTAAACGTCTTGTGTGCGGGCTGTGTCGTTGACGATTTCGCCGTTGATCAAGTGTCCTACAGTGTTCATGTGTAATCCCTTGGTATTAGACTTAATAAATACAATTTAATTTAGGCGAGTTCGTTGAGGGTTTCACCCAGCGCTGCTATCAGCGTATCGATCTCGGATTTCTCCACCGTAAATGGCAGGCCGAGCTGCACGGTGTCGCCCCCGCAGCGCACGTAAAAGCCCTTCTTCCACAGGCTCATCGCCACGAGGTAGGGGCGCAGTGCTGGCTCCCCGGGGGCGGATTCAAGTGTGAGGCCGCCGGCGAGGCCATAGTTGCGAATGTCGGTTACATACTTGCAGCCTTTGAGGCTGTGGAAAGCCTCTTCAAAATACGGTGAAATTGCTTTGACCCCAGCCACCAGGTTGTCGTTGACCAACACGTCCAGCGCCGCGATACCGGCGGCGCAGGCAACCGGGTGTGCGGAGTAGGTGTAACCGTGCGGCAGCTCGACCATGTAGTCGGCCCCGCCGTGCTCCATGAAACAATCATAGATACCTTGTTTGGCAACCACGCCCCCCATGGGGATCACGCCGTTGGTGAGCTGTTTGGCGATGGTCATCATGTCAGGCACCACGCCGAATTCTTCTGCGCCTGTGTTGCTGCCCATGCGACCAAAGCCGGTGATGACCTCGTCGAAAATCAGCAGAATATTGTGCTTGTCGCAGATGTCGCGCAGCCGCTGCAAATAACCCTCGGGCGGGGGGATAACCCCTGCAGAACCGGCCATTGGCTCAACGATGACCGCGGCGATGTTGCTCGCGTCGTGCACCGCAATCAATGATTCGAGCTCGCCTGCCAGATCGACGTTGGTTTGCGGCATGCCCTTGCTGAAGGTGTTCTCGGGCAGCATGGTGTGGGGCATGTGCACCGCGTCTATGCCCTGGCCGTAGAGCGTGCGGTTGCCGGCGATGCCGCCCACGCTGATACCGCCCCAGTTGACGCCATGATAACCCTTGGCGCGGCCGATAAAGCGCGTCTTGGTGCCCTGGCCCATCTTGCGCCAATAGGCGCGCGCAATCTTCAGTGCGGTCTCGACGGCCTCGGAGCCGGAGCCGGTGAAAAACACGCGGTTCATGCCCTCAGGCATCAGCTCGGTGATCTTGTGCGCCAGCTCAAAAGACTTAGTATGACCAAACTGGAAGCCAGGCGAATAGTCCAAATTGTGCACCTGCTTGGACACAGCTTCAGTGATTTCTGGGCGGCTGTGGCCCGCGCCACAGGTCCACAGGCCGGACAAGCCATCGAAAATCTGGCGGCCATCAGTGCTGGTGTAATAGTGACCCGAGGCGGATGCGATCAGGCGCGGGTCTTTTTTAAAGTCGCGATTGCCTGTGAAGGGCATCCAATGCGCATCGAGTTGCGCTTGAGTGAGTCCGCCGTTATCCATTGGTCTTCTCCTAAAACACTGATTTGTAAAGATGTGGCCGCAGCCCTAAAACCTATCGCAGCCATTATCGGGGTTTTCTAAGGTCAATATTTGTATAATTAGTTACTTAAAGGTATCTATGTGGTTAACTAATCAGCACAATACGCCCATCGATCTGCATTTCAGTGCCTCGTCAGTGGGCTGATCTCGTGGGGTTTAGCTGCCCTCATCGAATTCGACATTAATCGAGACATGCTTATGGCCCGCTCTGCACCCTTGTTGCCGCGCAAATTGGGTGATGCCCACATCCGCTTGCTGCGTATCTATAAGGTGGTGGTGGAGTGTGGCGGGTTTTCCGCTGCTGAAATCGAGCTCAACATCAGCCGGCCAGCTATCAGCATGGCCATAGCTGAGCTCGAGAGCCTGTTGCAAATGCGCTTGTGCCACCGTGGTCGTGGCGGCTTTTCAGTGACCGACGAAGGACGCCAGGTCTATGACGCGGCCTTGCAGTTGCTGGCGGGGCTGGAAGCTTTTCGCTCGCAAATCTACGCCATCAACACCGAGCTCAAAGGCGAGTTGAACATCGGCATCACCGACAACCTGGTCACCTCTCCGCAGATGCGCATCACCCAGGCACTGGCAGATTTCAAGAAGCGCGGGCCAGAGGTGGTGATCAACATCAGCATGATCCCACCCAATGAAATAGAGACGGGCATCTTGGAGGGGCGGCTGCACACAGGTGTGGTGTCAGATTTACGTAAACTGCCAGGGCTGAACTACCTCTCGCTCTACGAGGAGGAATCGCTGTTGTACTGCAGCGATCAGCACCCCCTGTTTGAACGCATGGACCAAGACATCAGCGACAAAGAGCTGGGCCGACATGAGGTGGTCTTGCCTGCCTATCCTCAGTCTGCCTCTTTAAAAGAACATCAAATGAGTCTTCGGGTAGGGGCAACGTCGACTGACCGCGAAGGTGTCGCTTTTTTGTTACTCACGGGCTGTTACTTGGGCTTCCTACCCACCCACTTGGCAGAGCGCTGGGTCGCCGTGGGTAAGCTGCGTGCCATCCAGCCAACTAAGCGGAGCTTGATCACCCACTATTCAGCAATCACCCGCAAGGGCGGTTTGCCCAATCCGAACACCATGGCTTATGTCGAGGAGCTGAAGCGCCAAGACGCCGAGCGCTGATTCACTCGCTTCAGGTAATCAACGCAAAGCGTCGCTGTAGCTTCACTATTGTATCGTGAGCCGTAATTGGCATAGCGGCTCGAATAGTCCAAAAGGTGTACTCAGTCGAAGCTGATTTTTGCGGGATCAATGTTGAAAAACACAGTGTTGTCCCTGCCGCTGTCCAGGTTCCAGCTGCCTGATCCGACGAACATATCGCCGTTGTTGGCTTTTGAAAGGTGGTGAATATCAAAGCGAACAGCAGGTGTGGTGGCCGGGTTGAACGGCAGCCGCAATTCAGTGATTCGGCGTGTATCGTTCAGATCCACCGCCCAGAGCTTAGTGCCATAGCCAGGTGCGCCGTCATAGTAGTAGTCGCCGACCGCGGTCAATGGCAGCGTAGCGAAAATCATCAGGCTTGCGGCACCGGAGTTGAATTCGGTGTCTGTGGCACCCGCGACAAATATTTGCTGTCCGGCGGTTGGGTATTTCGCCTGAATCGCTTCGTTAAGTGATTTCCAGTAGACGGCGTCTTCAGCGCAAGAGTTTTGGCACTTAATCAGTACACCACCGCCCGTCAACATCAATTCGTGTTTGAAGAACTTCAGGTAGTCGTAGTTTTCGCCTGTGGCGACATGCCGACTGTTGTAGCTTTCCGACACGTTCAATCTGAAATACACACCGGAGCTTGAGGTCTCGGCATTCTGCCCGCTGCGGGAGATGAAGGCGTCTGCGCCATAATCAACGGATGTCGTGTCGAGTATGCGATTGTTTGTTGAATCCCATGTGTAGTGTATTCGGTTTATAAAGCGCTGGTCCTCACCCGGTGTCGTGTAGCCGACAACCTGATCGCCGTACACTTCCACGATTTTCCCCAAACCGATTTCTGTCTTGTGGCTGATTAACTGCGGGTCTGCCAAGGCTACGCTACGGACGGCGCCATCGTGCCCTGAATGCAGCATGTCACCGATGACATTTACGCTTACGTCATAGGCAGCATCCACTAGGTCTATTGAACGGCGCTGTTGGGTCGTGGATCTGATGGCGTCAACGGTGCTGGCGCCGGGTTCTTTGAACAAGATAAATTCGTCGCTCATGTAGGCGTAGGACTTGTTTTCCCATGCCTCGAACTCAGTTGCCAATACTCGGGTTTCGAGTTCAGCTGTGCTGAGGTTCGAATCGTTTCCAACGGGCTCGAAAATATCTGAGTTATAAGCCACCACAAAAGTACTCTCATGGTTGTTGGGTGTCACCCATGTCATTTTCTTTTCTGTGCCGTTGGCCCAGTAGACAAAGCGGTTGTCATTGCTGTCGCTGAAATCAATTTTACTGTTGTTTGACCACAGTGACCCATAGTTAGGGGACACACTTCTTACGCTGTAAGACCCGAATCCGCCGAGCGCTATTTCTCCTGACGCTATCTCACAGCGCCAGCCTAATTCATAGTTGGCGGAGTCTTCACTGCAGCGAGTCGAAATTGCGCGGGCTTCAATGCTTGGTTTGTTCTTTTGTAGCAGGGTGAAATTGCTGAGGCTGCTATACGGCTTCTGGTAACTGGCGCCTGGTTCTTCTCGATATGTCACACTGCCATTGAGGTAGTGCGTCAGCGCCTTATCACCCCAGTAATAGTCGCTGAATTCCAAGCGAAAATGAGGGGAAGGGTCCCCAGAGTAATAACCGTGCTCAGCGGAACTTTCCAAAACTGTGACTTTTCGACTTCCTGTGCGTGCCTTACCGTTAATCACACAATCGTCAAATTCAATTTCCACGCTGCCTGTGAAATCCGCGGTGAGCTCGCTCACAACGGTATACGTGCCCTGACCGCTGCTTGGCTCGTAGTAGCTCGCATCCGCCGCGTATTCTTGGCAAGAATAAGTTTTACGGTACGGCGATCCTTCACTGTAATTGTGCAAGTTCATTGAAGACCAGGCGGCATAATGGGGTGCGCTGTTGCCGCTATCAAATTCGGTCTCGAACACCTGCAACTCGATCGCCCGCATCAACTCAGGGCTAGTGGCTTGCGTCAGAGGCTTGTTTACAGCCGGTACTTGCGTGCTGGCAGAGGCGAAGTGCTGGAGGTTGTACAGGGATTCGTATGAATAATTTATTTCTTCGTATTCGCCGCCGTAATACTCTTCTTCAGCGCCTAGTAGGTCACTTTCGCCGTTTCCTCCGCCGCAGCCGTTCAGCAAAATTATTGAGCCGATGATCGACAAGGGCTTCCGTATGGTGTGTCTCATTCCAGCTGCTCTGATTCCACGATTGCGAGGAGTGTAGCGGCTGCAAAATCAGATGTACTCCCCTGAGTGTTTCTTTTGTGAAGCAGTCAATGTTATGCAAAAACGGTTGATTTAGACCCTAAAGTTTAAAATTGTCTCAAAGGCTTGTGTCTGATGGGTTTTTGCAGGCTTTTTGGTCGCCCTCAAAGGCAATGCTTGATCGACTGCTGCTCTATGGTCATGCTGGCTAGGGAGCTGCTGATTGAATCAGTGCACTTTGATATACGATGAGGAGATGCTGAA
>JAWSVD010000175.1:0-33581 GCA_033852095.1 Granulosicoccaceae bacterium | reverse complement strand
GCACTCACCTTATTGTCGCGTCAATACGGCGATCTGCAGATCACCGCCCGCGACAGCGATGGCGGCAAAGCTTGGGTCGACGCGGTCATGAGCGAGCAGGCTGCCAAGGACGAGCGCACCGCCGCGCAAATCAAGCCCCAGATACAAGGGCTGAGCGATGCCGCGCAGCCATTCCGGGGCGGCGGATATCAAATTGAGCGCGGTGATGTAGTCGCGCCCCAGCGCGTCATCGATCGCATCCCGTGCCACCGTCTGATCACCGACACTGGCGAAACGCAGCTCAATGCGCTCTTCCAACAACTCAGCGCTCACCTCGCCCTGGACAACAGCCCTGGCCGTTGCCAAGGCCTTGTCGACCAATGCCTGGTCGGGCTCACCTTGGCGGGGGGAGATTAAAACGGCGGGGTCGTTGCCGTAGAGATTGGGCAGCGCAAAGAGGGAGCCTACTGTCAGCACGGCGGCCAACAACAGGTACTTCCACAAGGGGTATCGATTCATGAAGATGATCTGCTGGGTTGCTCATCCCGGCGCCGGGGCGCCGAGCGATGTGGGACGATCAGGCGTCTTTCAAAGTGCCCTTGGGCAACAGACTGGCGACCGACTGCTTCTGCACGCGAACTTCCACGTTGTTGGCCACTTTAACGGTGACGAATACATCGCCCACAGCCGTGACAGTGCCACCGAGGCCGCCGCCGCTGATGATCTCGTCGCCCTTCTTAAGATCCGAAACCATGCCTTGATGCTCTTTGGCGCGCTTTTGCTGCGGGCGAATCATCAGAAAATAGAATACACCCAGCAGGATCAACGGCAGGGCCAGACCAAAAATATCACCGCCAGCACCCGCGCCAGCACCCTCCGCATACGCTGATGAAATAAAGAAATCCATGCTTCGCTCCACAAATTAGCAATTGAAAAAGTAATCGGACATTATCGCACAGCCTTGACGGCCGTGCAGGCCCGCTGCAACAACTTAAGTCCTTGATGGGGATGCGCAGCGCGGATTCAAGGGGCGGCCTGCGCCGAAAGCCCAAGGGCGGCAGAAACTCGGCCTCTCTTCGCGTGGTATGAGGGCTATGCCGCCAAGCCGCCTAGGGCCAATCTGCCCTTCGGAATGGCGTGGGATTGGATCTGTGTGGCGGAGCACGATGGCTTCAGTGTACGTTTGCGGGGCATGCCGCCGAGGCGCCTTCGGCTTGTCGGCCCTACTGGGATCTGTATGGGGTTTGGGTTTGTGTGATGGGCAGCAGTGGGTTCAGCGTGCGATTGCGGGCCCGCCGCCGGGGCGCCTGCGCCCAAGCAGCCCTACAATTCAGCGGCCTGCGTCGACGATCCTGCGCAATGGCTCAAGCCTGTCTTCCCCCATGGGATGACTGGTCACGTACTTGAGCACGGCGAAATGCGCATCATCGCCCTGGAGCTTTTCTAACATGTCTATAAATGGCAATGCGTCTAGATCATGGCGCAACATATATCCCACCGCAAAACGATCGGCCTCCGATTCCATGCCGCGTGAATAGCTCGACTGCATCAATACGGTTGGCAACGTTGCGAGCAGCGAGCTCGCGCTGTTGATGTCGCCAAAAACGCTGACCATGATCAAGGTCAAGGCGCTGCTTTGGATGGCAGACTTAAGCCCGTGCCGCTTTTCGACGTGGCCGATCTCGTGCAGCAATACACCCACGATTTCCAAATCGTTGGACGCCAGTTCGACCAGCTCATCGGTCACGATGATTGACCCATCAGCCAGCGCCAAAGCATTCGCGCCCAAGTTCTCACTGCCACTGAAATGCAAACTGTATTGAAAGCCACTGCCAACAGGCGCGTAGCGTTTAAACAGCGCCTGCAATGCACGCTGCCTTTTGACGGACAAGTTAGACGTTGTCAGGAAATGCTCTTCGAGAATGCCATAAGTGCCCTGCCCCAGCGAGTGACAGACTGACACCGGCAGCGCATACGCCGCCCGCCCACTCAACCACGGCAGAGCAAAAGTGGCGAAGCCATAACAAAACGCCACGACCAGCACCAGAGCCGGTACGGCAAATCGTAGCTTCGATTCCAGCATGTGCAGTATGCCCGCCAGTCGCATAGGCGCCACTTTAGAGAGCCACTGATCCACCGAGCTATTGTCGTTTGTCTCGAAGCAACTGCCGTCGGGGAAGTTGATCAAACGCGTGGTATTGCCCAGGCGATCGCTGACATCCAGCGCCCCAAATTCGAAAGGCACCCTATCACTGTCAACCTCACTGTCGACCCCACTGCCAACAATAGAGACCCGACCGTCGTCACCGAGCTCAAGCCGAGCGGGACAGTGAGATGACTGCCCCGCTGGACTGTAATGGCCGGCTAAAATCAAATGCCAATTTCCATGTCGAAAACTTCACCCATTTGCTCACCGAGCGAACCGACTTTGCTCTGTTGCGCGGCGACGTACTCATCCAGGGAATACACCGGCTCGAGCGTCAAATGCGCCAGCTGATAACGTGCGCTGCGCACCCTTACCCAGGCAAAACCAAGCCCCAAAGTAAGGCTGAGGATCAACATATTGCTCATGTACAATGCCGTCAGACCGAACACGGGCATATTGGCTGATAACTGGTTTTCACCGTCGAGCTGGCTGTTGTTGTAAATCAGGTTGAAGCGTTTGGCACTGAAGAACGCAAACACCAAGCAGTAACACGCAAGCAGCATGAGACCGCCCAGCAGCATAGGCACGATAGAAGCACCGAGTAATATCGGGTTGATAGCGTCGGACTGAGACCCCGCCAATGCCGCATAGCTTGCAAGTGTGGCACCTGAGCCCGACACCATTACGACCGCGATAGCAATTAAAGCCATGACCAGACCGACCAAAAAGGTGCCCAGATAGAGCTTGTAAAATCCACCTGCTCCGCCGGTGTACTGGAAGGCACTGGTGCCGTAGCGGCAGCTGTCAACCATGAATTTCGTGGCCAGGTATTTGAAGAACGGAATGCAGGCGATGAAAAGCAACGTCGAAGCCGCCATCAACACTGCACCAACTTCGCCGTTTGCACTCGCATCGCTGCCGCCGAAAACCAAAAATACAACGGCGAGTATAGGCGCAAACAAAAGCACAAAGGGCAACAAGAAGACTTTATAAGCTCTTGTATAATCCTTTTTGAAGCCAAAACGAACATTCCGGTGAACACTGTTGGCCAGATCAAATGCCATGCTGCGCACGATGATCACCGGCATCAGAGCGAAGAGCCCCAGCATCATGACAGACGCCGCATTGGGCATAAATCGCTGACAGACTAAGAAAACAACAAAGGCGACGAGAGCGATGATCCGGCCGTACAGTATGGTCAGGGGCTTCGCGGTGTAGCGAAAGCCTGCATCTTTGAGCAGCGTATTGCCGTAGAAATACTGGGTGGTGCGGACCTTGGCCCAAGCCGAATAGATGCCCAGTGTCAGTATTGTCAAAATGATATTGACGATCGCTATCTTGAAATATTCAAATCCCTTGCCAGTAAACTGGAAAGGCACGCTCTCTACCTTGTGGCCGCTCTCGTCTTTTACAGACTCTGACGCAATGGCTGTCATCAAATGTTCCCTCACTGATATTGCTGTGCGAATAAAATTCTTGATTCGCTAGCGGCGGAGGGTTTCCATACTAAAGAGTACAGTTTCGAGAATGACTGAAAACACTGTGGTGACGAAACACTCTTTCAGAGGCCACTGCCCAAAGACTGCTGTGCGACCGCTCTGACTTTTAGCACTTTCGCTCGCGGAACAATTGGCAACCGGTGCGGGGGAGGCGGCCCCTTCCTTCAAGCAACCGACGTCAAATCAATAAGATAGAAGAACACAGCGGCCCCCCTCTCCCTCAGCATCCAGCGGAGGCTTGCTTGAAGTCAGTGTCATGCAAGGCACGATAGCTGAGCAGGCGGGAAGTCGCTGCAGTACACGCTGGGCCAAGGCGCCACCCACAGATGATGTACATCAACGGGCAGTACCGCTGCAGCCTACTTTCGTATAATAAGCTGGAGAATACGGTCTTAGCGCAAGGCAACTGATCTGCAAAACGGACAGGCACACTTACAAACGAGCCAGCGCTTGCGCCAAATCGGCCTTGAGATCGTCGACTGATTCAATGCCGATGGACAGGCGCAGCAGATCGCCGGGCACGGGACTGTCTTCTCCTTCAATGCTTCGGCGGTGCTCGATCAGGCTCTCGACCCCACCTAAGGATGTGGCGCGTAAAAAGACCTTGCAGGCGCCCGCGACTTGCAAGGCCGCCTGCGCCCCGCCTTCAATGCGCACTGACAACATGCCGCTGTAACCGTTTTTCATCTGCTGCTTGGCGAGTTGGTGCCCCGCGTGGCTTGGCAGGCCCGGGTAGAGTACCTGCGATACTTTGTCGTGCTGCTCTAAAAACAGGGCGATGGCGAGAGCGCTTTCACACGCCTGCCGGACCCGCAGAAACAATGTGCGCATGCCGCGCAACAGCAGCCAAGATTCAAAAGCCCCCAGTACAGCACCTACTTGAATGCGGTTTTGCACCACGGCCTGCCAGAGCTCATGATCACGGGCGGTCACTACCGCGCCGGCGATAACGTCGCTGTGGCCGTTGAGGTATTTGGTTGCGCTGTGAAAGACAAGATCGGCCCCCAGGCTTAGCGGCTGTGTTAGCACCGGTGTCGCGACAGTGGAATCGACCACCACCCATGCACCGGCGTCTTTGCCCACTTGTGCCGCGGCACGGATGTCGGTCAGGTCCCACATCGGGTTGCTCGGGGTCTCCAGCCACACCATCTGTGTTGGCGCCTGCGCCACTGCTTCGCTCAGGCTGGCGATGCTTTCGCCGTCGTAAAACGCCAGAGTCAGCCCCCAGCGCTCGCAGAAGGTGATGAGCCAGTCACGCAAACCGCTGTACATGACGCGCGGCACAACGATGCGATCACCCGGTTTGAGGGCGAGCACGATGGCCGAGGCCGCCGCAGTACCGGAGGCGAACAGCGCTGCCGCCGTGCCGTGCTCGAGCTTGGCCAGCAGCTGTTCTGCGGGCTGCTGCCCGGGGTTGTTGAGCCGAATGTAGGATCCCTGCTCGGCGGGCAACTGGTAATGTTGATCGCGTAGATACGTCGTGCCTGCCAGCAGCGGTGGTACGACTGGGTGCACGCTACCGTCGGCTTCCAGCGCCCCGCGTGCAGCTAATGTCTCTGGCGATATATCAGTCATAAGGGGCATCCAAAAAACGTAGATGCTAGAGGATTTCATCCCTGCTGCCAATGCCTGATAACCGCAAAAAAACAGCGCGGCCATTTGCTGCCTGCAACGCTTGTGCGCCGCCTTCTGCTAACATCCGAATCCACTGCCACTTTTGGATACGCCCCATGCCCGACGCTGTTTCGCTGACACTGGCTAAAGTCTCGCCCCTCGCCACGGCGGCTTTGCGCGGCCAGGGCTTTTCCGAGGCCCAGGCCGGTGCCATAGCCACCACGCTGACGGCCGCCGAGCGCGACGGCTGCACCAGCCACGGGTTGTTCCGCGTGCCTTTCTATGTGAGAGCGCTGCAAAACGCCAATACCAACCCCTGTGCAGTGCCTACGCTCGATCGGCCCAAAGCGGCGGTGGTGCGCGTTGACGCGGGCAACGGTTTTTGTCCCCTCGCGCTGCAGACAGGCCTACCCGTGTTGACGGAAATCGCGCGAGAGCAAGGCATTGCAGCCCTGGCAGTGAACAACGCCTACAACATCGCGGCCCTCTGGCCCGAAGTCGAGCAACTGGCGGAAGACGGCCTGGTGGCCCTGGCCTTTACTTGCGCCAGCGCCTACGTGGCACCTGCTGGGGGCAACAAGCCTTTGTTTGGCACCAACCCCATGGCTTTTGCCTGGCCCCGCGGCGACCGCCCGCCACTGGTGTTTGACCAGGCATCGAGTGTGGCGGCACGCGGGGAGATCCAACTGCACCTGCGCGATGGCAAGCAATTGCCGCCGGGATGGGCGATCGATGCAAACGGTGAACCCACCACCGACCCGGCCGCCGCTTTGGCTGGAGCACAACTGACATTTGGCGGGTACAAGGGCTCATCCATCGCGCTGATGGTGGAGCTGCTGGCGGGCGCTTTGGTGGGGGATCTGTTCAGCTACGAATCCTCCGCGCAGGATACGGCTGATACTGGGGCACCCTTTGGCGGGGAGTTTATACTCGCCATAGACCCGGGCACCTTCAACCCCGGCGGCGGCCATATTGCGCACGCGGAGCAGCTCTTTGCCGAGCTGTTAAGCCAGGACGGCACGCGCCTGCCCGGCGACCGGCGGCACCGTATTCGGGCGCAAGGGAAAGCGGTGGAAATTCCGGTGGCGCTGCACCGGCAGCTGCTCGACTACGCACGCTGATGCGCCGGGAACGCGACGCCGACTCCGACGCCGACGCACCCTCCCTTAGTATAGGGTCGAATTTACCCTACTTTCTTTTGGCCAATCGATAGCGCGCACATCTGGCAGCTTGCAACATGGATGCTGGGGAGTGGGCCTATTGGACGGTGCCAGTCGAATGAATTCGACCCTACAGGTGGGGTGTGGAGGCGCGGAGCGGGCCTGTTGGACGGTGCCAGTCGAATGAATTGACCCTACAGGTGGCGCTTAGCGCCACTGCCAGGGCGGCAGCTCAAACATGTCCAAGCCCGGCACGCCGGTGGCACCGAGTTTTTTGGCCAAGACCAGGGCCTGGCATTCGGGCTGCTGCGACAAGGTGCGCACCAAGGACGGCGCGTGCGATACCACTAGCACTTGACTGCTCTGCGCCGCCGCACTGATCAGCCCGCCCAGAGCGGGCAAGAGATCGGTGTGCAGGCTGGTCTCGGGCTCGTTCAACACCAAAAAACTTGGCGGGCGCGGCGACAACAGCGCCGCCACCAGACAGATATAGCGCAGCGTGCCATCGGAGAGTTCCGCGGCGCGCAGTGCGCGCAACATGCCTGGCTGCTCCATTTGCAGCTCAAACAAGCCGTTGCTGGACAATATCCGCACCCGGGCACCGGGAAAGGCGTCGTCGATGAAGCCATCAAATGCCTCGCCATTGCCCACCTCCAAGATGGTTTGCACCGCAGCGGCAACGTCTACGCCGTCGTGACTGAGCACGGGTGTGCGCGTGCCCAGTTGGGCACGCCGCGCAGGCGCATCTGCGTCGGTGCGAAAATGATCATAGAAGCGCCATTCACGCACCCGCTCGCGCAGCACAAACATCTCCGGCGCGACACTGGGCTCCAAAGCGTGGGTGAGCATGCTCTCGTGACCCTGCAAATGTTTGGCGGTTATTTGCCATTTGCCGCCCTGCCCGCGCACTTTGACCACTGCATTGTCACGCGATACCAACATGCTGGCGGGCCGCGCCAGCGGGCCAGAGAATATCGTCTCGTATTTTATTTGCGGATCGAGGTTAAAAGCTGTTTCACCGGGCATGGGCAAACCCAGCTCGAGGGCATAACCCAGATCACTGCTGGCGAAGCCAAGCTTCATTCTCACGGGGTTGCGCCGCGGGCTGCCCTGCACCGGCTGCTCACCGCGCAGCATGGCGCGGCTCAGTGTCTCGGGCCCCGCCCAGAGCGTGGAGGGCAAGCCGCCCTCCGCCGCCAGCGCCGAGACGATTTGCCCCTGGGCGGCGCTGACCATGAGTCGCAGCGCCCGGTAGAGATTGGATTTTCCGCAGCCGTTGGGGCCCGTGATCAGGTTGAGCTGACCCAGCGGCACGACCAGATCCAAGATGCTGCGGTAGTTGGCGATCGCCAGGGAGCTGAGTGCAGACGGCTGCTCGGCCAAGCGTTATTTGCTCCGGCTCTTTTTGATCACGTCGTAGGCTTTTTGTATCTCTTGGGAGCGCTCGGTCGCCACCCGCACCATGTCTTCGGGCACGCCCTGGCCGATCAACTTGTCCGGGTGGAATTCGCTCATCAGCTTGCGGTAGGCACGTTTGATCCCCGCGTCGGAGTCAGTGGCTTCAACCCCCAGCGCTTGGTAGGCTGCCGCGAGCGCCTGGGCGGTGCTGGGCTGGCCTGCCGCCGAGCCCGATTGGCGGTAGCGACCACCGCCGAACTGGTCCTGGCCGCGGGTCATGGCGATCAGTCGGTCCAGCGCCATTGCCGACATGCCCAAGCTCGCGCCGATCTTGCGGATCATCAGCTCTTCTTCACTGGCGAGCTTGCCGTCGGCCACCGCGACACCCAGCAGATACACCATCAGCAAGTGTGTCAGGTGCGCCGACCGGCCGCAGCTGCTGGTGAAGCGGTTGAGCGCGCGCTCCACATCAAAATCGCTGGCGCTACCCGCCTGGAACAGGCCAATCGCCTCTCGCCGCCGCTCAGCCGACATGCCAAGCTGGGTCATGAAGCGCTCGGTGTGTTTGATCTCCGCCTCAGAGACACGGCCGTCGGCCTTGGCCAAGCGCCCCATGAGCTGGAACACGGTCTCCAGGAAGACCGCTTGGCGTTTGCTGCGCGCACCCGCGGTCAACAGAATCCGACCGCGCAGGCTGGCCTCGATAACCGCACCGATAAAATAACCCAACAACGCGCCCCAGAACCCCATGAAGGAGTAACCGAGCAGCGCGCACAACAACTTAAGCATTAACACAAGGTGTGCCTATCAAATCTAAAGGGGAAGGCGGTCTATTGGCCCATGCTGGCGATAAACTTGTCGGACTCGGCGATGGACTTGTTCATCTCCGCGATCAGGCGTTGCACGTCTGTCTGCAGGGATTTGAACTCGCCGCGCAAGGCGCCCACAGCCTGTGCATTCAAGTTGTGTTTGAGATAGAGCACGTTGTCCCTGAAGGTGTTGAGCACCGGTTTCATGCTGGACTCCGCGTTGCGCATGGTGCGCAGCAAGGTGCTGTAGTTGCTGCGTGTGGCTTCGAGCTGGCCCTTGGCGGAATTGCGCAACTTGGCGTTGGTGTACTGCCCCAGCTCACCTTCCCACTCATCAAACAAGGCATTGGCGACTTCGTCCACTTCTTCCACGCGCTCGCTCACCAACTCGGCAGCGGCCAGGCTGTCTTCGTATTCGTCGTTGAGCTGTTCGTAGGCACGCTGTAGGTCCGTGTCCTCGATCGCGACCACGCTGCCAAATTGCTCCAGCGCGTCTTTGAATTCAACTTGCGCGTCGGCCTGGGCGTCCCGCGCGTCTTCGACTCGCTCTTGCAAGATGTCGCGCTTGTGGTAACCGACCTTCTCCCATGCGCCGTAGTATGCCGTGGCACAGCCGTTCAAGGTCAACACCGCCAGCGCGGCTCCCGTAAGTATCAGATTACGCGGGATCATTTCAGAGGACTCCTAGAGAGAATTTGTCAAAACGTGATTATAACCAAGATTGGCAGAAGCGCCGAGTGACGAGCTCCTCATGGCCTTTTATAGTCGATGGACAAGACCTCCACAACACCCGCTTGGGGGTGCTGCCAGCGCACCTCGCAGTCGGCGATGCGCACGCCGTAGACCCGCTCGGCGTCGCCGCGCTGGTAGGCGGGCCGCGGGTCCTGGCCCAAACTCTGTTCCAACAACTGCTTGATGCGCGGCCGCTGCTCGGGGCCTATTGACGCCAGCCCTTGCTCTGCGCGCACTGAAAACAGCACCTGCAAAATTTCGGGCGACTCGCCGGCAAAGGCGTGCGTCGCCTCCGGCACACTGTCACACCATGGCAGATAGGGCTTGATGTCCAACACCGGGGTGCCGTCCAACAGATCAGCACCGGCGATATAAACCCGTGCGCCCTCCACGGCGAGCAACCGCACGACGGACAGGCCAATGGGGTTGGGCCGGTGGGTGGCCCGCGTGGCGAACACACCCACGCGTTCGTTGCCGCCCAGCCGTGGCGGACGAACCCGCCCCTTGGCCGTCCCTGTCGGCACAGCGTGGAAGACAAACTGCAGCCACAGGTGGCTCGCGCTCTCCAGGCCCTGCAACGCCCCGCGCTCCACCCAGCCCGCATCGACATCCAGCCAAGCGCGCGCCGCCGTCGCCAGATTGGGCTGGCGCGGGATGGCGAATTTCTGCTGATAATCCGATCGCACGACGGCAATCACGTCAAATTCTATGGTTTGCAAGGTCGTTCCCCACCTGGATAACTGTTCTTTCATCATCAATACTTGCCGACCGCTGGTGCACACTACGATCGCGCAAAGCGGAGAGCTACAGAACTGCATAGCGACTTTATAGTATTGATTTAAAAAGGATTTGAAAACAATATCCAAGCTCGCCTCTGCCCTGAAAAAGACAAGATGGATTTATCAGGCTTTTGTTGTGGCGAGTTGTTATAACATGGGCGGCTGGTCTCCCCTATCATCTGTGGTCGTCGCATGTCACTGCTCTACTCTCCGTCCCTTGCCCGCTGGGCCAACGCAGCATGCGGAGGGGCTCGATCATGATTCGCGCAACGGAGCTTGCCCTGCGACGCGGCACGCAGATGCTGTTCAGCAACGCCAACTTCGCCATACACCCCGGTCAACGCGCGGGCATCACCGGCGCCAATGGCTGCGGCAAGAGCTCCTTTTTGGCGGTGCTGCGGGGCTTGGTGGAAGTGGATGCTGGCACCATTGACGTGCCCCGAGAGTGGACCATTGCCCACGTCGCTCAGGAGACTTCATCCTCGAACCGCAGCGCACTGGAACACGCCATCGACGGCGACTTCGAGCTGCGACGGCTGCAGGGACTGGCCGCCACCGCGGAGGCGAACAACGACGGCACGCGGCACGCCAGCCTGCTGGCCGAGCTCGAAGCCGCCGGCGCATACACCGTCGAGGCCCGCGCCGCACAAATGCTGTCGGGGCTGGGCTTCGCGCAAACTGATCTGCCGCGCGCCCTGAACGAATTCTCAGGCGGATGGCGCATGCGCCTGAACCTCGCCCAAGCGCTGATGTGCCGCAGTGATCTGTTGCTGCTCGATGAGCCGACCAATCACTTGGACCTGGACGCGGTGGTCTGGTTGGAGCAATGGCTGCAGCGCTACGACGGCACCTTGTTGTTGATCTCGCACGACCGAGAGTTCCTCGACGCGGTGGTCAATCACATCGTGCATTTTGAACAGCAGCAGATCACCCAATACAGCGGCAACTACAGCGAATTCGAGGCCCAGCGCGCCGCCAAACTCGCCAACCAACAGGCAGCACACGAGAAGCAGCAGCGCGAAATCGCTCACATGGAGAGCTTCGTCATCCGCTTCAAGGCCAAGGCATCCAAAGCCAAACAAGCGCAAAGCCGGGTCAAGGCCCTGCAGCGCATGGGTGTGATTGCCGCTGCACACGTAGATTCACCCTTCTCTTTCAAATTCACTCCACCGCAGGACCTGCCCGAGCGGCTGCTGCAACTGGACAAAGCCCAACTGGGTTACGGCGAGACAACCATCCTGAAGAGTGTCTCGCTCGACCTGCGCGCCGGCGACCGGGTCGGGCTGATCGGCCCCAACGGCGCGGGCAAGTCCACCCTGATAAAAGCCCTGGCCAAAGAAATGGCACCGCTGTCGGGCGACTGCAATTACCACGACAAGACGCAAATAGGCTATTTCGCCCAGCACCAACTGGAACAACTGCGCACCGACCGCTCCGCACTGCAACACCTGCAAGACGCCTTCCCCAAGCAAACCGAAGCCGAACATCGCTCCCACTTGGGGCGCTTTGGTTTTGTGGGTGACCGTGTGTTTGAACCCGTCGCGCCCTTCTCCGGCGGCGAGAAAGCGCGCCTAGTGCTGGCACTGCTGGTGCGCCACGGGCCCAATTTGTTGCTGCTCGATGAGCCGACCAATCACCTTGATCTTGAGATGCGCCACGCGCTATCCACTGCCTTACAGGAGTTTGAGGGTGCAGTTGTGCTGATCTCGCACGACCGGCATTTATTGCGGGTGTGCTGCGACAAGCTGTTGCTGGTCGCCCAGCAGGGCGCCCGAGTGTACGAAGATGATCTCGATGCCTACGCCCGTTGGTTGCTGCAGGAGCGCAAATCGAACAATGATTCTGCCGCAGTGCAGCAAGACAAGCCGGATCGAAAAGAGCTGCGCCGCGAGCAGGCGCAAGCCCGGCAAAAACTGCAGCCTCTGCGCAACAAGCTGAAAAAAATCGAACGCACCATGGAAACACTGCAAGCCAAGCTTGGCACGTTAGAAAGCCGGTTGGCAGAGCCAGAATTGTATGAAAGCAGTCATTCCGATGAATTAAAAGAGATGCTTTTGCAACAGGCCAGCGCTAAAGATGAACTGGATTCTGTTGAATTGACGTGGATGGAAATCATGGAGGAAATTGAATCCGCAAGCCCTGCCCCGTGATACGCTTTGGTTGCAGCGCAGCATTTCTACCGGTATATAGCTCAAGCGGATCACGACAGGGGTCGAACCGCTCTTGACTTTCCGGCAACATTTCAAACGCTTGCACTCACCCACAATTAACGGATACAGTGATTCGAGATCGGCAGCATTGTTGTTGCCCTTAACTCTGACGGCGTATGCAACTCATATATATATGATACGTCATTAGAACCAGTGGGAGCACTATCAGATGGGATGTCAACGGTAGAATGACAAGCAGTGACGGAAACGACGCCTTTGTCGCCTTCGAAAAAGTTCAAAAGAGCTACGACGGTGAAACCTTGGTTGTAAAAGACCTCAATCTTTCCATTGGACGCGGAGAATTTGTCACCATGCTGGGCCCGTCGGGTTCCGGTAAAACAACCTGCTTGATGATGCTCGCCGGCTTTGAAACAGCCACCCACGGTGAGATCAAGCTTGGCGGCAAGCCAATCAATAACATCCCTCCGCACAAACGCGGCATCGGTATGGTTTTTCAAAACTACGCCCTGTTCCCGCACATGAGCGTGCACGAAAACCTCGCCTTCCCCCTGCAAGTTCGCGGCATGTCCAAACCCGACGTGGAAACAAAAGTTAAGCGCGCGTTAGACATGGTGCAAATGGGTGCTTTTGGTGGCCGCCGTCCTGGACAGCTGTCCGGAGGACAGCAACAGCGAATCGCCGTCGCCCGCGCGCTGGTGTTCGACCCAGAACTGGTGTTGATGGACGAGCCCCTGGGCGCGCTAGATAAGCAGCTGCGCGAACAAATGCAATACGAGATCAAACACATACACGAGTCATTGGGTGTCACCATTGTCTATGTGACCCATGACCAATCCGAAGCACTGACCATGTCAGATCGCATCGCAGTGTTCGAGGACGGTCGTATTCAGCAGCTGGCAGATCCAGCCACGCTCTATGAAAAACCCGACAACAGTTTTGTGGCCCAGTTTATCGGTGAGAACAACAAGCTAGAAGGCGTTGTTAAGGGTATCGACAATGGCATAGCGACGGTGGCATTTGCCGACGGCGCAACCTGCGAGGCACTGGCGGTCAACTGTGCGGGGATCAATAAAAAAACCCTGCTCTCGATTCGCCCCGAGCGGGTAAAGATAGAAGACACCGCGTCTGACAAAACCATCAGCGCGAAAGTGCTGGAGTTGATCTATCTCGGCGATCACATTCGCTGCCGAATGGACGTGCACGGCCACAATGAGTTCATTGTCAAAATGCCGAACAACACCAATCAAAAAGCGCTGGTACAGGGTCAGACAACTCACGTGAGTTGGATCCCTGAAGATTGCCGCGCTCTCGATCTTGAGGAAGACAGCTAAAATCTTAGCGTCGGCCAGTTGAGGATTTGGGCAGAGAACCACCCGATACCGCCAAGTCCATAGATTTAATCGGGCACACCCCTGTAGGGAGTATTACATGAAACTTAATCAAATTAGCTTAGGCGTCGCCGCTGCACTTGCCATGGGCGCTGCAAACGCGGCCGATACAATCACTGTCGTCTCTTGGGGAGGCGCGTACACCACCTCGCAGATAGAGGCGTACCACAAACCTTGGATGGCCAAAACGGGCAACAACATTGTTTCTGAAGACTACAGCGGTGGTTTATCTGAAGTTAAAGCCCAGGTAGACGCTGGCAACGTTATTTGGGATCTGGTCGACGTCGAACTCTCTGACGCAGTCAGAGGCTGTGACGAAGGTCTGCTTGAGACACTCGATACCAGTGCTCTGCCCGCGGGCGATGACGGCACGCCGGCTGAAGATGACTTTATAGACGGCGCGCTGCAGGACTGTGCTGTTGCTAGCATTGTCTGGTCGACCATCTACGCCTACGACTCTTCCGTGGTAGAAGGCACCCCTAGCACTATCGGTGATTTTTTCGACCTGGAGAAATTCCCCGGCAAGCGTGGCTTGCGTAAAACCCCCAAAGCAAACTTGGAGATGGCACTCTCAGCTGACGGTGTAGCTGCCGCTGATATCTACGATGTACTCTCCACGCCGGAAGGCGTTGACCGCGCATTTGCCAAACTTGACACCATCAAAGGCAGCTCGATCTTCTGGGAAGCAGGCGCGCAGCCACCACAACTTCTGGCAGACGGCGAAGTCGTGATGACTACGGCATATAACGGTCGAATCTTTAATGCAATGGCCGCCGAGGGAAAACCCTTTGAAGTGGTCTGGGACGCACAGGTTTTCGACATGGATCTGTGGGTTATGCCCAAAGGCGCACCGAACAAAGAGGCCGCCATGGACTTCTTGGCCTTCTCCACGTCGACAACACAATTGGCCGCACAAGCGAGCTGGATTTCATACGGCCCAGCACGTAAATCGTCCGCTCCTCTTATCGGTCACTACAACGGCAAACCCGAATTGGATATGGGCACTCACATGCCAACAGCGCCCGCTAACTTTGGCACCGCCATCGCCAATGACTTTGAGTTTTGGGCCGACAACCAAGATGAGCTGAACGAGCGTTTCAACGCTTGGCTCTCTCTTTAAGGGTTAGCAAGCAAGGCACGGCAATCGGCCGTGCCTTTTTTAGAATATCTAAGCGCTGTACGCCAGATCCACCAACACCGACTGGACCATTGAATGAGTGATATAGCAGCTGAGTCCGCCGTGCTTGCGGCAGATGGCACGCCCCTGAAGAAAGCGCTCGATGCAGCTCTCTTTCGCAACCGCATGCGTGCCTTTTTGCTGGTATCGCCCATGCTGTTGTTTTTATTGGTCACCTTTATTATCCCTATAGCGATTTTTCTCTCTCTCGGTTTTTACGATGCGACCTTCTCGAAAATCATGCCCGAGACCAGCATTGAATTGTCGAATTGGGACAGCAAATCGGAGCCCAGCGAAAAAATGTACGCTGCTTTGGTTGCAGATTTGGTGGTGGCACGCAAGGAAAAAACTATTGGCCAAGCGGCCACACGGGTTAACCGGGAACTCTCGGGCACGAGGTCGTTGTTCACGGGCTCTGCCAGAAAAGCTGCCAAACTCGAAGAACCTTTTAAAGAATCACTGATAAAAGTCAAAAAGAAATGGGCTGACCCCGCCGTGTGGAGGGCCATGAAAGTTGCATCGCGAACCTGGACCTTGAGCTACTACGCCAATGCACTGGACTACAAACAAACCGCCGATGGCAGTTTTGTCGCTCAGCCAGAAACACGGCGAATACACATTCCACTGCTGATCAAGACACTGTACATTTCATTGCAAGTGACACTCTATTGTCTGCTGCTGGGCTACCCGATTGCCTATTTGATGGCTCATCTGCCTGCGCGCACTTCAAACCTGCTGATGATTTTGGTGCTACTGCCTTTTTGGACGTCTATCTTGGTCAGGACCACCGCCTGGATAGCGATGCTTCAGTCGCAGGGGGTGCTCAATGATCTCTTTGTTTTTATCGGCTTAACTGATGACGGCAATCGCTATTCCCTGATATACAACAGGCTTGGCACGCTCATCGCCATGACACATATTCTGTTGCCTTTTATGATCCTGCCGATCTACTCCGTCATGCGCGCGATACCCCCCACCTATGTGCGGGCCGCCAAGAGCATGGGTGCGACAAACTGGACAACTTTCTGGCGAGTTTATGCCCCTCAGACAGTGCCAGGGATAGGGGCGGGAGCAATTCTTGTTTTCATAGTTGCCATTGGCTATTACATAACGCCTGCGCTGCTGGGCGGACAAGACGGACAAATGATTTCCAACATTATCGCCTTCCACATGAAGTCCTCTCTCAATTGGAATCTTGCCGCTGCACTTGGAGGAGTCTTACTGATCGTAGTGATGACGCTGTATTGGGTATACGACCGATTCGTCGGCATTGACAACATGAAGCTGGGGTAGAAGATGTCACTTCCAATTTACGCCAGCACGGGCGAACGCCTGTGGTATTACACGTTCCGCGCTCTTTGTGCGTTGATATTTATATTCCTGATCACGCCGATCATTATTGTCATTCCGCTCAGCTTCAATGTTGAGCCCTATTTTTCCTTTACCTCCGGCATGTTGAGCCTTGATCCCGATGCTTATTCGCTGCGTTGGTACAAAGACATACTGACCAACGGCATGCGGAACCCGGAGGCCACCGAGGGCTGGTGGGCGGACGCCTGGGCAAATGCTCAATGGCTACGGTCCATGCGCAACAGCTTTTTTATCGGAATCTGCGCAACCATTATCTCGACCACTATAGGCACATTGGCCGCCATCGGTCTGAGTCGTTCGGAAATGCCGTGGAAGAGCAAAATCATGGCGTTGTTGATATCGCCCATGATTGTCCCACTGGTTATCACGGCAGCCGGTGCCTTTAAAGCCTTCAGCGCACTGGGCTTGGCTTATACTTTTCCTGGGCTCATTCTCGCTCACGCGGTGCTCGGAACGCCTTTTGTCATCATCACTGTGACAGCCACCCTTGTGGGTTTTGATCAAAGCCTGGTGCGAGCAGCTCAGAGCTTGGGCGCAACACCTTCACGCACCTTTTTCAAAGTGCAAATGCCGCTGATTATGCCCGGTGTAATTTCCGGGGCTCTGTTTGCCTTTATCACATCATTCGATGAGGTTGTGGTGGTGATTCAAATGGCTGCCGCCGAACAACGCACGATCCCGCGTCAGATGTTTTCCGGTATTCGGGAGCAGATTTCGCCGACAATATTGGCCGTGGCCACTATTTTGGTGATCATATCCATTGCCCTGTTAACTGTGCTCGAGCTGATTCGCCGCCGCTCCGAGCGACTGCGTGGCTTGTCACCTAGCTAACGGGACACCGACGAGCACTACCGCCACTGTGGCGGTAGTGTGGTGCAGCTAAGTTTAGGATTGAGCCGCCTGAATTAGGCACAATTTGGATTAAGCAGGGATGTTGCTGTGATCAACCGTCGCAATACAGATAGAACGTAGCGCCCAGCCCTTCTTTGGCCCTCACCTCGACGCGCCACCCCAGATTAGAAGCCGCCTCTTTGACAATGGCAAGACCGATGCCTGTGCCCTGCACTTCCTGCTTGGACACCAGCCGCACAAATGCGCTGAAGACATCGTATTTCTGGCTGTCGAATCCACGCCCATTGTCAGAGACCTCGAGGCAGAAGCCAGCGTCGGTCTGCACCATTCGATGCACAATGCGCAGCTCACGTTTTAGATCCCGGTATTTAATCGCGTTGGAGACGAGGTTTCTGTAGATCTGAAAGAGCAGCGTCTCATCCGCTTCGAGCGCGACATCTTCTCCTTCGTAACAAAAGCTCGCATTGATTTCTTGCAGGTCAAAGGTGAATTCGTCCTCAACGACGCGCATGATATCCGCTGGCACCAATAATTCGCGACTAGAAGACATTGCCGTGACACGGGAGAGCTCCATCACGTCGTTGACCAATTTTCGCCCTTGGTACGCTGATTTATTCAGCTCTTCCAAGGTGGAGCGCAGCAGCTCTGAAGTCGTGTCTTTGAATTCGTCACCGATAATTTGAGACAAACGTGAGATACGGCGCAGCGGTGTGAGCAGATCATGCGCGGCGACCGTGGCAAATTGCTCAAAGCGGTGATTCGACACTTTCAGCCGACTGGAGAGTTCTTCCAACTCGCTGCCGCGCTCCTGCAAACCAACAATGGCCTGGTTGCGCTCAGTCACATCGACAAGAACAAAATAGGCTTCATACCCACCGATGTGTGGCCGCGCCTCTCGCGCACCAGAAAGCAAGAGATCGCGACTCTCCCCCTCAGTGTTAGACACTTGCAACGCTATGCGTTCAACCCGCTCACCAGACCACACCCGCTGCCAAGCCGCACTGTCGACAATTGCCTGCAAGGTATTCTCAGAGGGCAAACCCGCGCCCACTACAGCGGGAACTACGCCGCCCAGGTATCGGTTTTTTAGCTCTTCAGACACTGCGACTACGTGTCCGTCTTCATGAAAACAAACGGCCAATTGCGGGCTGTGCTCGTAGATACGGCGAAAATGACGTCGTTCGACAAGCAGTTGCTCGTCAAAATAGTGTTTAGCACGCGTGAGCTGTGTTGCGTTGACCAGGTAATTTTCTTTGGCATTGACAACTGTGGTCATCACGACAAAACAATTGTTTTGCTCGTTCCAAAAAATATTGACCGTGTGGAAATGCTGCTGCTGATTCTCACCGAAAGACAGATCGGGTAAATTGAGTTTTGTGCCAGGACGTGCTCGCAAAGCCAACAATTCATCGGACAAGCCAATGAGAGGCAGTGAGCACTCCGTGGCGATCTCCCCCACTTTCAGCCATTGTGCCAATTGTCCATTTGCCTGCGTGACGACGTATTGCTCGTCCAGCGTGGAAATACCCAATAGGCCAAGGTCTACCAGCGTATTCTCATCCACGCCGATCACCAATCCAGCTCTCTTCGCAATAATTGCTCTACGAGGGATTCGTACGCGCTCTGCACACCTGTTCCGTGCTTGGCACTGCACAGCGCCAAGTGATCAGTGTGCGACTTTATCTCATTAATTAAAACGGCCGAGGGCTCAAGCAGATCGATTTTATTGACAATGCACAGGCTCGGACGGCCAGGAAATACTTCGTCGAATTTGTTCGCTATATTCAGCATGTTCACAACCGTGTCAGGCCGCGTGACATCACACATCAAAATCGCCGCGGCAGAACCCTTGGCGTACACAGCGTCAAATATCGCTTCGCCAAAATGACCGTCGGTATCCCACAGTACAGAGGTCACCTTAACACCGTCGATGTCGATTTTGAGCTCATGTAACTGAACGCCGATTGTTGATTTGTAGTCGACCTCAAAACTGTTGAATTTTAGCCGCCTAGATAAGGACGTTTTGCCCACGGCTGCGGAGCCTGCTAAGAGTATTTTCTTGGCCCTCATTGCAGTGGCACCACCAACTCCAAGATCACTTTGTTATCACCGTCCAGGGCACTGCTGCTGGGCTGCACCCCAATGTCCAGCTGGGAGCGTTGAACCCCGAGCTCTTCTAGCAAGGTCGCTACTTGCTGGGCATGCCAATCGTTTTCTAAGTTGTGCTCAGGAACCACGGCGATCACGTGCAGGCGCGAGTGATCAGCAGACAGGAGTCGAGCGACACGGCGCAGCAACAGGGTTGAATTGCCACTATCAATAAGCTGCCCTGCACTGTCTACTTCGAAATACACGCCTTCCAACAGAGCGCCCAACTGCGCGCGCGGAGACTGAACGACTTTCGAATCAGAATTGTATTGATCTTGCAGCCGCAATGCTCTGTTTTCAGCTCGTAATACGCCCAGTTTACGCTCCAGCTGCTCTGTTCGCGCGGCGTCAGCTATGGCTGCCAACTCAACAGTCAAAGGGTAGCCGCCGACCCACTCCTGCCATTGCAATCGCAGTGCAAGTGGATCATGGCTTTCGGGGATCAGGCCAACGGCCTTCAAGCTTCGAGTCTCCTGACGAGCGATGACAGTAATGGGATAGGCACCCAGCGCACCGGTGTCGCGGATTTTCAGTTGCAACTCCGCGGCGGCGTCAACCAGCTTCTCCCGCTGCCAAGCCGCTAACAACGACCATGTAAGCAACGCGACCGCAACAATACCCAGACCCATCCACAAGTGCCTTTTTGCACCTTGAGCAGGACCATCCGCTGCGGCGGGCTCGGTGATGAGATTTTGCAGCTCAGAGACAAGTTCGGGCGCACTGTCACTCTCGGAATAGCAGACAATTTCGGTGAAATGTTCGTCTATTTGTCGGTGCTGATCTGCACTCAGCGTGCCCACGAATTCGACAACCAGTAGGTGTTTCAGTGACCGCCGCAGCGTGATCTTACGTCCGTTGAGGTCCAGTGTGCGCAGCTCATCGTTCTCACCCGTGAACACTTCCTCAGTCAGGTTAGACAAAGCGGCCAGCAACCCGCTCACCAAATTACTGTGCCCCTGAGTCTCCAGTTCTTCGCCCTGAGGGTCAACATGGCAGACAGGCGCGCCAGTGTCTCGTTCCATCAACATCGCGCTGTGAAATTCAACCTCACCGGGCTGCGATATCAAATAGGCAGACACAGGCTCACCGCTGCGCCAAGCGCGAAACTTCGCCGTCAGTATCCTCGCCGAGGTCGCTTCGTCCACACGGCGATTAATTGACTCCATCATTGACGCGACGGAGTTCTTCACCGCTGCACTGACCAGACGCCCCGTTATCGGGTAGAGCGCCTCAACCATGGCGTCTTTGGAATTTGTGATTTCACGCCGGATACTGCTGACAACCAAGGGGGACAGTGCCCGGGCCAAGGGGCGTGGGTCACGCGCTTCAACTTGTTTGATGGCGTCTGACAGCACGGGCACCACAGACTCACGGAGCGCGTCTTCATCACCCACTCGGTCGTTCAGGGCATTGATCAGTGACTTGTTTGACTCCAACTCTTCACGGTAGCTCGCCAGCAGCTGCTCTTGTTGATTTAGCTGCTCCCTCAGTGCATCCATTGCACGCCGATCGTCACCCAGAAGAATAGAGCGAAGCTCATCAATGCCTTGCTGCTTAGTAGAATCGGTGAATCCCATGAAATGCCTTAAATGACTCTCTTATATATGCAACCTGGTACGAGAGTGGCGGTCTCAGATTACAGCAACGATTTATGCCAACAATTATCTCTTATTTGTCATTTCAGTTTTGGAATATTTCAAATTATGCAAAAGCGACCACAAATTCAAGCCTCAGCTCGGAAGTTAGGGGGAAAAACACCGCTCGCTCGATCAGCCTGACACATCCAGTAATCATAATACTATCATCCTGTTAGCGATCACAAACAAGGCCTGAGCAGACTCCAGCATGCTGTGTACATCACGATACAGATGAAGCGATCCCTCGGATCAAACGGACTGATGACAAAGGCTCATCACCGCAATAAGATGAGGCTTCCTAAACAGACGGAAATATAGACAGCTGAGGTGCGGTGCTAGTGTCCGCACTGTGATGTTTATCACGAATTACGCAATTATCTAGCGCTTTCCGGAGCTACGCATGAACTGTATATCTAAATTCTCTGTCCTCTCGCTTTCGATGTGTGCATTGGGCACAACATCGGTAAACGCCATTACGCTTGAAGACTACATTGACCCGAACAGCCGCTATGAAAATGCCTACATCAATGGCTCTTTCCGCGCTGCCAACAGTGCTGAGAACGCCAGCGATCAGGCTGAAGATGACGCGGCCCCTATTGGAGACAGTGCAAATCTTAATCTCAACGTGAATTTTGAGCGCGTCAATTCCAGCGTCCAGCGGGTCAGAAAAATACAGGGAAATATTGGCGGTTCACTGGCGAAGGATGACAGCGGCACGCGCGACAACATCGGCGCGAACTTAAGTGGCAGTTACGACAAGTACCTGAAGCAAGGCTCACCCCTGTTTTGGTTCGGCGGCGCCGCGATAGACTATCTGCCAAACAGCGTCGAGGAACTCGCGGCGAATGCCACGCTCGGCTTAGGTTATGGTCGTGTGATCAATGCCACGCCTCTTGCCAAAGCGCTCAGGCTGGCCGAGGAGTTTCAAAAGTTTGCACTTCTTCAGGTCTACCCCAACGACCAGACCATGCTAGAGGTCGCACAGATAATCAACCGAGAACAGGAATACCGCTCTCGCCTGGGTGAAGAAGAGTATCGCACCGGTTGGTATCAAGACATCGAGTCCGTGTTCGAGTCTGCGGGGATTCTTGCTGACGAAGGGCTCGGCGCCCTGGGCGTGATCAAAATCGATCAGATACTCAATGAAGAAAGTGTCAGCACCCGCAAACACGGCTGGGTGGCACGTGCAGGTGCGACAGCTATCATTCAAGACCACAATGGCAACAACGGGGAGCCCGCTGCCAGCCTCGGTTTTGAATACGCCAAGCCCTACGGTTACAAGGGTCAGCTTATCAACCAAACAACCTATCTGCTGGGCGACAACAGCTCACTGAGCAACAAGCTGAGCTACACCTACGAAGTCTCCGACATCGTTGACTGGGAAAACACGTGGGATCTGAACATACAACAGCCAGAAGAGGGTGAGGACGTCACTGAACATCGACTGACAAGCCTCTTTGCCTACGAGATCAGTAACGTATTGACCTTAAACACCGGCGTCCGAGTGACCGACCGTGACAACACGGACACAGCGGCTGAATTCACCACTTCGCTGCAATACCGTCTGAAGTAAGAAAAAAGGCCGAGGCTAAACTCTCGGCCTTTTTCAGTTGCTATCCCTGTGTACCGTGTTGACATATCTCGCAGCGCTAAAGCCAGCTCTGAAGGGATCAGGACTCCCTAAATAGCTGAATACTAATCCTATGAGGAGATCCCCCGGTTCTGCCTGCGAGGCAGCCTCAGTTTTACTTTTCGGGGAGTCCACCGGAATACTCCATTTTGTGAGCGCCAAGCAAGCAAGACGGAGTAAACCGATGGACGAAAACAAGACTCTAAACTACTCGATGTGGGACTGTAAGTACCGCGTGGTCTCCATACCGAAATACCGGAGAAAGGCATTTTTTGGACAGCTGCGTCGAGACTTGCCAGAGATTTTGAAGGATCTTGCACGACGCAAAGAATGCGAGATAGTGGAGGGGCACATGATGGTTGATCACGTCCATGTGCTGATCTCGATTCCACCGAAACATGCGGTGGCGCAGGTCGTGGGGTTCATCAAAGGGAAGAGTGCGATCCACATAGCGAGAGTGTAAACGTAACTTCGTCGGCCAGCATTTTTGGGCGAGATGAGGGAGTGATCAGGCGGTATATTCAGAACCAGGAGGTTGAAGACCGCCGCCGAGATCAGATGGGACTGCTGTAGGTACCAGCCACCTTTAGGTGGAACAAATTTAGGGGCCGCGAAGCGACCCCGTAGCCGCTTTGAACGGCTCACATCAGAATACCCCCCCGCTCTGCGGGGGCATGTTCTTTTTACTTCCCTGATTATGTTCGGTTTATGGGGTCCACTATCAAGATGCTAGAAAAGCCAACTGAGGAACCGGCCAAGCCAAGCGCAAGAGATATTCGAAAAAGAAGTACATAATGCCGGTGAAAACAATTGCGATTGGCACAGCAGTTTGCCATTTCTCGCGGTATGACATCAGATACGTGATCAGGAATACTGGCGTTGCGGCGATTATCCCTAAGGTAAACGACAACGCAGCAAACATCACAATAAGCCCAAAATGATGCAACCCACGAAGTCCGATAGCTTTTTGGCTCAGCCCTTCAAAATCGGTCGTAACATCATAAATCATGTCACTGGCTTCTGGGATCAGCGCCGGTGCCTCGACCGTGGAAACAGAGGCTGCGGTCTGGCGCAGTGGGCGGCGCCAAAGGGTATAAAGCGCCCCTGCTGATGTGACCAAACCCAATCCAGCGGCCAGTTTTGGCATAAGCCCTGCGCTGGCGGGCCAGGCCAATGTGCTGATATACGCGGTCGCGAAAAAGACGCAAGCGAAGACCGCAAACCAAGTTTCAATCGTCCAAACGATATTGAATTTGGATGTGGTGGTCTTTCGTAATTCACGGACCGATTGGTATCGTTTGATAGCAATTCCCAGCAAGAACAGCGCTGTCCCAGTTAGAACAACAGCAGGGACAGGTCGCAGCACCCATTCCCAACCGTGAATGCTGGTAGAGATAACAAAATACTGCTCTACCAAAGGCGCCAGAATGAAAGCCAGAAACATCGGCGACCTCGACCAGCGCACCCGTTTCATCACCCAACCCAGAACACCAATCACCAAGAGGCTTGCAATGTCACCCCACCCGCCTGTGGCTTGCACGGCGCCAACAAAGACGACGACCAAGATGAGCGGGACCAAAATAGTAGACCGTACGAAAACAATACGTGCCAACTGTCCGGCAAGGGCAAAAGCTACCGCGCCGCCGACAATGTTAGCGATAACGATAATCCAGATCATCATCAGTGTGAAATCAAGTTCGCTCGTCAGCATTTTGGGACCAGGGGCAATTCCGTGAAGCATAAAGCCCCCCAACAGCAACGCCATGGGGGCAGACCCGGGCACCCCGAGGGCGATAGTAGGCAACAACGAGCCTCCGACGGTCGCGTTGTTGGATGACTCCGAAGCAATTACGCCGCGAACATCCCCCCGCCCGAACATCGACTTGCCTTTGGTTCTGGCAATTGTAAACGAGTAAACAATCCATGGGATGACGGCGGGCCCAACCGCGGGAAGAATGCCAAGCACCGAACTCAGGGTTGAACTCATGCCAATGAGACGGAAGTTCTTCACGGCATCCACAACACCTTGAAAAGAGCCTCGCATCTGGTTATTGGCAGTCCCTTTAGTTGCGATGGCTTTACGTTGGATTGCCAGATCTGCAAGCTCGGGAAGCGCATAGATGCCGAGCGCGACCACCACGATATTCAAGCCATCCCAAAGATAAACAGTGCCAATCGTCCAGCGCAGCGTTGCCGTTGAAATTTCCTGACCGATAAAGGCCAAAAGGATCCCGATGGCAGCCGATGCAAGACCCTTGAACATCGAACCGCCACTCAACGCAGCGACCATCGACAATCCCAAAATGCAAAAAGCCAACAGCTCAGACTTTGTCGCTCCGATGATGAACGGAATGACAAACGGAATAATGAGAACAAGTAAAACGGCACCGATCACTCCGCCAAGAACGGATGAGGTAAACGCCGCGCCCATTGCACGCCCCGCTTCACCTCGCTTCGCCATCGGATACCCGTCGAGAACGGTCACCGTCGATGTCACCGTTCCAGGAACGCCAAACAAGATTGCAGGAATAGTATCGGCGGTTGAGGTTACAGCCAAAGTCGCAAGAAGAAATGCAACTGCGGATGTCGGTTCAAGCGGAAACGTAAACGGCAACATCAAAGCTAGCGCTGTTAAGCCACCGACCCCAGGGATAACCGCGGTTACGGTTCCAAACAATGTGCCGAGGAGAAGGTAGAACAGGATCTTAGGATCCGCGAGTAATCCAAAAGAATTAACAATTTCGACCATGTATTCTTGCATTATTATCTTCGTGGATACGGTTCTAAAACCGATTAGACGGAAAAATGCGGTGCTTGATTTTAGCCATCAGGCACCGCATTTTTTTAGGTCATTCGCGATCCAAATCAAAATTCAACTTGCATTGCGTATTTTTAGGCAGAATCACCTGTTCCGAGACAAACTATCGGTCAACCACTGCTTCATCTCGGGAGTCATGTCGTTCACCGCGGACTGGATGTGGGCGCTAATGTCTTCTCCACTCATGTAGTTGACGGGAATTCTGCGCTCTTTAACTTCTTCCAGGAACTCTGGATCGTTCATGGCACTTTTGAAGACGCCCCGCAGATAAGCGACGCGATCTTCTGGAACCTCAGCAGGAAGAACGAAGCTCAATCCAACGTCGGCTGACCCAGCCCAAGCTTCAGCAACGCCGCGCATTTCATGATCTTCGGGCATCAATTCCAAAACGGTTGGAACGTGTTCCAGACCTTGAACCTTTGTCACCCCTGTCTGGGCGACAACATTGATGACGCCTTCCTCAACCAAATGCCATTTGTTGGCCAAAAGGTTCGCCGCTTCAGCAGAAGTCGAAAGGACCTCGTGTTGTTCAACCGCTAGGAAAGTTGGGCCACCACCGAAGTATCCCGGGATTCCTCGGAAATTGGTGCCCAATGCATCGTTGACCATCAACATCGCGCCCATTAAAGGGCCCCCTGGAACCATAGCTGCGTGGGTTATGTTTTTGGTTCCACCAATGTCGGTGAGGTCATCAATGCCGCTGTCTGCGCGCACCACGATGATGCGGGGCAGATCCGTAATACGGCCGATCATCTGAAATTTTGTCGGGTCGTAACGCACTGCATTTGGGCTTGTGATTGTATCAAAAACCATGGACGAGCCAATCATACCAAATGATGTGCCGTCTTTTTTCGCAGCATTGTACATGTGGTTCGTACCGTTCAACAGGCCAGCACCCGTTCTGTGATCCAGCACCATTTCGGTGCCATCTGGCAAATGCTTTTTCATGTATTTCATTGCCAGCAGGATATAGAGATCCATCGTTCCGCCAGCACCCGTCGGGTTTACCACGCGAATAGTTTTGCCATCAAAGAAGTCTTCTGCGGCATCTGCCCTAGCGCTTTGCGAGCTCACGACCCCAAACATTGCGGCAACACACACGGCGCTAGCGAGCCGTGCTCCTGCGCGGCGTAATCCAAGTTCAAACATTGGCATTTCTTTCTCCCGATTTCAGATGTTACTAATTATTTACCACGACCTATCGTTCTTTTTTCTTGTCTTGCTGACGATAGGGATGTGACGGCGCTGATAAAGTGGACTGTTTCCTGAAAGAGTTGTACTTTGCACGGACGTATGGCCCCTCGTTATGGGCCGTTTCTTGATAGAGCTTCTGGTACACTGACTCAGCCAGTGGAAGATCATGTTGGTGCGTACGCCGTAGCGACCGAAATCGCGGGCGAGTGATTTGCCTAGGCCAATACAGCCGTGTTTCATCGTGACATAGCCATGAGCACTAGGCCCCGCGAAGAGACCCGCGATGGAGGCAACTATGACGATGTTACCTTTGGACTTGATCAGCTCCGGCAAACATTCCCGCGCACAAACAAACACTGTATCGAGGCTTAGTTTTGTTGCCAGTGCCCATTGATCGTCGGTGGTTTCCATCGTTGGGCCGACTCCGTGACCGCCTGCGTTAGCAATCAGAATATCGAGCCTGCCGTCGATCTCGACTGCTGCGGCAATTGCTGCTTTCACATCATCCCCGCAAGAGGCGTCGCCCGCATCAACTAGCCCCCTCCCCCAAAAAAACCACCTGCCACCTTCTCCAACGGTTCTTTTCTGCGTCCCATCAGCACAACATGCGCGCCTTCCGAAGCCAACCTACGGGCCGCTGCCGCACCAATGCCGGTACAACCACCCGTGATCAGTACAACCGTGTCTGCATATCTTTTAGGGAATGTCATCTCAGCAAAAAACCTCTGTGATTCGTTGTTGCCCAGAGTGAAGCGCTTGCGGCAATGTGTCTTGCCTGACGAGGAATGAAGACTTGACTGAGAGCGAACAGGCTTAAACTTTTCTTGATTTGGCGGCCAAAAAACGTGGACACACATCACGTGTAACTTGACCCAATAGCACTCCCGCAATACTGTATTAAATAACAGCTGAAGACAGGGAGTCATCACATGCCTACACCACGCAACCAACAAGTGTCTCTTCGTGACACCACTTGGTATCACTGTGTTTCCTGTTGTGTATGAAATAACTTGACCACATCACTGTTCTCCAACAATCCGGACGAACCCGGACGAGAGGGCTAAGGCGAGAAGCTTCGGGCTTACCAACCCAGCGAACACGTGCAGCGGGAGAACGGAAAACGCGGAAACGTGGGCACACACCAAATGTAATCTGGCTGTCAAAAGCTCTACCCTACACAGTTCACGCTGAACTACCCAACTTCAACACTCGCCACAAAGCGCTGGCTTGCCTCCACTGCCATCCAGTCTATTCAAAGTCGACACAAGTTTAAAAAACCACCAAAAAACAAAGACTAGCCGATCCTTCTATCTTCATTTCTCCACGCAAAGAGAAGATCAGCTTCCTTCATTTTGAGTGCATTTGAGTGCATTTGAGTGTGTGTCTACATTTACCCTTTCGGTCGCGGGGTTGAACTTGGATTATCGAGGTAAGCACGAGATGCAAGCTTATGTGACACATCGGGGTCGCCATGCGGATTGTCGATGGCGGCCAATTTTCGAAGATTAACCGTAGCGACCACACCATGATTTGATTTTCAATCAAATTCTCTTGCTTTGTTTCATCCGCACCAGCCCGGCCAGCAGCGTATTAAGTGGAACATCAAGACCCAGCGCGGAGCCGCGTGTCGCTACATAACCGTTAAGCGACTCAATCTCGGTCCCCCGCCCTGCCTCAATGTCCTGCAACATTGAAGGCTTGTGTGCACCGTGAGCCCCTAGGGCGAAAGAAATTTGCTTGGCGACGGAAGCACGATCAATTTTTATACCTTCCTTTTCCCCGACAAGAAGGACTTCCAGAGCAATTTTTTCGGCCGTTTCCTGACCAATAAATGCCGCAATATCCCCGACCGAGCCTTCGCCTAACACAGCCGTTGCGTTCATCGCACAATTAAAGGCTGCCTTTTGCCAAACATGGGCATTTGCGGTGGACGCTTGCTCCATGCCGCCTTTTGCCAAAGTAGGTGCAATTTCAGCGGCCGGGCCATTGTCCTCTAATGTATCAAAGGGTGTATAAGCCATGCCGTGACTTGCCACATGACCGGGTCCCCGCAAATCACCGGGTGTCATGGTGCAGCCAAACAATACCTGCGCTGACGGCACCGCCGACAGCATAGTTTCCACGTTGCCCAGACCGTTTTGCAAGGTCAGCACACAAGTGCCGGCATCGATCATTGGCTTGATGCTTTGTAGGGCAGCGACCGAATGCAGCGTTTTCGTCAGCAGGATGACCAAGTCAACTTGGGAAGCATTTTCTGGTTCCATCGCAGGGATCGTCAGGTACTCTGTGCGATCATCCCAATCTACCCGCAACCCAGCATCTTGGATCGCCTTGATATGAACGAGATCCTTGTCGAGCAAGACGACATCAAACCCAGCGGTGTGAAGCTCTGCACCAATAACCGCGCCTAACGCCCCTGCTCCCAAAATTGCAATTCTCATCAATCTTCCTTTGCGGGCTTGTCTTTTTACCCTAAGTATCAGGCACTCAACTTTGGCCTAGAATATCTGTGCAATCACGGCGGGACTATCGCCCAGGCATCAGCAATGTCTGTATTCTTTTGGCCGTATCCAATAGCGCTGGAAGGTTTTGCGCCACTGTGTCGTCATCGAACCGGCGGAGCATGCCAAACGAGCTTAGGGTAAGCACCACTTCACCATTGATGTTTTTAATAGGCACAGACAATGCTCCGATGTCCGGTTCATTCTCGCCCCGGTTGCGTGCATATCCGTCGGCTTCAATGCGATCTAGGTCATCATTCGCCTGGTCTTCTTCCAGCCAGCTCGCTCGCTCAGAGGGGTCCATGGCCGCTAGCCACAGCTTGCCCTGCGCCGAATTTGCCATCGGCAAAACGGTTCCGACGTTGATGTTCACCGAGATAGAGCGTTTAGAAGCGGCGACTGCAATACAGATCGGGCCACGCCGACCCAATTTGCAGACCATAGCAGATTCGTTCAATTTGATCGCCAGCTCTGCGATCAGCGGATCTATCCGCGCAGCGATCGGATTCGAGGCTTGAGCCAATATGCCTAGAGCTTCGATCGCATGGCCAAGTGAAAAAACGCCCCTTTGATAGGAGACTAGCGCACCGGCCTGCTCAAGAGTAAGCAGCAACCGGTGTGCGGTCGCATGTGTCAGCCCCAGTTCAGAGGCAACGGTCACCGCAGAGATTTCCGGGCGCTCGTGAGTAAACACTCTTAGGATCGCAAAGGCTTTCAAAATAGAGCCGTTTAGGGGCGTACTCATGCTCATTACCTTAGTTCAGAGGGTCGTTTGTCGGCAGGTATTTAGCGCCCACAAATTTAGTTTACTTGACAAAGGACCATCAATATATTGAAATGAACTACAAAATACAAGATATATATCTTAGTATTTGAGATATGATCGGGGTGCTGAAAAACTTCATGCCGCACAATCGACGCGGCAGAAAAACCAGCTACGCCCTTCATCATTCGGAAAACCAAAAACCAAGCTGAGGGCGTTTTGCCAAAAAACCCAAAGAACAATACCGTAACCGCTGGCGGCGCTATGTTCGGCAAACTCAAGGCGCTCGGTGTTGACTATGTATTTTCAAATTCAGGAACCGATTTCCCCCCAATCATAGAGGGATTGATCGAGGCCACACACCAAGGCATAGACTTGCCAACTCCCGTAACGGTGCCGCATGAAATGGCCGCTGTGAGTATGGCGCATGGCTATTTTCAACTATCTGGGCGCATCCAGTCTGTCTTGCTGCATACAAATGTGGGGCTTTCCAACGGCGCGACGGGTGCGATCAATGCTTCGTGCGATCACATCCCAATTATGCTGATGTCCGGCCGCACCCCGGTCACTGAAAAGGACCGTTTTGGCGCGCGCACCGTGCCAATTGGCTGGGGACAGGAAATGTTTGACCAGACGGCACTGGTCCGCGAAACCTCCAAATGGGACTATGAACTGCGCTTTCCTGAACAACTGTCCGAGCTTTTCGACCGAGGGTGGGCAATAGCAAACTCTACGCCCAAAGGGCCGGTCTATCTGAGCTTGCCGCGCGAGGTTTTGTGCGAACAAACCCCGTCTAAAGGACTGGATCAGCCGTCGATAATGGCGCCTGTTGTCGCCGCACCCGATCCTGCCGCACTCAAACGGGCGGCGGAGCTATTGGCCGGGGCCAAGAACCCGCTCATCATCAGCCAACGCGGTGCTGGCAGCGAAGACGCGTTCAAAGACTTGGCCGATTTCGTTCAGGATTGGGCCATACCGCTGTCGCATTACTGGGCCAATCAGATTTCCATTCCGCTGTCTCATCCAATGCAAATTGGTACGGACCACGCGGAATTGCTTGCTCAGGCCGATGTGGTTCTCGTGATCAACAGTCTCGCCCCTTGGTGGCCGGACAAAGTAACGCTCCGCGACGATGTTACCGTGATCCAGATGGGACCAGACCCGCTATTCGGCCGTACGCCGGTGCGTAATTTCCGCGCCGATGTCACCTTGGTCGGCGAAACAGCAGCAAATATTCATGCGTTGATTGAGGCGATGGCAATGTATTCGCATGATCAGGAAGTCATTGCTGATCGCCGCGAAAAAATCATATCTCTGGCTGCGGGAAATCGCGAGGCAGTGATCAAACTAGCTGAGGATGGCAACCGTGGGCCGATGACGAAAGACTGGGTCAGCCTCTGCCTTGGTCGTGCCATCAAGGGCCGCAAAGCAACTGTGTATCACGAATTGGGATGCCCATTGCTTCCGCTTGACCTTGAACAGCATCAGAGTTACTTCCAGGAACCACATTCTGGCGGCCTTGGCTGGGGTTTTCCTGCAGCACTTGGCGCGCAGCTGGCTGACCCTGAACGGCTTATTTTTGCCACAATGGGGGATGGCAGCTATATGTTCGCCAACCCCACGGTCTGTCATCAGGTCGCTGAAGCATTGGCATTGCCCATTATCGTTCTGGTACTTAATAACGAAGAATGGGGCGCAGTACGTCATTCCGTCGAAGGTCTCTATAACAAGGGCCTCGCCGTCAAATCGAACCAAGTTCCAATGACTTCGCTCAAACCCAGCCCCGACTTCGCACGCACCGCCGAGGCAAGCCGCGCCTATACCGAAACGGTGACGCAAGGTTCTGAGCTGCCAGCAGCCCTTGAACGCGCAATCCGTATCGCAACCGAGGAAAAACGGCAAGTCCTGCTAAATATTGCCATCGCGCAAGCAGGAGCACACTAACAACACTATCTGCCAAGGCGCCATGCCTCGGCTAAGCAACCTTGCGTTCGGGGAAATTCCCATGAATACTCGAAGAAAAACTATCGCCGCTATCGCGTTCGGGATCACCTCACTTGGGGCGGGAGGGGCAACTGCCGCGGACTATGAATTCAAACTTCACCAATTCCTTGGTGCCAATGCGCCTGCTCAAACGAAGATGTTACAACCCTGGGTAGATGCCGTTGCCGAGGCTTCGGGCGGAAAAGTGCATATTGAAATTTTTCCATCAATGACGCTTGGCGGGCGTCCATCAGAACTGATTTCCCAAGTGCGTGACGGCGTTGTTGACCTTGTCTGGACCGTGAACGGATACACACCGGGCCTTTTCCCACGCACCGAAGTGTTTGAGCTGCCGACTGTCTACAAAAATGATCCCGCCGCCACCAACATGGCGATGGCTGACTTATTCGAGAGTGACCTCAATCAAGAATATGCTGGCGTAGAAGTCATGCTCCTGCCTGTTCATGCGGGTCAAGGGATCCACATGCGTGACGCCGAAGTGCGTACACCTGCTGATCTGCAAGGCAAATAAATGCGCATTCCAACCCATACGGGCGCATGGATCATCGAAGCACTTGGCGCATCTCCTGCTGCGATGCCTGTGCCTGTGCCTGTGCCTGTGCCTGTGCTTCGACACACATACCGAAATTTGGGGTCGAGAAATGCGACTGAACCCAATTGCTCGTTTCTACCATTGCGCCGATTGCAGCCGCCGCTAGATTGACTCGCAATCATCTAAGTCAGATGCTATTCAATGAACCCAGTGGTCCGATGAACGCCATAATTTCGGAAGCCAACCGTACCCAGGTAGGCCCTCTTTAGATACGAAAGTTTTCGGTTGAAATACCAAGGAGATTGTCATGTCAACAGTGGCTCACGTCGCGGGGACAGTGCATTCTGGAACAGGCTTCTTTCCGGTCGCGAAGCGGCTCTTCGGAAATATCGAGCAGAAGTTTTTCAAGGCGAAAAATGGTTCTTTTCAGGAGCTGTCGCATATTGGCCTTGGAGCTTGTGAGTTGTCAAAAATTGCAGCCTCTCCACATGGCGTTTTTGGCGACGTCGCGGTTACTAAAAGTTATGAAGTCGATTCTGTGAAGGTGCTCGTACAAATAAGCGGTAGATCCACTTTCAGTCAAGGCGCAGATCGGATCCATCTAAAGCCAAATGCCGCCGTGATTTACGATCCCGTCAATCCCTATTTTTTATTGAACAAGACTAATGTCGAGCACCTAATTCTCCAAATCCCGCGTTTTTCACTTGATGATAGAACGCTCAAGCGCTTGTCGCAGCCATTATTCTTACCTTCTTCTGGGGACACTCAATCAAATACATTTTCAATGCTCGTAAAAACGTCTGCCGAAAATGCACGCACGCTTAGTGATGGGATGCGCACAAGTGTCGGAGTATCCTTGTCGTGTTTCGCGCAAGGGCTGATCTGCGGTAATTTTCAGTCCGAAATGATTTCAAAAATAGACAATGCATCGCTTTTGCTGTTGCGTGAACGTATCAAGAATTTTGTGCAATCAAGGCTTGGTGACTCGGATCTTTCAATTGATGAAATTAGCAAGCGGATGGGCTGTAGCACGCGCTACCTGCACAAGGCATTCCAATCCGAGGGGACTACTTTGCAAAGGTTCATATGGAACTTAAGGTTGGATCAAAGCAGGGCAATGCTTGCCGACCAAATGAATGCGAGATCATCTATTTCGGAAATCGCGTTTAATTGCGGCTTTAGTTCAAGTTCACACTTTTCACGACTATTTCGGCAACGTTTTGAAATGACTCCAAAAGACGTTCGAGCCAACGGTAACGCTTACTGTCTTTAACTATCC
>JAWSVD010000174.1:0-2278 GCA_033852095.1 Granulosicoccaceae bacterium | reverse complement strand
TTTTTAGGGCGGGAGTTGCTGCAGATCCGCCAGCCATAGCGCCTTTAGCTTCTGATCCTGCAGAATCGTTCTCACCACAGAGGGCCCGTGATCTGGCGCATGCGAGGCACTTGAGCGCACGATAGCGGACACAGCGCGCAACACCTTGTCGTGGTCACTCGTTTTGGTTTTGACAAACAGCGCGCCGGCCCGGTCACGGTAGATACCGAAAGATTTTGACAGGGTGATGCTGACAATACACTCCTCGAATCGCGCCATGATACGCCGCGCCATCGCACAATCGGTGTCCACGCTGCGTGAAAAGCCAAGGTAGGCCAAATCGATCCAAGGCACGATATGCCGCTCTTCAAGCAAATTGAGCAGGGCGTCAAACTGCTCCGGGCTCATGTCCGCCCCGGTAGGGTTGTGACAAACACCCTGCAACGAAAAGACATCCCCGGCACGTGCCTTCTTAAGCCCGTGCAACATCTGTTCAAAGACCAGGCTGCGCTGCAGCGGGTTGTAATAAGGCAGCGACTGAACAGGCGTATGAGCCGCGGCCAATATAGGCCCGTAATTCCCGTAGGTCGGCGTCTGCAGCCACACTGTTGGCTCTGTCGGCATCTGCGCCAGCAGGTCAGCCATCACCCGCAGCGCCACGGCACCGCCCGAGGTCTGCGCCGCAACCAGACCATCGTTATAAAGATCAGGCCCAAAGATCTCGCAGCCTAAAACGCGGCAATAGTCAGGATCGCCTGTCAGCGCCAGATAGGACTTCGTCTGCTGGTTGTCCACCAGCCGCTGCTCCGCCAGCTTGACCGCTTTCAGCACAGGGGTAGCGCCGCGCATTTTTATCATAGACACCCACGTTTTATCATAGACACCCACGCATTGATAACTGAATTAACATCCAGTAGTGTAGGGGTGGAGTTCATTTTGGTAAGAAGAGGTGTGCGATGCCAAGACCAAGGAGCGAGCTTGTATCTTTAGACGATACGCCGAACTATCACTGTGTTTCTCGATGCGTACGCAAAGCCTTTTTGTGCGGTGTCGATAAAGAAACAGGTATTAATTACGAACACCGGCGCGAGCAGATAGAGCAAAAGCTGTTGCTCTTGGCTGGCATCTTCGCCATTGACGTGTGCGCCTATGCCATCATGAGTAACCACCACCATGAAGTACTGCACGTTGATGCGGCACTTGCTAAGAGCTGGACTTCAAACGAAGTTATTGAGCGCTGGCACAAGCTCTACAGTGGCAAAGCACTCAGCCAGCGCTTTCTCAAAGGAGAGGAATTGAGCAAGGGTGATCTTCACCAAGTCGAAGAGCTGGTAGCGACATGGCGGGAGCGCTTGATGAGCATCTCCTGGCTTATGCGGGCGCTAAACGAGCCGATCGCAAGAGAAGCAAACAAAGAAGATGATTGTACCGGCAAGTTCTTCGAAGCCCGGTTCAAAAGCCAAGCGCTGCTGGGTGAGCAAGCCCTGCTGTCTTGCATGGCTTATGTGGATCTAAATCCCATTCGGGCTGACATCGCAGATACACCTGAAAGCAGCGACTTCACCAGCATCAAGAAACGCATTGAAGCGGCGGGGAAGGGAGAAATCCCCAATCAACTTGCACGTTTTCAAGGCAATGACGTCAAGCAAGAAAAACAACACCCAATCCCCTTTGCCATGGAAGGCTACATCGAACTGGTGGAATGGGTGGGCAGGGCCGTACACCCCAAAAAGAAGGGCCATATCGCCGGCGATCTCCCGCCGATATTCAAGCGGCTAAAGATCAGTCCAGAGGAATGGGCGGATCTGGTGCTGAACTTTGGAAAACATTTCACCCACTGGATCGGCGACGAGGCAAGCCTCCAGCAAGTTTGTGAGCGAAAGAAGATTCGCCATGTGCACGGCAGCGCATTCTGCCGGCAGGTGTTCAGCGCGTAGATCCATCAATCCAACCGTTCATCAACTGAAAAGCCATCTGGTGTGGAACCTGCTCGCCCGCAGAATCGGCCAGCTGTAACGGGTGGGTAACATGGCGAGCTTAAACACCAAAAACCGAAGCTAGACGCGGATAGGCAGAGTTCGAAAAAAGGCTGAATTACCGTGGCGCGTGTGTTGTTCCAAAAGATGCGTGTCTATGATTTTCTACGGCATGCCCGAAATCACACACCCCACAACGCGGATGCGCTACGCTTATACGCCCTACAGGTGGCTCATCGGAATCACCCGGCACTACGCTCGTAGGACGGGCTAGGAGAAAGCACCATGAACGACAAAACAACAACCCTAATGGCCATGTGCTG
>JAWSVD010000173.1:0-19385 GCA_033852095.1 Granulosicoccaceae bacterium | reverse complement strand
CCGGGGGCTTTGAGTTTGCGCCACTCGTGGCGTAATACCCCCTCGCCGTCGATCAAGAAGGTGCTGCGCTCGATGCCACGCACTTGCTTGCCGTACATCATCTTGTCCTTCATCACGTCAAAATGCTGGCAGACTTTCTCCTCGACATCGGCGATCAGTGGGAAATTCAGTTCGAATTTTTCGGTGAAGCGGGCGTGGCTGCGGGCGTTGTCTCGCGAGACACCCACGATTGTTGCGCCCAGTTTCTCGAACTCAGGCACCAGATCTCTGAAGGCCGTCGCCTCGGTGGTGCAGCCCGGCGTGTCGTCCCGCGGGTAGAAAAACAGCACCAGCCAGCGGCCGCGAAATTGGCTCAGGCTATTGCTCTCGCCGTCGAGTTCAAAGTTGATGTCGGTCACGATTTCATCGAGGTTTGCGGCTTTCATTTTTAATCCTTTTGCGTGCTTTGTTAAGTGATCGCGATTATTGTCGCTGGCCCGCTTGTCAGCACGGTAGCTGGCGGCCTACCATTAGCGTATTCGTTAAAGAGGAAGTCACATGTTTCAGGGCAGTATGGTGGCGATTGTCACGCCGATGCAGGCGAACGGCAAGGTCGATGATGACGCGTTGTCTCGATTGATCGAGTTTCACATCGCCGAAGGCACCCAGGGCATCATCGCCGTGGGCACCACGGGCGAGTCCGCAACCTTGTCCGTGGAAGAGCACGGATGGGTGATTCAGCGCACCATCAATCTGGTGGCAGGGCGCATTCCGGTCATTGCTGGCACCGGCTCCAATGCCACGGCCGAAGCCATAGTGCTGGCCAAAAAAGCCAAAGACGCCGGTGCTGACGCCACGCTGTCTGTTGTGCCCTACTACAACAAACCGACCCAAGAGGGCATGTACGCGCACTTCAGCGCCATCGCCGACGCGGTCGATGTGCCAATGTTCCTCTACAACGTGCCCGGTCGCACCGTGGTTGATATTTTGCCCGAGACAACGGCGCGCCTGTCTTCGCACGCGAATATCGTGGGCATCAAAGAAGCCGCCGGTGGGGCTGAGCGCACTCAAGCTATCATCGAGCAGAGCGAAGACGGGTTCTTGGTCTTCAGCGGCGAGGATGACACCTGCTGCGAGAGCTTGCTGGTCGGTGGGCACGGCTTTATCTCCGTCACCTCCAACGTGGCGCCGCGCTTGATGCGCGCCATGAGCGATGCAGCCCGTGCGGGCCGCAGTGACGAGGCACGGGCCATCAACGCGCAGCTGCAACCCTTGCACGACGCCGTGTTTTGCGAGCCCAGCCCCGGTGCCCCCAAGTGGGCGCTGAGCCGCATGGGCTTGATGGAGGACGCGGTCAGACTGCCACTGCTGTCCCTGAGCGAGAGCTGCCACGAGCAGGTGCTCGCGGCCATGCGTGCGGCGGACATCCAGATCAAGGCTGAGGCATGAGCATGAAAGCCACGCTGTTAGTTTTGTTGGGTCTGGGCTTCGGCCTCTTGTCGGGTTGCGCCAGCAACGTCTATGACGACGACCCACTGCTCAAGCCGCCGCAAGTGGTTGCTGTAGACAGCGAGAAGAAATCCTAAGCGGGAAGCGCGCGGTGTTGAGCTTTATCCCCTTGGGCAGTGGCAGCAAGGGCAACGCGACCCTGGTCCGCGGTGGCGATACCCTGCTGCTGGTGGACTGCGGGTTTTCCATGCGCGAGATCGAATCGCGTATGGCGGCGGTGGGCCATGGCCCGGAGGATCTCTCCGCCGTGCTCATCACCCATGAACACTCGGATCATGTCAGGGGGCTGGGGCCTTTTTTGAGGCGTCACGCCCTGCCGGTCTACCTCAGTCACGGCACCTGGTATGGCCTCAAAGACAAGCGCTTTGAAGGCCTGAACTGCATCTCCCCGCACCAGCATTTCCAGGTGGGGGATCTGGGTGTGGAGCCTTTCCCTGTGCCGCACGATGCGCGTGAACCCTGCCAATACAAGTTTGTCCACGGCGGGCAGCGCATCGCCATCATGACAGATATAGGCCACGTCACACCGCATCTGGTCGCCTGCGCCCGCGCCTGTGATGGTTTGCTGCTGGAGAGCAACCACGATCCGCAAATGCTGCGCGATGGGCCCTATCCCTGGTCGCTGCAGGAGCGCATTCGCAACGGTTACGGGCACTTGAGTAACGCGGCGGCGGCGTCCTTATTAGCGCGGCTGGATTTGCCAAAGCTGCAGTTCGTGGCGCTCGGACATCTGTCGGAATCCAACAATACGCCGTCCACTGCACGGGCCGCTTGTGTGATGGATGGGTTCGATCTCGGCGCTCGGCTCGGGGTGTTGGCGCAGCATCAGGTCAGCGACGCCCTTGTCGTTGAAAAGGGCTAAGGCTATTTGGCAGGGTGCGCGCTGCGCCATTTTACAAGACTGGCTGCTGCGCAGGGCTCAGCAGGGCGTTTGCGCTGCGCTTTTATCCTTTGCGTTTAGTTGGCTCAGGTAGTCGCCGATACGGCGCTGCAAGCTTGTGTGATCCAGCTCCGCTGCAAGCAGTAATTCCTCGCGGCTGCCGTGTTCCAAATAACTGTCGGGCAAGCCGATTTGCAATACCGGAACTGTGCTGCCCAGGGTGTTGAGGTATTCGCAGACGGCGCTGCCGGCACCGCCCATTACCGCGTTCTCTTCCAGGGTGATCAGTGTGTCGTGGCTGGCCGCCATCTGTGCGATCAAATTGTGATCCAGCGGTTTGACAAATCGCATGTTGATCACTGTCAGGTTCAGCGCCTCACCTGCGGCGAGAGCGCCTTCCACCATCGAGCCAAAAGCCAACAACGCAACGCGCTTGTCGTTACCCGTGTTCTTGTCTGAGATTTGGCGCAATGGCAGGGCCTCGCCGATGGGCAGGGCGGTCATGGCGGTCTGCACAGCGGTGCCAGGGCCGCCACCACGCGGGTAGCGCACCGCCGCGGGGCCAGGGTGCTGGTGCGCGGTGTGCAGCATTTGCCGGCATTCGTTCTCGTCCGCTGGCGCCATTACCACCATGTTAGGGATGCAGCGCAAAAAGCTCAAATCATAGGCGCCCGCGTGCGTGGGGCCGTCGGGGCCCACCACGCCGGCGCGATCAATGGCGAAAGTCACGTCGAGGTTTTGCAGCGCGACATCGTGGATCAATTGATCGTAGGCGCGTTGCAAAAAGCTGGAGTAGATAGCCACCACCGGCTTGAAACCCTCGCAGGCCAAACCAGCGGCAAAGGTCACGGACTGTTGCTCGGCGATCGCCACATCGAAGTAGCGCTTGGGAAAGCGTTTGTGGAATTCCACCAGCCCCGAGCCCTCGCGCATGGCCGGTGTGATGGCGACCAGTTTGTCGTCTTGTTCGGCGGCGTCGCACAGCCAATCGCTGAAAACATGGGTGTAGGTAACTGTGTTACTGCCGGGTTTCAACGCCTTGCCGGTCTTCGGGTCAAAGGGGCTTACCGAGTGTAGGGCGAGCGCGTCCTCTTCGGCAAAGCGGTAGCCCTTGCCCTTTTTGGTGATCACGTGCAGCAAAATAGGGCCAGCGTGCTCGCGCAAGTTGCGCAGCACCGGCAGCAGCGTCGCCACGTCGTGCCCGTCCACCGGGCCGTAATAGGTGAAGCCCAGCTCTTCGAAGAGGGTGCCCGGCGCGACTATGCCCTTGACGTGCTCTTCAGCGCGGCGTGCGATGTCGGCCAGCGGGCCTGGCAGGCTTTCCAGCACGCGCTTGCCACCGGCACGCGCCTCGGTAAAGGGTCGCCCCGACAGCACGCGTGTCAGCGACTGGTTCAGCGCTCCCACGTTGGGCGAGATCGACATGTCGTTGTCGTTCAAGATGACCAGCAGGTCGGATTTCCAGTGGCCGGCGTTGTTGAGTGCCTCATAGGCTAGGCCTGCGGTGATCGCGCCGTCACCGATAATAGCGGCCACGCGTCGCTGCTCGCCCTTGAGCCGCGCCGCCGATGCCATGCCGAGGGCTGCACTGATCGAGGTGCTGGAATGGCCTACACCGAAGGTGTCGTACTCGCTCTCGCCGCGGTTGGGGAAACCCGCCAAGCCGTCTTTTTTGCGCATGGTGTGCATGCGGTCGCGGCGGCCGGTCAGTATCTTGTGCGGATAACCCTGGTGGCCCACGTCCCAGACCAATCTGTCGTGCGGGGTCTGGTAGGCGGCGTGCAGGGCCACGGTCAGCTCCACGGTGCCCAAGCTCGACCCCAAGTGCCCGCCGGTCTCTGCCACGGACTTGATCAGGTACTGCCGCAGCTCATCGCACAGCGCGGGCAGGCGCTGTTCGTCGAGGCGGCGCAGGTCGGCGGGGCTGTCTATTTTGGCCAGCAGGGGGAAGTGTTCGGAAGAGGGCATGGTCACGAATTAGAGTATAAGTCGGGTGATTATCCGAGCTGCACGCCTCTGGCGCAACCGGCGAATCAATTGGCCACCGGTAATTGGCTTTTCTCGGACAAATGCGCCTGGTCTAAGATCCACTCGCAGAAGCTTTCGGTGGCCTCGTGCTGCTGATATTGCGGCCGCACCAGGAAATAGCTGTTGTCCAGCGGCAGCGCTGGACCAAAGGGGATGCACAGTCGGCCCGCCGAGATATCCCGCTGCGCCATCAGGTCCAGCGAGAGCAGCACGCCCTGGCGTTCGATGGCGGCCTCCAGCGCCAGCTGCACTTGATTAAAGTGCGTGCCGCGTTCCCACGACTTGCTGTCCATCTGCGCTTTTTCATACCAATCCTTCCAGCCGTGTTTGGCGTCGTAGTCGGTGTCGTCGTGCAGCAGGTGGTGAAATCGCAGGTCCTCGGCCGACAGCAGCGGGGGATTGGCCGAGCGCAGGGTGGGGGAGCAGAGCGGCACCGCGTGCACATTGAACAGCTTGTCGACACGGCAGCCGGGGTAGTGGCCCTGGCCAAAGACAATCGCCACGTCGATCTGGCTGCGGCGAATCTGATCGATGGCGTGGGAGTTGCCGCGCTGGCGCTCCATCATCGAATTAGACGCATGGATGTCCATGTCCACGCTGGGATGGATGCGGTTGAATTGGTTCAGGCGTGGCATCAGCCATTTGGCGGCAAAGGCGGGCGCTGTCCAAAGGGCGAGCTTGTCCTTTTCCAGCGGCGCGCGCAGCTGGCGGGTGGCCTCTTGCAATTGAGAGAAACCGCGCTGCAAGGTGGGCAGGCAACGCTCCGCCTCGGGGGTCAGGGCCAGGCCGCGCGGCAGCCGCAAAAACACCTTCACCCCGAGGTGTTCTTCCAGGGTTTTAATCTGCTGACTGATCGCGGCCGGCGTGACGTGCAGCTCCTCGGCGGCGCCGGCCAGGCTGAGGTGGCGGGCAGCGGCGTCGAAGGCGCGCAGGGCGTTCAGTGGAGGAAGTCGATCGGCCATAGTGATTAGTTATTCTAATGCATGTACACATGCATTTTGTTGTTGGTTTTGAAAATATACCGCATGAAAGGCGTGAAAGTGGCACTGTGTTTCATATGGTGTCGGCTGTGATATAGAAAATCTTAACTCGCCTCGAAGGTTTTGTCGATTGATAGTCCTGTGGAAACTGCCAATATAGACACCACAGAGAAACTTATTGGAGCAACACCGCATGTCATTTTTTAAGAAGCTTTTTTCAGCAATGGTCGCCTCACAAGAATTGCGCGGCCGCAAACTGGTCCGTGACGAGCTGCTGGCACTGCCTGAACACCGCCTGACCGACCTGGGCTTTGACCGCGCATCTTTGATCGCCGGTGTGAAAGCATGGCCTTGGCGCTTAGAAGACGAAGGATTCGTCGCCCCCGAGACTGAGTCTCAGCCTGTGTTGACCCGCCGCGAAATTCGCCAGGCAGAGCGCGAGCTCACCGCCATGAGCGATCGTGAATTGATCGAGCTGGGTATTGCACGCTCTGATATCCCCGCTGCCGTCAACGGCACCTTGGGTCGCGTCGCCTAAATAGCCGACCCAACAAGTACTCTGTGTGTCAGTGCCGCCGCACACCGCGGCGCACTGCGAATCACACGCAACGGTGAACAACACCGACTGTACTTGGCGTTATATGTAGCACTGTCTTGCCCCCTTGCGGCGACAGCCGGATCCACAGCGTTCGCTTGGTCCGCACCTTTTCAAAGCTATTTCAAAGCTCAAATCGCCCACAGTTTCACAAGCTATTCAGGGCTTTTCCCTGCTGTGTTCTAACGCTTTCCCTTGTCCGCAGTAGCGAACGACTTAAATCCTCCCAGTACCACTTTTCCTCTCAGGCAGACCGGCAACTAAGCGTTGTCTTATCTCGCCTTGTGTGACTAAAGCTGTGCGAAAAAAATCCTGTGCAGGTAAAACTACTCGGTCAGTGACTGCGTTCGATCACGTAATTGGACAGCGCCGCTAGTGGCGATAGTGCCGGTGGCAGTGTGGAGAGTGCATCCAGTGCTTGTTGGTGGCAGCTGTCTGCGTGTTTGCGCGCCCCGTCCAGCCCCAGCAAGGACACATAAGTGGGTTTGTGGTTCTCCGCGTCCGCGCCCTGGCGTTTGCCCAGCACTTTCGTATCGGCAACAACGTCCAGAATATCGTCGGTGATTTGAAACGCCAGCCCCACCGCCTCCGCGTAGCTGCTCAGCTTTGCCAACGTGCTGCTGTCAGCGCCTGCCGTCTGTGCGCCCATCAAGACCGAGGCCTTGATGATCGCGCCCGTTTTGTGGCGGTGCATGTGTTGCAATTCTTCTAGGCTGAGGGATTTCTCCACCGCCGCTAGGTCGATGGCCTGACCGTAGACCATGCCGTTGTGGCCCGAGGCGTCCAGGAGCGTGTTCAGCAGTTGCAGCCGCGCGGCGGCGTCTAGCGCCAGCAACGGGTCTTTGCACAGCAGCTCAAAGGCCAGCGCTTGCAAGGCATCTCCGGCCAGGATCGCCGTGGCTTCGTCAAATTGGATGTGGCAGGTGGGCTTGCCTCGGCGCAGGTCGTCGTCGTCCATGGCCGGCAGGTCATCGTGCACCAGCGAATAGGCGTGCACCATCTCCACGGCGGCGGCCGGGCAGTCGAGCTGCTGCAGCGTGGCCCCGAGGCCTGCGCCCGTGGCGTATACCAAAGCCGGGCGGACACGTTTGCCGCCCTGCAGGCAGGCGTACTGCATCGCGGCGTGCAGCTGTGATTCACGCCCTTCGACGCTTGGCAAGCGGGCGAGCAAGGCTTGATCGGCGCGCTGACGGTAGTCGCGCAACAGTTGGTCTATGGACATGCGGTGGCTTATTCCTGCGGCTCGAATGCGACCAGCTTATCGTCATCCATCAGCAGCTGTACTTTCTGCTCCACAGCGCTCAGGGATTGTTTGCAGTGGCGTGCTAGTGCGACGCCGCGCTCGAAATCCGCCAGCGATTGCTCCAGCGGCTGCTCACCGGACTCGAGCTTTTCGACCACAGTTTCCAGTTCAGACATGGCGTCTTGAAAAGAGGTGCTCTTTTTAACGGTGGTGGTTTTGCTCATGCGTGTCTCCATCGGATAAGCCGCGACCTTAGCGCAGCGCGACGATGGGTTCAATGCCCGCGGCCGCGTGTGGCCGCTCTGAGTTAGGTCGAAAAGCGCTGGCCTACCTTGCACTGCTCAAACCACGCGAGTGCCTGTGCAACCTGCGGATCGCCTTCTTGCGGCGCCCAGCTTGCAAAATCGCTGGCAGTCGCCGGGGTGTAGGGGCCGGCTTTGACCTCCATGAACACGGCGTTTTCATCGACGGGGAAAACCGTGTGCCAGGTGTTGGGCGGCAGTTCCACACCGCTGGTGTTCTCGGGGCCGAGAAAGATTTTATCTAAGACGGTGCTCTCGGCGTCAAAGATATTCAGACACAGGGTGCCGCGCAGCGCCACCTGCAGCTCCCACTTTCCAGCCGCAGGGTGGTGGTGGGGTCGCACATAGGTACCTTTTTGCACCGCTATCAGCGGCCGTTGCACCGGGTCGCTGAGTTTTCTTCGTGCAGGTTGTGGTGGCTGCGCAGGCGAGGGCTCTGCCGCGCCGCCTCGCTCAATTCATCCATCACTCGGCGTCGATTTTTTTCATCTGTTTGTTCTCTGTGGCGGTGTGCCGCTGCCTGTCTGGCGACCCGATCTACGCGACCCGATCTGCACGACCCGCTCAGCTAAAGTGTTCGACCGCCTCAACTAAACGGCTGACCCCGATCACCTCAATGCCCTTGGGCAGCGGTTTGGGGATGTTGCGCTTGGGCACGATGGCGCGCTTGAAGCCCTGTTTGGCGGCTGTGCGCAATCGATCTTGACCGTTGGGTACGGGTCGTACCTCGCCGGCCAGGCCCACTTCGCCAAAGGCAATCAGATCTTGCGGGGCAGGGCGGTCTCTGAAGGATGACAAGCAGGCCAGGATGGTGGGCAGGTCGGCGGCTGTCTCGTTGACCCGCACGCCGCCCACGGCGTTCACGTACACATCCTGATCGCCCATGGAGATGCCGCCGTGGCGGTGCAATACCGCCAGCAACAGGTTCAGTCGGGCGCTGTCCACGCCCACGGCGAGGCGCCGCGGGTTGCCCAGCTGCGAATCTTCTACCAGCGCTTGGATCTCCACCAGCAGCGGGCGCGTGCCCTCCATGGTGGCCATGATCACTGAACCGCTGACCGGGTTCTCATGACGGGAGAGAAAGATAGCCGAGGGGTTGCTGACGGCGATCAAACCGCGCTCTTCCATGGCGAACACACCGAGCTCATTGACCGCACCAAAGCGGTTCTTGACCGAGCGGATCATGCGCAGGCGGTTGCCCGCTTCCCCCTCGAAATACAAGACCGTGTCGACCATGTGCTCCAGCACGCGCGGGCCGGCCAGCTGGCCGTCCTTGGTGACGTGGCCTACAATCAACAGTGCCACGCCTGTCTGTTTGGCAAAACGCACCAGCTGGGCGGCGCTCTCACGCACCTGCGACACGGAGCCGGGCGCTGCCTGCAGTTGATCGCTGTAGATGGTCTGGATGGAGTCAATCACCATCACAGGGAAGTGTTTCTCCCGGCCTATACTGATGATGCGCTCCACGCCCGTCTCCGCCAGCAGCTGCATGTTGCCGGCCTGCAGCGACAGCCGCTCGGCGCGCAGCTTGACCTGTTGTAGGGATTCCTCACCCGTCACATACAGGCTGCCGGTGTCGGTGGTCATGGCGGCGAGCACCTGCACCAGCAGGGTGGATTTGCCCACGCCGGGGTCGCCGCCAATCAAGGTGACTGAGCCAGGCACCAGCCCGCCGCCCAGCACCCGATCCAGCTCGGCATTGCCCGTGGGCATGCGCGAAGTGGAGGAGATGGCCACATCGGCGAGGCGTTCTATCTTGCTCTCTTGGCCGGCGTAACCCGCGTGTCTGGCGGCGGCTTTGGGGTTGGCGGGGGCGGCCGCGGCCACCGATTCCTCGAGGGTGTTCCAACCGTTACAATCTGAGCATTGGCCCGCCCATTTGTTCGATTGGCCACCGCAGGCGCTGCACTGGTAGACGACTTTTACTTTGGCCAAGGGTCAGTCCTCTCGCTCGTCGTTGTCTGCCACAGCGGTTGTGTCGACACGCATGCGCGCGGTGTCGACTTGTTGGTTGCTCTCCAGGGCAATGACCTCAAAGACGTGGCCCGCCAGTTTGATCTCGGCCCCGACCTCCGGAAGCGACTCCAGCTGCTCGATGATCAGGCCGTTGAGGGTCTTGGGGCCGCTGGTGGGCAGGCGCCAGTGGAACTCACGGTTCAAATCGCGGATAGAGGTGGCACCGTCCAGCAGCCAGGTGCCGTCGCCCTGTGGGCGTATCTCCGGTTGCGCAGCGTGGCCGTCGTCGGTGAAAGCGCCGACGATCTCTTCGAGGATATCTTCGACCGTGATCAGGCCGAGGATGTCGCCGTATTCATCCACCACCAGTGCCTGGCGGCGTTTTTGCCGCTGGAAATTCAGCAGCTGCACCGTCAGCGGGGTGTTCTCGGGGATGTAGTAGGGGTCGATGATTCTGGATTCGACGTCGGCAAGAGTGATCACCGTCTCGTTGGAGGGGCGGAAAACCTTGCGCAATTGCACGATGCCCGCCACCTCGTCGATGCTCTCGCGGTAGGCGAGCACGCGGCCGTGGGGCGAGTTGCTGATCGCCTGGAAAATTTCTTCCCAGGGGTTGTTCAAATCGATAGCGTAAATCTCGTTGCGCGGCACCATCAGGTCGTTGACCGTGGCGTGCTCCATGTCGAGTACGTTGAGCAGCATCTCCACGTGTTTCTCTGGGATGCGTTTGCCGGATTCGGACAGCACCGTGCGCAGCTCCTCGCCGCTCAAGGCGTCGTCGGTGTTGCCGGGCTTGCCGGCGCCCAGCAGCCAGAGCAAACCGTTGGTGATCTGGTTGATCAGCCACACCAGTGGATACATGATTTTCAGCAGCGGCGTGTAGACATAGGACGCGGCAAAAGCCAGCTTCTCGGGGCTGCGCGTGGCCAGGGTCTTGGGCGTGACTTCGGCGAATATCAGCACCACCAACGTGAGCAGGCCGGTGGCGATGGCGATGCCGCGCTCGCCGTACAACTGCAGCGCCACCACGGTTGCGATGGCCGAGGCGAGGATGTTGACGAAGTTATTGCCGAGCAAGATCAAGCCGATCAGGCGATCGGGTTTTTCCAGCAAGGTCTGGGCGAGCTTGGCGCCACGGTGTCCCTCTTTGGCGAGGTGCCGCAACCGGTAGCGGTTGAGCGTCATGAGTGCCGTCTCGGAGCCCGAGAAAAATGCCGACAGTAAAATCAGCAGGACAAGCGCCGAGGCGAGCATGCCCAGTTGGAAATCGTCCAAGAGGTCTTGAATTCCTTGTGATCAGTAGATGTATGGTTCTAAGTGGCGCAGGCCTGTATGTCAAGCCGATGCGCCCAGAGATGTGCCCGTGGAAAGGCGCTGGCAGGCCTGCGAACCTAGCTGGCGTCAATGTTCAAACCGTTCTTCGAGGCTTGAGACATCAGTATTTTACTTCAAAATCAATGCCATGCAGCCGGCCAGAGCGAATGAATTAATGACCCAGAAGCACCTCGGCGACAAACTTGCTGCCGGCGTAGGCCAAGACCAACATGGCGCTGGCGGCGAGTGTCCAGCGCACGGCGGTGCGGCCGCGCCAGCCGCGGAACTGGCGTCCCAGCAACAGCGCCCCGTAGATGGCCCAAGCGATCAAGGACAGCACGGTTTTGTGTACCAGATGCTGCGCGAACATGTCCTCGAGGTAGGTCAGCCCAGTGGCCAGCGCCACGGTGAGGGCGAAGAAGCCCGCCGCGATCAGCCGGAACAGCAGGGTCTCCATGCTCGCCAGCGGGGGCAGGTTGCGCACGAAGCCCCCGGCTGAGTGCGTGTGCAGCCGGTGGTTTTGAATCGCCAGTACACAGGCCTGCACCGCCGACACCATCAAAATACCGTAGGCCACCACCGAGATCACCGCGTGCAGCGCCACCCCGTGCGGCATTGGCGCCGCACTGGCATCGACGGGAAGCAGCGCACTCGCGGCTGCGGCGATCGCCGCGATCGGGAAGATCACCACGCCCAGCGTGGCGATGGGTTCGCGCAGCGAGAGCAACAGCACCAGAGACGCGACCACCCAGCCGATCATTGACATGGCGTTGACGAACTGAAAGGTCAGATACCCGCTCTGCGTGGCAACCAGCACAATCAGCAGCAAATGGCCGATCGCTGCCGCCATGGCCAGACGGAGCTGCAAGCGCGGCGCGGCGCTCGACGAATCCAGCAAGCGCTGGGCAATTTGCCAGGCGGCAGCGAGGTACAGCGCCGCGGTTGCCACAGCGAGCAGGGCTTCAATCATCGGTCTTTGTTCTCGGGGTGGGTTCAGGGGGTCCGCGTTAGCTAGTATATGTCACCGCGTATCAACAGGCACCCAAAGGCGCGGGAGTTAGTCGCTGCGCAACTGCGTCGGCTATGATCACTTGAGTGGCGCCCAGGTTCCTGGGATAGCTATTACACAGCGGGGGAAACATGAGCGAACTGTTCTTCGGGCCAGATAACAAGCCGCGTTGTCCGTGGGCCAGCGCAGCACCGGAATTTCTGCACTACCATGATCATGAGTGGGGCTTTCCGGTCGGCGATGATCGCCGTCTGTTCGAGAAGCTCTGTCTGGAGAGTTTTCAGTCGGGTTTGAGCTGGCGAACTATCCTTGCGAAGCGTGAGAATTTTCGCACGGCGTTCCGCGGTTTTGATTGGCGGCAATTAGCCGAATTCAAAGAAAAAGATGTACAGCGGCTGTTGCGCGACGAAGGAATCGTGCGCAACAGGCGGAAGATCGAAGCGGTGATCAACAACGCCGGACGGGCGCAGGAGATGATCGAGCGCGAGGGTTCACTGGCTGCGTATTTTTGGCGATACGAAGCACGGGATGATCAATTGGCATCGCCGCAGACAATGACCCAGTCAGAGCAGTCTGTGGCTTTGGCCAAATCACTGAAAAAGCAGGGCTGGAAGTTTCTGGGACCGACCACGGTGTTCGCCTTTATCCAGTCCATGGGTTTTATCAATGATCACCTGGAGGGCTGCTGTGTGCGCGAAGAGGTTGAGCGTGCTCGGGCTGGTTTTAAGCGGCCGAGATAGTGCTGTTGCTGCTCTCCAGTCGCGCTGCTGAACAATAGCTCATATGTAGCACAATAATGATTTTTAACTGTTGTCCCCGCCGGTGTCCGCGTTAGGATAGTCGGACGCGGTTTGACGCGGTATAGCTTTTTGCGGAGACACATGGACGTCACGGTAGAACGCAAATTGATAGCAGTGCTTGCTGCTGTTCAATTTACACACATAATGGACTTTATGATCATCATGCCGCTGGGCCCGCAGTTGATGGGCGTGCTCGGTATCGATGCGCTTCAATTCGGGGCACTTGTCTCCACTTACACGGCGGCCTCGGCACTGGCCTGCTTGATATCCGCACTGGTGCTCGATCGCTTTGATCGGCGCAGCGTGCTGTTGTTCAGCTATTTTTTGTTTGCGCTAGCAACCCTCGCCTGTGGCTTGGCCGACAGCTACCTGCAGCTGATGGTAGCGCGCTTCTTGGCGGGCTTTTTCGGCGGCATGATCAGCGTCTTGGTGCAGACCATCGTCGCCGACGTGGTGCCTTTTGAGCGCCGCGGTGTCGCCATGGGCAAGCTGATGGCGGCCTTTTCTGTGGCCACGGTGGCCGGTGTGCCGCTTGGTCTGGTGGCCGCCAATTATTTCAGTTGGTGCGCGCCCTTTCTGATGCTGGCGGCGTTTAGCACGGTCATTTGGCTGTTCGCCTGGCGCTTGGTGCCCACCCTTGTGGCGCACATGAGCGGCACCGCCATGCCCATGGTCTGGGCTTTCCTGCAGGTGCTGGGCACGCGTCGCTATTGGTTCGCCTACGCTTTCACCGTCACCATGATCTTCACTGGCTTTGTCGTCATTCCCTTTTTCACTCTCTATCTGCAGGGCAATCTGGGTTTTAGCGCAGAGCAAATTCCGTTGATTTATTTTGTTGCCGGCATGGCCACACTGGTGACTGCGCCGCTGATTGGCCGGCTCTCCGACCGCCTCGGCAAAGCGCGCGTCTTCATGGGTTTGGCGGCCTCAGCCACCGTGCCGCTCTATTTGATCACCCACCTGCAGTCGAACAACTTGGTCTTTGTTTTGTGCATCAGCACCTTGTTCTTCGTGGTGGTCAGCGGTCGCATGATTCCCGCCATGGCCATCATCAGCGAAGTGCCGGACCCCAGGCAGCGCGGGGCTTATATGTCGCTCAACAACGCAGTGCAATCAGCGTCCATGGCGCTGGCGGCGTTTATCGGCGGATGGCTCGCGGGTGGCGGCGGTCAGCTGGATAACTACGCGCTCAATGGCTACGTGGGCATTGCTGGCAGCTTAGCGTCCATCGCGATGCTCACAGTGGTGTTGAAAACTCTGCGCAACGGGCAGACCACCTGAGGCTGCCGGCTATCTCGCGCTCTCATTGGTAGGTCTTGCGAGTGCTCACTCGCCTGCGCATACACCTGCCGTTACCGTGGGCAGAACCAGATCTTCTTCCATCCCTGACAGGTGCGTCTGGTAAGCGATTCCTGCTAAGCCGTCAGCGGCAAGCTCACCCTGTCAGTGAGATAGGTCGCGGTTTAGAGCAGGTCAGTGTGACTATTCGCCATGGCAATGCCGCAGCAAGCACGATAAATGCTATATATGCAAATATATGCATTTAGTAATGTTGCAGTCACTGGCTGTGCCGAATGCATTGGCGCGCCGTCTGTGCGTCCAGGCAACAGCTCCCGCTCAATTCGGCCTTGAGCTGAGGGAGACAAGGAGATCAACTGTGGAAAAATTCGCTCGATCACTGCGGTCGCTTTTTGCCGTCGTGGGAATTGCCTTGGCGATCGCCGCCTACTCTGCAAACTGCCTGGCGCGTACCGATCCCGGTGTATTGGTCGTGGGGCAGGTCGCTGAGCCCAAGTCAATGGACCCCGCCGTTGTTACCACAGCCAATGATTTTCGCATACTGGTCAATGTCTTTGACGGTTTGACCCGGTTCAAGTCTGGCACCCTGAGTGTGAAGCCCGGATTGGCCACGAGCTGGCAGCTCAGTGATGGTGGCAAACGTTATACCTTTAAGCTGCGGGAGGGGGTGCGGTTTCACGACGGCACAGTCTTCGATGCAGCGGCGGTGAAGTTCAATTTCGATCGCATGCTCGACAAAAACCACCCGCAGCACCACACCGGACCTTTTCCCCTGAGCTTCTATTTCAGCGTGGTGAAGCAGGTCACGGTGCTGGATCCCTACACGGTAGCGTTTGAACTCGATGCTCCTTTTGCGCCTTTTCTTTCCAATCTGGCTTACCCCACTGGTTTGATGGTGTCACCTGCGGCGGTTCGTCAACACGGCAAAGATTTCGGCCTTCATCCCGTGGGCACAGGGGCTTTCGAATTTGTCGAGTGGCGCGCCAAGCGGCGCGTCGTGGTGGATCGATTTGAGGGTTATTGGGGTAAAAATGCAAAGCTCGATTCTGTGATCTTCCGACCGATCCTCGATGCGAACACACGCATTGATGAAATGTTATCGGGCGGTGTCGACATGATTCTGGAAGTCCCCCCCGCATATGTTTCACATTTTGAGTTGGATATATTCACGCTGGAACAACAGGTGGGGCCGCACCTGTGGTTTTTGATTTTGAACACCCAAGAAGGCCCCTTTGTAGACAAGCGCGTTCGTCAGGCTGTCAACTACGCCATCGACAAGCAGGCGATTGTCGACGGCATTCTCAAGGGCACCGCCGAGGTCGCGGCTGGCCCTACGCCGCCGGCCTTTGCTTGGGCTTATAACGACGAGCTGAGTGCCTATCCCTATAGCCCTGCCAAGGCCAGGTCCCTGCTGCGAGAGGCCGGAGCCGAGGGCGCGGAATTGACCTTTTACCTCACTGAGGGGGGCTCCGGCATGCTCGACCCCGTGGCCATGGGGGCCGCCATACAGGCGAACCTGAAAACAGTGGGGCTGAAGGTCAACATCGAAACCTTCGAGTGGAACAACTATTTGGAGCAGGTCAACGCTGGCTTGGCCGGCAAGGCCGACATGGCCGAGATGGCGTGGATGACCAGCGACCCGGACACCTTGCCCTACCTGGCCTTACGCACCGCCGCTTGGCCCGACAAGGGCGGTTTTAATTCGGGGTATTACAGCAATGCGCGGGTCGATGAGCTGCTCGACAGAGCGCGTAGCTCGAGCTCGCAGAATGAGCGGGCGGCTTTGTATAAGGAGATGCAGGCGATCGTCGCCGAGGACGCGCCCTGGGTGTTCGTCGCTAACTGGAAGCAGAACGCCGTGACCAGTGACCGTGTCTACGGCTTTTCGCTGGAGCCGTCTTTTTTACTGCAATTACAGAGTGTGAGAAAAGAATAGTTCGTAATCGCTTGTCGAGCTTTGTGGCTTTTTTTAATAGTCATTCCGCCAAAAATCGATTCAGCCTTCCTAGCAGTGAATCTCCTGATCGAGTAATACGCTTTACAAGTGTGTCATCGATCAGGCTGAATTCGATTTTTTAACCCTTGCCTGTGGACAGTTTGAATTCCATCACATGGACGACATAGCTGCAGTCGTCTCCGCACATAAAGGGCAAGATCAGTGACTGATATTGCACGTAGCGCATATCGGCCCATTCCATCTTTTTCATGACGAGCTCGGGTTGACGGTTGTCCAGCACGCGCCCGTTACGCATTTTGACGTCTTGGTAGTTTTTTTCAAAATCGGGGTTTTCGGCACGCATCTTCTGGTATCGGACCGGTTTACCCTGGTTGAGAAAGTCCGAGACGTGCTGCCCGCAGTAAATTACGTCAAACTCGTCCCTGCGCCAATCACCGTCCGCCAGCACAACCATCAGCCTGCGACCCACCGGCATCAGCGCTTTGTGAGAGGTGTCATCCCATTGGGGCAAATTTTCAGTCGATTCATCACAGAGGGCATTCCAGCGTTCAAAGGCCCATTTGAGATCGGCGGCAATGCGTTCGTCTTCCGTATTGTGCAAGGGGATAAATTCCGCGACCAAGCTGCTGCTGATCGGGGCCTCGTCTTCTGGCATTGATTGTTGTGCTTGGTTCATGCTGCTGTCTCCAATAGATCGCGGACGTGGACGAGCAATTCATCGGCCCCGTCATTTTTGTCGAAAAATGCTTCTCCGCCCGCGGCCAAAGCTCGATGCTTGTCCTCGGTGGAAGAAGATCCAGAGAAAAACACAATGGGAACACTTCGCAGCGCATCTTTGTTCTTCAGGTATTCGCAGACTTCAAACCCGGACAAAACGGGCACATTGATGTCCAGTATTCCCACATTGGGCAGTTGGCTATCGGCGTCCTGATCGGCCAGACGCAGAAATTGTTCGACAGCATCCTGGCCATCAGATGCCACTACTAACTCCGCTTCGATACGGGCGGCTTTCAGTGCACGCGTCAGGACAACAACATCGAAATTATCGTCCTCGAGTAGCAGGATTTTTTTGCGTGATGTGTTCATATTAGGTCCGTATATAGGGGAGTGTGATTAGTATCTGTGTGCCTCTGCCATCGATGCCCGCACCGATGCTCATCTTGCCTTTCAGTGAGGTGACAATTTTGTTGACGATGGGCAATCCCATGCCCGAGCCCTCGACCTTGTCCCTGCTTTTCAGGGTGCCAAACAGGCTGAGTGCTTGCTCGTGTAGCTCGCCGTCAATTCCCGGACCGTCATCGCGTACCGCCAGGCTGCACCAGTCACTGCCTTGTTGAGTTTCGAATTCGATATGACCTGCTTCTCTATCGTGGTGAATTACCGCGTTTCTTAACAGGTGCCGCAAGATCAGACTAATTTCGTCTATCGGAAAAGTACCGTTTGGCTGACCGAGCTGCAGGTCCAGCTGAAAATCTTTGCTGGCGATTTGTGAGTCCCATATCCCTTGCACCAGTTTCTGCCAATCCACAGGGCGGTTGGTAGAGCCTTCACGGGATGATCCGAGCTTGGCATATACCAGCAAATCGTCCAACATCGCGTTAAGGCGCGCGGCTTGGCGCAGCAGCCACTCGATGTGCTCACCGATGCTCGGCGGTAAATACCCGATGTTTTCCTCGACATCGCCACTGATCCACAAAGGAATGGTGGACATGGCGCGCAGCGGAGAGCGTAAATCGTGGCAGGCCGCGTAGGCGAGCTGCTCCAGATCTTTTCTGGACGCTTCCAACTCGGCGATTTGGGCGTAGAGCTCTGCCTCCTCCAAGCCCTGGAGTGGGATTTGTTTTAACAGTAACAGCGACTTCCCTTCGCAGATCCAGGCAACACTGATCTCATAACTCGTGCCCTGCAACAACAGTGGGGAGTCGTTTTTCAAGGCGCATTTGTGTGCCTGAGATCGCGCGATAAGGGAGTTGAGGTCAGCGCTGTGATCGGATTCTTTTGCGCTTAACTTGCCCTGATCGAAAGTGGCGACACGGGAGAACTGCTGGTTGCAGCTCGTCTGACCGTTGCCATGGATTATATGCGCGGGAATATTGGCGGCCTCAAACAGCTCGAGGCCACTCGATAAATTAGGTGCACGGTCATGGTCTGTGTAGTGAGTGTCCAATGTTGCTGCGCCTGACATCCGGCTAACCCCTTGGTATTAAAACCGCCTTTGAAGCGGAAAATCGAGCGTGGAACTGTGTTGTACGCAGAGGGATCTCAGGGCTGGAAAAGGAGATTCACCTAGCTTCGGCTTGTACTGGGCGTTGCGCCGCCGGCGATCGAATACTCCCTGTGCGGGGGGCAACTGCAGGCTTAGCCGGCGTTGTTTTGTACTTTATAGACGCCATCCGCAATGCGGCGCCATCCCGTGGAGCGGCGTAACTCTATCGTTGAAACTAGCGGCGTGCCGTCAAGGTGTCTTTAGGCGATGAGTGCGGAGAAAAGGCTGGCAATGATCGGTCATGGTGTCCGATTAAAGCAATAGAATACAGAGCCTTAGGTGAAGTTTCTCCGCTTTCCTAGCCAAAATGCATCAGTGCTTCTTTACTCGTCTCTGACTCAAATGAAGCAGCGGGCATTGCTGGGTGCTGTGTGTTGACACTGATTCTCTGCACTATTCAGACGGCGTGGCTGAGGTAAAATCGCTGCAGAGTCCAAAAGCCCGTGCAATGCCCGTTTGCTGTTCACAAGGGGGTAGCTTTGATTGACTGGTAAAGAGGCATAAAGAGCTGTCAGTGGAAATTGCAACGCACCACAGAGCAGTATGGCATTCACCTGAGGCAGTGAACTTGATCGAGACTTGCCCCTGTTATCTAGTCACCGCAGGTCATGGTGTGCAGAAAAAAGTGGCGCGTCCTTGCGCCACCCAACAGCCCGTTCAAAATCGAATACCTACTGCGCGCGCTGGATTTGGCCATGTTTTCTGAATAGGCCAGCTATTCGCCTCAATCAGCGCGAAAATTCACCTCAAACCAGCACTCTCTCGCGACGGTACCTGTTCTTGAACGGGCTGCCAAGCGCTGCATGCAGCGAGCTAAATTCTTTTGCCGTCGCTGTCGAAGAAATGCAGCTCATCAATATTAAACCGCAAGCCAACCGCATCACCAGCGCATAACTGTTGTTTGCTAGGGGTCCGCACAGTCAGGTTGTGCCCTCCCTCGGTGCTGATCACTAAAAACAGGTCTGCCCCCAAATATTCAACAAGGCTGATATGTCCGTCGCAGTGGCCATTGCCTGCAGGGACAATCTCTATGGCTTCAGGTCTGAGGCCCAGAGTGACCGCTTCATTGGGGGCAGTGATTGTACTGTTGTCAGATTTTCCCAATTTGACCTTGCTGTCGGCAGGGGCTACGCTAAGCGCATTCATTTGTGGGCTGCCAATAAACTGCGCTACAAAGAGATTGGCAGGCCGTTCGTAGAGCTCGCGGGGTGAACCCACTTGCTCTATCTGCCCATCACTCAGCACCACGATTCGGTCGGCTAAGGTCA
>JAWSVD010000172.1:0-4338 GCA_033852095.1 Granulosicoccaceae bacterium | reverse complement strand
GTCCGATTAATACACTACTGGATGTTAATTCAGTTATCAATGTGTGCGTGTCTATGACCGACCCGCCCGACAAGCTCAACCGCTTCCAAGGCCACGAGAAAGAACGAAAGCAAGACGGCATCCCCTGCGCTCAGAAAGACTACATTGCCTTAGTTGACGCATCGCGGCCGGCCAGGTAGGCAGGCTCATCCGAAAGGACAAAAGCGGCGCCATCGACGCCAGCCTCAACCCCATCCTGCAGCGCCTGAACATCGACACAGACACCTGGCTGATGATGGCCACAGAATTCGAAGAAGCCAATGGCCCTTGGGTTGGCTCTGACAGACAGCCCGCTCAAGTCTGCGAGCGAACCAAAAAGAAGTGGATCTGCAACACCCCAGCGCACCAAAAGCTCCACCCAACGTAGAGTATTCACACTGAAACAGGCTCAAGAACGACCGGCTACGATCCCTCTCGCCCAGACCTCAGCCCCACCGAACAACACCTGAAACACCCGCCCCGATTTCCCTCCCAATCCGATCCTTTCCGCCAAAACCCAACCGCCCTTGCAATAAATAACAATCAACTTCTCTTAAATGTGGACACCCATCAAATAAGGTCGGTGTCTTATTTATTGCTGATCGAGGCTCTAACGCCGCCAACACATGCGACTTTTCGTTCGAATGGGCTTCATTCCCCATATAGAAATAATCTAGCCTGATTGCACTTTACGTCTTGAAGTCTCTCCCGATAACTCTGCTCGCTAAATAACAGAATATTATTTACAAAAGGTTTGCTAGTTCCTCTCGGCTTGGTATCGAACTGCGTGCTCAAATAGTACTTTTCACCTATTCGATATCCAGTAGCGCTGACTATACGATTCTCACTTTCGTCAATGAATTCGTCAAGTGCTTCCTGAGTTGCAATTTTGCACAACCTAGACTTAGATGCCCATTTGACAGGCCAGCGACGTGCAGTTTGATCTACAACCTCAACTCTATAAATATCTGTGATATCAAGCTCATCTAGAAGTGAGATGGTTATTTCATTTTTCTCACCTTCATTGAGCCTACCCCCTTCCTCTAGCTTCTGATGCAACAACCAGCGCCCTTGTTTGTGCTGCCAAGCTCTAGTTATGTTATGAAGCCAAGGCTTTGGTCTAAAAAAATATTTTACATTGTCGATCACTACCGGCCGCCGACCAACTGAGCGAATCGTTATCTTATGATTAGGCCGATTGGGTGAATCGAACCCGAAGGAAGCCTCGCAAACCAATTGTGGTTTATCTAAGCTGTGCTGTCTAAATTGAAGCCAGAGACCAAACAACCCGGCGGCTGTACCAACAGTTCCTGTAGCTGCGCCCCATATCGCAAGAAATTCGGTTTGAATCATAATTTCCCTAGAAATTTAACTGTTTGGATCAGCGGAAAACTGCCGATCTCGAATTTATGTCGAAGAGCGTCTCAAACACTCAACACAAACCCGCCATTTGTCATATCACCCGTTATGCGCGTTTCAAACCACACGCAAAACGGCTCCTCTCAATCGTTATCAGGCGATCAAACTCGCCCTATTCCACCGTGATTTCAATCACTTCAGAAGCCAACGCATCTGCGTGCGGCACGTGCAGGAAATTACCCAGCAGCAACTGCAAGGTGTGTTTGCCAGGTGCCAGCTCGATTTCTGCCTGGGTTTGGCCGCCACCGAAGTGTTTGTAGTTGTCGTCTGCGGGGATGGGGCCGTCCAGGTCGGGCAGCGGTGCGTCGATGATGAGGTGGTGGTGGCCTGTGCCTTCTTTGTCGATGCCTGCGGGTGAGACACCCACGCTCTTTGCACCGAAGATGACGGTGACAGGGCTGCTGACGGTTGCGCCGCTCTCGGGCGAGAGGATGTAGACGGCGCGCCTTCTGGGGTTGGCGACTTGTCCATGGCGTGGAGCGCTGGTGTCGCCAGTATGGCGGTGACGGCGACAGCTTGGCTGATGGTTTTGATCATTTTCATCGTTTCAATCCTTGAGTATCGATAACATGAAGTGGCAAAACGAGCTTTGCTCTGGCCTTTGGGCTCACGCGACAAGGCTGCAATTGAGCGGCATTACCATCACCCAATTCTCGAAGAAACCTTCCCTTTTGCTTGAAGCGTATAGATGATTCTCCAGAGGATATCGGCAGCGGTCAATGCTGAGCGCGGAGTTGTAACGTGTCGGTGAAAGCGCTGAATGGACGGGGAACAACCGCGTAGTAGTCGAGCAAGAGCAATTGCAGGCCTGAAGCGGAGCCTGTTTTAAAAAAGCTCCGCCCCTGCGCACGGCCTGCGGGCTGCTGCGATTTCAGTCTTTGCTTGTCACTAGGCGAAGGGCTGCGCCCAAGAACAAGACCCCCAGCACGGTATCTATCTTGGACTTAAGACCACCGTAAACTGACAAGGTAGCGCTAGCCGAAAACAACAGCGCCCAAGCGATATGGATAAGCAATGACAGCAGCACAGCGACCGCAATGAACAGCACCGAGACCCACGCTGGCGCTGAAGCGGTGGCACCGAGGCTGGCAATCGCAAGCCAGAAGAAAATCGCTTTGGGATTGGAGACCTGCATCAAAAAACCAGCCGTCACGGAGCTGCTCAGAGGTTTTGCCGATTTGCATGGTGCGCCAAGATCAGCGACCGGCTGCCCAGCGGCACGGAAAGAACGCCACGCCAGCCAGATAAGATATGCAGCACCAATCAATTTCATTGCGTAGAGCACCTCAGAGGCACCGGCTAACAATGTGGAAACGCCCAACACAGTGGCACTAGACCAGACCAGTGCAGCACCGGCGATGCCCACTGCGCCTGCGAGAGCATGTGCTCGCCCTTGGCCAGATGCCAGAGACAGCAAGAACAACACGCCTGGGCCCGGTGAGAGTAAGGACGCTGCCTGAACGCCCCAAGCGGTAAAAAGACTCAGCCAAATAACATCCATCGAAAAACCCTTTTTAGATGACACCCCTGGACCGCTGGCTCAGCCCCCCCCCCCCACCAGGGGAAACGCTGAGCAGACCAGCGCTTCCCCAGCGGAGCTTTACTTGATCTCGACAGACCAGCCGCTGACGTTTTGATAACCGCGTGGCAGCTTAGTGCCCCGCTTGCCAGGCTCCCCCGCGTAGTCGTCGAGGTCGCGGTATTTGATCACCGTGTGGCGCTTACCCGCCTCTAGGCGCAAGCTGCCGCCCACGGGGATAACCGCCACAGCGACCACTTCTTCGAGACCCGCCTGCAACTTCGGCCCAGGGATGCCCATCATCTTGCCGCCCTTGCCCTTCGCGGCAACGGCCACGTCGGTGATGTCGAAGCTGATCATGTTGCCGTTGCTACCGATCACTGCAACCTTGTCCAGAGCGGGGTCGTGGATGCGCGCCGGTGGCAGCACCTTGGCGCCCTTAGGCAAGCTCAATACGGCCTTGCCGGCCTTGTTGCGGCTCATGATCTCTTGCAGCTCGGTCTGGAAGCCGTAGCCTGCGGAGCTGGCGAAGAGGTAGCGGGTATCGCCCGGCCCCATCATCGCGCTGATGAAGGTGGCGCCGTCCGGTGATTTCACATGGCCCGACAGCGGCTCGCCGAGGCTGCGCGCGGACGGCAGCCCGTGCGAGGCAATGGCGTAGACCCTGCCGGTGCTGTCGAGGAAGAATGCCGATAAGTTACTGCGCCCCTTGGCGTGCGACTGGTATTCATCTCCCGCCTTGTAGTTCAGCGCCATCGGGTCCACCTCGTGCCCCTTGCCCGCACGTATCCAACCGCGCTGCGACAGCACCACAGTGATGGGCTCTGAAGGGATCAAATCTGTCTCGGACATAGCCTGCGCCGCCGTGCGCGCCACCAGTGGTGAGCGGCGCTCGTCGCCGTAGGTGTCGGCGTCCGACTGCAGTTCTTTTTTCACCAGTGTTTTCAAGCGTCGCTCTGAACCCAGCGTCAGCTCCAGGGCTGTCTTTTCTTTGTACAGCGCTTCTTGCTCTTCGCGGATTTTCATCTCTTCGAGTCGCGCCAAGTTGCGCAGACGCGTATCGAGGATGTAATCCGCCTGGATTTCGCTCAGCGAGAACCGCTCCATCAACACCGCTTTGGGCTCATCCTCTGTGCGGATGATGCGGATGACTTCGTCGAGGTTGAGGAAGGCGATCAATAAGCCGTCTAATTTGTGCAGGCGTTCGTCGACGGCGCTGAGCCTGAACTGCAGGCGACGGCGCACAGTGTCGACACGAAACTGCAACCAATCAGTGAGGATGGTGCGCAGGTTGCGCACGCCGGGCCGCCCGTCTAGGCCGATCATGTTCAGGTTGACGCGGTAGGTGCGCTCGAGATCGGTGGTGGCAAACAAATGGTGCA
>JAWSVD010000171.1:0-4262 GCA_033852095.1 Granulosicoccaceae bacterium | reverse complement strand
ATTAACCTGATCACCAATACCACCAACGGAAATACGGCCAGTGGTGGAGGTGGGGCAGGTGTCATCAGTTATAGCAGCAGTGACCCCGCTATTGCTACGGTCGACAGTGCTGGCTTGGTGAGCGCTGTCAGTTTCGGCAGTGCCATCATCACAGCTGAAAAATCCGCCGACGCCCAGTTCGAGACTGCCAGTGCCAGCTATTCAGTGAATGTAGCACCAATCACTGTTTCAATAACGGCCAAGGTTGGTATTAACAATACGCTTATCGACTTCCCAGGATCTGCCGACGGTTTAGAATTTTACCGAAGTACAGAGGTGAGCTGCGACCTGAGTAACTACGCCAGTTGCGCCTCTGGGCAGCTGGATATATTAAATGGCTCCTCTGTCACCGACACCTCGGCCACCTTAAGCCAGGCGGGTTTTTACACATTGCAACACGGCGACAATCAGGCTACCGCGAGTGTCAGTTTTGATAAGTTTACGAACCGAGGCCATCACCAAGTGGTTAGCCATAACAACCAGTTGTGGGTCATTGGCGGTTACGATGGCGCACGTAGAAATGATGTCTGGGCATCCAGTGATGGCATCACGTGGGCACTGGTCAGTGCCAGTGCTGCGTTCTCTGCACGTGAAAACCATCAAGTATTGAGCTTTGACAGTAAGCTGTGGGTCATCGGGGGCTACGATGGAGTACATCAAAACGATGTCTGGTCCTCCAGTGATGGCATCACTTGGACATTGGTCACGGCCAGTGCGGCATTCTCACCACGCCGTTACCATCAAACGGCGAGCTTCGACAGCCGGCTGTGGGTCATTGGGGGCAATGATGGTTCAATCGATTATAATGACGTTTGGTCCTCCAGCGATGGCATCAGCTGGGCACAGGCCACCGCCAGCGCCGCGTTCTCAGCGCGTACGCAATTTCGGGTGGAGAGTTTTGACAGCAAGCTGTGGGTCATTGGAGGCTTTGATGTTGCCAATAAAAACGATGTCTGGTCGTCCAGTGACGGCATCACCTGGACATTGGTCACGGCCAGCGCTGCGTTTTCGGAGCGTTACAATCATCAATCAGCCGTTTTTGACAGCAAGCTGTGGGTCATTGGGGGCTTTGATGTTACGAATAAAAATGATGTCTGGTCATCCAGCGACGGCAGTAGCTGGACGCAAGTCAGTGCCAGCGCTGCGTTCTCAGGACGTTCTGCTCATCAGGCGGTAACATTTGACAGCCAGTTGTGGGTCATCGGGGGTGATGATGGCGCATTTAACAACGACGTCTGGTCCTCCGCCGATGGCAGCAATTGGACGATAGCTACGGGCAGTGGTCAATTCTCACCTCACAGCCGCCATCAAGTGGTGAGCTTTGATAACAAACTGTGGATCATTGGAGGATTTGATGGCGTACTCAAAAATGATGTCTGGTCTTCAAACGATGGCATCACCTGGGTGCTCGTCACCGCCAGTGCCGCGTTCCCAGCACGCGAATACCACCAAGCGGTGAGCTTCGATAACAAGCTGTGGGTCATCGGTGGCTACTACGGTGGGAACAGCAATGACGTTTGGTCCTCCAGCGATGGCATCACCTGGGTACAAGTGACAGCCAATGCTGGGTTCTCACCGCGTCGGTACCATCAAGCAGTGAGCTTTGATAACAAGCTGTGGGTCATCGGTGGTTACGACGGGTCACGTACCAATGATATCTGGTCTTCCAGCGATGGCAGCACCTGGACGCAAGTCACGGCCAGCGCGTCGTTTGCAGCGCGGCAGGGCCACCAAGTGGTGAGCTTCGACAACAAACTGTGGGTCATTGGAGGGTTCAACAATGCTGGGAATAGAAACGATGTTTGGTCCTCAAATGATGGCATCGCCTGGACGCAAATCACAGCCGGTGCCGCGTTCACAGCGCGTAACAACCATGAATCAGTGAGCTATGACAATCAGCTCTGGGTCATAGGGGGAACCGATAGTTCGCGTATAAATGATGCCTGGTCCTCCAGCGATGGCCTGACATGGACGCAAGTCACGGCCAGTGCCATGTTCTCATCGCGCAGCTACCACGAGGTGGTAAATTTTAACAATCGGATGTGGCTCATCGGTGGCGATGATGGTGCGTACAAAAACGACACCTGGTCCTCCAGCGATGGCAACGAGTGGCGCAAAAGTTTCAACACATCTTTTGAATTCAGGTAGTGTCATTGGCATGGCGGGCATCGAATAGCCCTACTGTGCGTGCGGTGCACTGTCTATTGATAGTGCACCATTTTCCGCCGGTTACAACCGAGCTCCTTCGCCATGAAAGATCACATCGAACTGGTCGAGTGAGGCGGCCGGCCAAGTGGGCAGAGCAATTCATCCGAAAATAACGAGGCCACATCGCCAGTAAGTGCCACGATTTCTAAATGGCTAAAGATCAGTCCAGAGGAATGGGCGGGTCTGGCGTTGAATTTCGAAAAGCATTTCACCAACTGGGGGGGGACGAGGGAGGGCTGCAACAAGTGTGTGAGCGCAAGAAATTCCACCGCGTTCACAGCAGCGCGTACTGTCGGCAATATCCGACACCTAGAAGACCGCCGTCCCTCAATCAAGCCACTGGTCCATTTGGCCCCCGATCTACTCGTCTTCAGGATTGATATACTGTAATGGCCCTGTTACATGGCCTCTGGCATCGATCAAAAACAAGCCGCTGCAGGGGAGCTAGAATTCAACCAGTGCAGGCAGCGGGCAGTTATTGGCAGATCGAAACATGCGTGTCTATGGTTTCTCTGTGGACTTTTTTCAGATGTTGGGTGTCAACGTTTACCGCTTGAACTGACCCTTGATTTCTCAGATTTCACGCAGCTGGTCACGGCAGGGGAAACGGAGCTCTGGGCGGCTTCGCCCACTGAGGTTTAAGGCTTAGCGTGTAATAATTTCCGAATTCTGCGGGCACCCCATGATGCCCGAATACCTGCTTTGGTGACCTCGTAGTGACAGCTACGTGAAACCGGAATTTCCTATCGACTTACGCTGACACTTGCCATTTTTACACCCACGTAAATCAGCGCTCCGCCAGCGACCTTGTTTATCAGGTCTACCACCCAGCCTTTGAGGCCGCCGCGTGCAATCCGGTCTCCCAGAAACCCGTAGGCGCTGTATGAAACCATATCCATAACTAGAGTGATAAGGCCCATGATCATCAATTGGGGAAGAACGGGAAGTTCGGGTTGGACGAACTGAGGGAGAATGGCTGCGAAATATAGGAGCGCTTTAGGGTTGGCGAGCTCGATGATAAACCCTTGGGAAAAGAGTTTGCCCAAATGTGTTTGCCGTTTTCCAACGCTTACATTGATCACTCCGGAGCGGCTGAATATGGCAGTGGTCCCCAGCCACAGCAAGTATGCAACCCCAACCCATTTGATGGTCAAGAAAACCAAATTTGAAGCGATGATAAGCGCTGCAATACCTGTCGCTGATAAAACAAAATAGACGACATTTGCACAGGCTACACCGCACACGCCTGCCAACGCCTGCTTACCTCCGTTGCTCGCACCTTGTGAGGCCACGGCAATAGCTGCCGCACCTGGAGAAAAAACAACAACGGCGGTCGTGAACAAGAAAAGGATGAAAGTCTCGATAGGCATATTCTGTACTCCTGCAAGCGGTGAATCATAGGTCAGTCAGAAACCTACTGCATCCGCCCGTAGCAGACTCGCCGTTTTCAGACCTGGTTACCCGGCTGGTCTAGCATCGAACATGATGGGTTGCTAGAATCCGTTTCATGCTAGATTTTGAGACATGTAACGCTGCGCGGCTGAGGCGTGACCCAAGCTTTGACGGAAAGTTCTTCACGGCTGTTATCACGACAAAAATCTACTGTCGCCCGGTCTGCCCCGTGAAACACTCTCAGACGAAAAATGTCTGCTTCTACTCGACTGCTGCTGCTGCCGAGCGTGCGGGTTATCGTCCTTGTCTGCGTTGTCGTCCTGAGACAGCGCCATTTTGCGCCGCATGGAATGGAACCAGAACAACCGTTGAGCGGGCTTTGGCTTTGATCGACAAGGGCGCCTTGGACACCGGTAATGTCAACGACCTAGCAGACAGGCTGGGCGTCAGTGCAAGACATCTATCTCGACTGTTTGCCAAGCATGTAGGGGCATCTCCTCTTCAAACGGCTCAAACTCTTCGTATTGGACGGGCCAAGAAGCTGCTAGACACAACGGCACTCCCTATTACAGAGATCGCCTTCCAAGCGGGCTTTGGCAGTGTGCGACGCTTTAATGCCGCTT
>JAWSVD010000170.1:0-1087 GCA_033852095.1 Granulosicoccaceae bacterium | reverse complement strand
CCAAACCTTCGGGATCATGAGCAGCCGTGGCGGTGTCATCTTTCAAGCCGGGATCCACCACAGGGAAAGGAGCTATCGCCACCAGGCCCTGAGCCACCAAGGGGGCTAAAAATTCAATCAAACGGTCGACACTGTAGCGAAAGACGCCCGGCATAGAGGGGATGACTTCTACAGCGCCCTCTCCCTCACACACGAACACCGGCAAAATCAGATCATCAGCAGTGACCGTGTTTTCACGCATTAATCGCCGAGAAAAAGTGCTGGCGCGCATGCGGCGCGGTCGGGCAAGTGGAAAAGGGCCGATCACGGTTTGAGACATGGTGTTTTTCTCTGCTGTCTTGACATTGGAATCCAGTATTTTAACCCTAGCGCCCGCTACCAACAATGCGCACACCGAAGCAGTGGCAATGCATTTCTACAACGGTGCAACCTTCCGCCCTATTCCTAGCTCAAATGGCTATTCACAGCGCGCTGACGCATATAATTTGCGGTGCAAATCGCAAATTTCTTCGCCCAATAATTAACTTTTTGGAAAACCGGGAGCAAACCCTTGAAACACCCTTTGCGCTTACTGTAAAAATCACGGTCGCCTTCAGCACTTCGTCAGATTGTTCGGATTGCTACAAAGGCAAGAGCAGCACCTGATCAACCACACGAGACGCGCCATGAATTCCGCACCAAGCCTCTGGGAACAACTAGAGCCTAGACTAGACAGCTACTTCTCCACGCTCTACAACATGGAGAATCTGGGGCTGTTGATGCAAGCGCTGCTGCTCATCTCCACGGCCATGGTCATAACAGAGCTCGTCTGGGACAGCTACAAAGGCAAGCGCCGTCGGCTGGGCGATTTTGCCGAGCCAGCGGTCAATCTCAGCTTCCAACTCGGCATGTTCTTCGTCGAGCGCAGCGCGCTCAGCATCGTCTCGGGCATAGCGTTTGTCTTTCTCAGCACCTTCGCGATCGGTGAGATCCCACACACTGTTTATAGCTGGATAGCCTGCTTTGTATTGATGGATTTCTGCTACTACTGGATGCACCGCTGGGATCACAAAATCCGCCTGCTGTGGACCATGCACAGCGTGCACCA
>JAWSVD010000622.1:0-1162 GCA_033852095.1 Granulosicoccaceae bacterium | reverse complement strand
GTTTAGAGCGGGAATTGCTGGCGGATCTGGACAAAATGCGCTGCCGAGTGATGAGTGTGCGCCAAGAGATTGCAGCGATAGAGCAACAGGATTTTGGGCGAGACAGCTTGAGTTATTTGACCCAGCAATCGGGCATGTTCTCGCTCTTGCCGCTGAATCAAACCCAAGAGATCGCGCTCACGCAAGAGCACGGCATTCATGTGGTCAAGGGCGGTCGCGTGAACGTTGCCCGCTTGAGCAGCGATGATATGCCTACGCTGATTCGTGCCTTTCACGCGGTGACAGCCAAGACCGCATAGCTGGGCGCGCCTCGAAGAGCCGCCACCTACACCCCAGTACCAGGGCCGTGCAGTCAACGGTGGCTTGGCATAAGCTGCCACTCCAGCTGTAAGGCTAAAGCCTCACCCACAAGGTTGCCACGCGCACTAGCGCGCAGTTGTGACGATCCAATCTCGGATGGTCAGCACCTTGTCGTTTGCGCGAGCGCTGTCTGCCTGAATGTAATAGCCCGTGTCGGTCTGTACCTTGTCTGGGAATAGCATCACCAGCTCGCCTTTGGCGAGTAATTCATCGATCAACTTGCTCCACCCCAGCGCCACGCCCTGCCCGTCACACGCTGCTTTGATGATCATTTCGTAGCTGTTGAATTCGGTCTTCGCTGCCAGCAGCTCGGGCTTGCCATCCGCCGTCGATAACCACTGCGCCCAATCCATCCAGGGGGTGTGCTTGTCCGGGTTGCGCAGGTGCAGCAGCGGTGTATTGTTTGTGAGCAGCTCGCCTGGCGTGCGCAGAGAGGCGTTTGCTGCTTTAAATCCTGCGCTGCACACAGCGGCCACTGTCTCTCGAAATAGCAGCGCAGCATCGCGGTGAGCCCGCTCCGGCTTGGCCATGAAAATGCTGATGTCCGCCTCTTGGCCAGCGTTCGCTAAGGGGTCTTGTGAGCTGTGGATGCAGATGTCTGTGTCGCCGAGCTGCTCGCGCAATTGCGGCAGCCGGGGCAACAGCCAGAAGGAGGCAAAGGCGTGATCGACCGAGATCACCACGCGCTCGGGGGCGCTGTGGTGTTGAAAGCTCTGCAGCTGGGCTGCGGCTTGCGCCAGTGGCTCTTGCAGCAGTGCAAACAGGCGTTCGCCGTGGTTGGTCAAGGCCATGCCAGTGCTGT
>JAWSVD010000169.1:0-11692 GCA_033852095.1 Granulosicoccaceae bacterium | reverse complement strand
GCACTGAAGCTCTTGCGCACAAAGGCCCGCATGTCCTGATCGAGCTGCGGGCTGGCCAGTGGTGGCGCCTGGTAGACGCGCTTGCGGCTGAGGTACAAATGGGTGGCCAGAAACAACGAGGACGCGGTGACGCTGCTGAACAGCGCGGGCAGCGGCTCGAGCCCGAGGCCGTAATAGCTGATCAAAAAGAACAGCAGCTGCGCCAACGGGTCCAACCAGGTCATGCGATTGGTCGCGTCGTAGAGCCGGTACATGGCGATTTGATTGCTGTTGTAGAGCTTCAAACTCAGGCCGAGGATGATGCCCACCAGGTAGCCGTAAGCCACGTCCATGCCCAGCCCGTGCTTGAGGTAGGGCAGCACACCGCCCCAGGTCAGCAGCACAATGGCGATCAGCGTGACCCTGAATATATTGACGATGTCCCGGTCGTTTTTGGTTTGGCTGTAACTCACCATCATGGAAGAGCGAAAACCGGTGAGCAGTAACAGCGACAGGGAAATCACGTCGACGGCGCTGTGAAACAGCGCTAAATCCGCGCGCGGTACCCACTGCGCCAACCACAACTTAAAGCCGAATCCCACCACGATACTGACGAGCGCCGCCGCAATGCCTGCCAAAAAGGCGCTGCGTGCTCGCTCGAGGGCGGAGCTGGCGGGAGTGGCTGCGGCGCTGGCAGTGTTCATGGCGTCCGGGGGTTGCTGAGCGAAGTGAATAGAAACTTAGGCGAATGGCGCTTCACGGTGCAGACACTCTAATGAATCGGCAGGCTAAATGCGAATCAATACCACTAACGGCTGTGGAATGGATGCCTTTACTTTGTTAGCGGCAGCGATTGCTTTGTTTTGGCTGACTGCTCAAAACGTAATGGCAGGCAGGCGCCGAATTGCTCGGCGCCGCCTTTTGTGGCTGTTTTTTTTTGGTCCGAAGGCTACTGAATTTCCAGCAATTCAACGTCAAAAATCAAGGTGGAGCCGGGTTTGATCTTGCCCGCAGAGCGGTTGCCGTAGGCCAGTTCGCTGGGGATAAAAAAGCGCGTCTTCTCGCCTTCAACCATCAACTGCACGCCTTCGGTCCAGCCGCTGATCACCTGATTCAAGCCAAAGCTGATGGGCTCACCGCGGTCCACTGAACTGTCGAAGACTGAACCGTCGAGCAGGCTGCCGTGGTAGTGCACTTTCACCTTGGATGAAGCGCTGGGGTGGGCGGTCCCGGTGCCAGCCTGCAACACCTTGTATTGCAGGCCTGAGGCGGTGCTTTGCACGCCGTCTTCGGTGCTGTTCTTTTCCAGGAATTCCTGGCCGAGTTGGATGTTCTCCTTGGCCTTGCCGCTGTTCATAAACTGGTTCACGATAAACCAAAGGATGCCGACGGCGGCCAGGGCAATAAAGATCTTCATGGGGGCTCTCACGGGGAAATTCGAATCCCCAAGGGTAGCGAATTTTTCATGATCGGCCCATTGTTTTACAGACTCAGGGACTATCTCGGTCGCGCGTCAGTGGTTTTGCAGGCAGCGCTAGCCGGTTTAAACCCCGCTACAAGAGAGAGAAGTCAGTCCTGTCCAGGTCTTGTATAAAATAATCGGGGTAACTGTCCCAGTCGCCTACAATTCTGGATTTCAACCGGTCGAGGTGAGTGTCCATTTGCTGCACTGCGAGGTTCACGTCTCGCGCTTCGATGGCTTCAAAGATGGCCGTGTGTTCACTCATGGCGCGCTCCATGATGCTTTCCAGAGACACGGTCAGCCAGCGATAGCGATCTACTTGTACCTTCAATTGCTGAATAATGGTCCAAATACCTGGGTAGCCCGCCATCTCAGCAATGGTCGCGTGAAAGCCTTCGTCAGTCTGAAAAAACAGCTCTTCATTTTCCGCCGCGATGGCTTCCCGCTGTTGTTCCAGCAGCGTCTTCAGCCGCAGAATCTGACTGGATGTAGCTCGCTCTGTGGCAGCCTTTACTGTGATGCCCTCCAGTGCACGGCGCGCCACGATTGATTCGGGCAGCGCAGACAAAGGAATACGGCCCACGTAGGTACCGGACTTAGGCACCACTTCCACCAAACGCTCTTTGGCCAAGCGAAGTATCGCTTCGCGCACCGGGGTGCGACTGACCCCTTGGCGGGTGGCTATTTCTTGTTCCGAGATGGGTGTACCCGGGCGCAGCCGCATCGCTGCAATGTCTCGGTACAACTGCTGGTAGATGGTATCAGCAAGTGTCAGGGTGGAGGAGGCGTCGGCAAAACGAGCTGGACCGGTTGGTGCCGTGTTGGGCGAACGCTTCTTTCGTTGTGCGGTATCACCGCTGTCATGGCTCGGGGGCATAGATTCGGACGTGCTCATCTAGTGGAACGACTTGCTTAAAAATGGCGTCATTGTACACGATCTCCCGTTATCCGAAGTTTGTCGCCGCTTTCGATGAATCTGTCAGGAGCGCCGACGTGATGATTGTTTGAATTCCAGATTTATCTAGTATACGATGAATACTAGTTAGAAAAGTAGCCAGATATTCCCTAAATAATGATCAATTAACACCTCTGTGTTTGTTGCGAATGGTCCAGTCACCTCCAGGAGAATTACCGTGCTTAAACGAGTTTTTAAAACAGTCGCTGTGGCGGCCTGCATATCTGCTTTCTTGCCCCTGAGTGCCAGTGCTGCAGAAACCCTGAAATGGGCGCACGTCTACGAAGAAGGCTCCAACTACCATCAAGCCGCACTGTGGGCTGCTGACGAAGTCAAAGCACGCACGGATGGCCGCGTTGAGATGAAGGTTTTCCCCGCATCATCACTGGGCAAGGAAGTCGAGATCAACGAAGGCCTGGGCATCGGTTCTGTCGACGTGATCTACACGGGACCTAGCTTTGTCGAACGCTACTACGGCCCCATCGCAATCTCTGATTATCCCTTCATCATGCGCGGCTTTGATCACTGGGAAAAATACCGCGAAAGCGAATTGTTCGCCGAGCTCTCAGAGGGCTATAAAGACGCAACTGGCAGCACGGTTGCTGGACTTGTCTACTACGGTCAGCGCCACGTTACCTCCAACAAGCCCATTCTCAAGCCAGCCGACATGGAAGGCCTGAAAATCCGCGTGCCCAACTCTCCGCTGATGTTGATGTTCCCCAACGCTGTGGGCGCAAACCCCACACCGATGGCATTTTCAGAAGTTTATTTGGCGCTGCAGCAAGGCGTGGTTGATGCGCAGGAAAACCCACTACCGACCATCCAATTCAAGAAGTTCTACGAAGTGCAGAGTAACATCAACCTCACTGGGCACATCCTGAATTCGCTGTTGATCATTCTTTCTGACAGCGCTGTTGCTCGGGTCGGAGACGACTACGGGACACTGAACACCGTGTTGAAAGAAGCGGCTAAAAAGGCCTCAGATGAAATCTATCAATCAGAGCAGGATTTGGTTGCCTGGTTTCGTGAGAAGGGCATCACCGTCAACGAAATTGACAAAAAGCCCTTCAAAGACGCTGTGACGCCTATGTTGACTGCTGATGGTGTGCCTTACACCATTGAGCACTTCAACCGTTTGTCTGACATCAAATAATTGATTCCGGCTTAGGAAACACAACATGATGTCTTCTGATGAAGGCCAGGCGGGCGGTGCTTTCGAAGCGCCGCCCGCGCTTGATTTCAAATGGACTGATCTCCCCGGGTTGTTGGCTCTTTGGCTGTTGGCCGTGGTTGTCTTCCTGCAGTTTTTTACCCGCTATGTGCTGAACGACAGCATGGCGTGGACCGAGGAAATTGCCCGATACATTTTAATTTGGGTCGCTTTTTTCGGTGCCATTTCTGTCAGCCGCAAAGGCACGCACATTTTTCTGGAGTTTTTCTATCGCTTCCTGCCGCCCCGTGTGGGCAAGTTTCTGACGGTGCTGATGGAGTTGATCAGCGGTTTGTTTTACGGCTACATGGCCATAGTGGCAGTGCAGCTCGCGCTGAGAACCCGAACCAAAATGGCGTCAGTCGAATTGCCCAAGAGCCTGTTGTATTGGGGGGTGGCACTTAGCCTCGCGGTGATGACCATTTACTCTTGTGTCTGGCTTATCCGTAAATACAAGCAAGATCCCCAGCAGGTGATGCGCGAGTTGGAAGCACGCGCGATCGCTGAAGCTTCAGATTAAGTAGGCCGGACTCCATGTCAATTCTCATATTATTCGTTGTTTTATTTGTCTTATTAGTCGCGGGGGCGCCCGTTGCTGTAGCGCTCGGCGTGGCTTCATTGGTCTTTATCTTGTTAGACGGGCTGCCGAGCATGGTGGTGCTGCACAACATGGTCAACGGGGTGAATAGCTTTCCGCTGATCGCTGTGCCCTTTTTCATCATGGCGGGGCACCTGATGAACACCGCGGGCATCACCACCAAAATATTCACTTTTGCCCGTGCAGGTGTGGGTTGGATGCACGGTGGTTTGGGCCACGTGAATGTAGGTGCCAGCGTTGTTTTTGCCGGCATGTCCGGAGCGGCTGTTGCCGATGCCGGCGGCCTGGGCAACATTGAAATCAAGGCCATGAAAGAGGCCGGTTATGACACCGATTTTGCGGTGGGCATCACTGCAGCGTCGTCGACCATCGGACCGATCATCCCGCCGTCACTGCCGCTGGTGGTGTACGGGGTAATCGCCGATACGTCTATAGGTCAGCTGTTTGCAGCGGGGTTGATCCCCGGGTTGTTGATGGCGTTTTCTTTGATGGTAATGGTGGCCTTCTATGCACGGATTCGTCAGTACCCGCGCGACGAGCGCTTTCAACTGAAGCGGTTCATCAATGCCTTCGGCCACGCTATTTTGCCGCTGTTTACCCCCATCATCATTGTGGGCGGCATTCTCACCGGCATCTTCACGCCCACCGAGGCCGCTATAGCAGCCGTGGCTTATTCGCTGATCCTGGGCTTGTTTGTCTACCGCACCTTGAACTGGAAGAGCCTGCTGCATGTCTCTCAAGAGACGGTCGAAACCACCGCATCGATCATGATGATCGTGGCGGCATCGTCTATTTTCGCCTGGATACTGACAGCCAACCAAGTGGCGCAACAGTTCGCCCAGGGCTTGTTGGGTTTTACCCAAGACAAAACCGCGATACTGCTGATCATCATGTTGATTGTCTTGGTGGTGGGCTGCTTCATGGAGACCATTGCGGCCATCACCATCCTGACGCCGGTGTTACTGCCGGTGGCGGTGCAATTCGGCATCGACCCGGTGCACTTCGGCATCATCCTGATCCTTAACTTGATGATCGGCTTGTTAACGCCGCCGGTGGGCATGGTGCTCTATGTACTGGCCAAGGTGTCGGATGTGCCCTTTGAACGCTGCGTGGTCGCAACAGCACCCTTCCTTATCCCGCTGGTGACGGTGCTCATGATGCTGACGTTTATCCCAGCGCTGTCCATGTGGCTGCCCACACTGCTGTACCGCTAAAATCGGCAGCCCTGCCGCAATCCGTGGCAGGTCGCTCGTTGTTGTCCGTGGCATCTTCGACCTGCAATCCGAACAAGGCCCTTGTAGCTCCGAATTTATTCGGACAACAGCTCAACTGAGCCTTCAGCTACAAATTCCGCCACAGAATATTCAGCGACATCAAAATACAAACCCCCACCACGATGGGCCGGATCAGTTTGCTGCCCTTGCTCAGCACCATGCGTGCGCCGAGATTGGCGCCGATCAATTGCCCCGCGATCATCAATGCGCCAGCCAGCCAGTGGATATCGCCGAAGGCGATAAAAAACAACAGCGAGCCAAAGTTGCTGGCGAAATTGATGACCTTGGCGTGCGCGGTTGCCTTGGCGGCGCGGTAGCCCAAGAGCGCAACGCAGGCCAGCGCCATCATGCTGCCCGTGCCCGGGCCAAAAAAACCGTCGTAGAACCCCAAGCCTGTGCAGGCGAGGGCCGCGAACAGCGCCATGCTGATGCGTGGCCGGCGGTCCTTGTCGCTGACGCTGGGGGATAACCAGAAGTAAACAGCAATACAAAGCAGCAGCGCAGGCAGGTACAGCATCAGCTGCTGCGCATCGATCTGCAGCACACACCAGGCGCCGAGTACCGAGCCCAAGAAAGTGGCCGCGATGGCCCACTTGAAGCTGCTGAGATCTACCATGCCACGGCGTATAAAGAAGAGGGAGGCTGTCAAGGAGCCGATGCTGCCCTGCAATTTGTTGGTGGCCAGGGCGGTCGCAGGTGGCATGCCGGTCAGCAGCAGCGCGGGGATGGTGATCATGCCGCCACCGCCCGCGATGGCGTCCACCCAACCGGCGACAACGCCGACCACAAGCAGCAGGGTCATGAGTTCAAGGGAGAGGCTGAGATCGATCATGGGGCGGGCTCAAAGTAATGGACTGCCCGGGCGCTGTTGGGCTTGGGCAGCAGTTTAATCGAACGCTGCCCCGCTATCGAGCGGGTATCGGGCCTTTGTTACAGGTCAGCGGTGGACGCGGACCCCACGACGGGTTAGCATTGCGCCGCAATTTCCTAATTCAGATGTGCGCCAGTGCGCTCCGGTCGCAGCCTACCCGGTTAAAACAAGGACTAACAACATGAACACTCTCGTCATCTGCTCCGGCGGATTAGACAGCGTCACGCTCGCCTATAAAGTAGCGCGCGAAGCCACGCTCGCCGGTTTGATCAGCTTCAACTACGGCCAGCGCCACCTCAAGGAGCTGGACGCCGCAGCCGCCTGTGCAAAGCAGCTGGGCGTGCCGCACGACATCGTCGACCTGCGTGCCCTCGCAGCTTTGCTGCCGGGCTCCGCCCTGACCGACGACACGGTGGACGTGCCGCACGGCCACTACCAAGAAGAGAGCATGCGCGCCACGGTGGTACCCAACCGCAATGCCATCATGATGACCATCGCCTTTGGCGCGGCCTCGGCGCGCGAACTGGACGCGGTGGCGCTGGCGGTGCACGGGGGGGATCATTTCATCTACCCCGATTGCCGGCCCGGTTTTATAGACGCTTTCGCCGAGATGGAGCGCCAGGCGCTGGACGGGGTGCACAGCCCAGAGCTGCAAGCGCCCTTTGTGAACAGCACGAAGGCCGATATCGTGCGCGCGGGAGCAGCGCTGGATGTGCCTTTTGCGGACACCTGGAGCTGTTACGCAGGGGACGACATCCACTGTGGCCGCTGCGGCACCTGCGTGGAGCGGCGCGAGGCCTTTCAATTGGCGGGCGTCACCGACCCCACCGTCTACACCGACCCCGATTTTCCCATCGTCGCGCCGGATCACGGGGTGACATCCTGATGTTCACCATCAGCAAGCAATTTCACTTCTCCGCCTCGCACCAGCTGTTGGGTCTGGCAGATGAGCACCCGTGCTCGCGTCTGCACGGACACAATTACGTGGTCGAAGTGGAGCTGCAGGCGGCCGAGCTGAACAGCTTTGGTTTCGTGCGCGACTACCGCGATCTGGGTGAGCTCAAGGCCTGGCTCGACGACACCTTCGATCACCGTCACCTGAACGATCATTTTGGTGAGACCCCGAGCACAGCGGAAAACCTCGCGCTGGCGATCTATCGCTGGAGCCGGGGTCGCTGGCCAGAGACCACCGCGGTACGGGTCAGCGAGACCCCCAAAACTTGGGCAGAGTACCGCCCGGCGTGCAGCGCATGACTGAGGCTGTGCAAAAGCGAATTTTTGTCGATGAAATCTTTGGCCCAACGCTGCAGGGTGAGGGGCCGATGGCGGGCATGCCGGTGGTATTCGTGCGCACCGGCGGCTGTGACTACCGCTGCCACTGGTGCGACACCGCGCACGCGGTGCTGCCGCAGTATCGCAACGAATGGCAGGCCATGACGGCCGATGCCATACTGGCGCAGATACAGACCCTAGCCGATGGCCCGCTGTGGATCGTCGTCTCCGGCGGCAACCCCGCGTTGCAACCGCTGGACGAGCTACTGCGCATCGGCCACGAGCAGGGCTACCGCTTTGCGCTGGAGACCCAGGGCTCCATCGTGCCGGACTGGTTTGAACAGATAGACCACCTGACGCTCAGCCCCAAGCCGCCTTCGGCTCGAGTCGAGACCGACTGGGACGCGTTGACCCACGCCATCGAGATCGCCAAACCTGGCTGCGCCTATCTCAAGGTGCCGGTATTGGACGAGCAGGACTTGGCTTATGTCGACGATCTGCGTGCCCGTCACCCGCAGGTGCCGATGACCCTGCAGCCAGTGAACAGCGGTGCCGTCAGCGGCGAGCTGCAGCAGGATGACAGCGCGCTGCACAAAAAACTCATGGCGCAGGTGCGCTGGCTGCACGAGCAGATCTGCGCGCGCCGCTGGTACGACGTGCGCGTGCTGCCACAGCTGCACGTGATGATCTGGGGCACGGGGCGGGGTGTCTAACACACCGCCCGACCCAGATCTGCGACGCCTTGGCAAAAGGCCGAGAAGCCCCAGACGCACGAAAATAGAAGCATTTACCGAGGAATTGAGCATGTCCGATCAAACAATCTACAGCGGCCTAAAGCAACTGGGCGGCGCGACGGTATTGCCCGGCTCCCCCGAGGAGGCAGAGCTCGAAAGGGTCGCCAACCCGGAAGCGGGCACCGACTACCTGGTGCGCTTCACCCAGCCAGAATTCACCTCCCTGTGCCCGATGACCGGCCAGCCCGACTTCGCCCACCTGGTGATCGACTACATCCCGGGCGAGTGGTTAGTGGAGAGTAAATCGCTGAAGCTCTATCTGGGTTCCTTTCGCAACCACGGCGCTTTTCACGAATCCTGCACCGTGTCCATCGGCAAGCGCCTAGTCGAACTGCTGCAGCCGGCCTGGCTGCGCATCGGCGGCTACTGGTTCCCGCGTGGCGGCATGCCGATTGATGTCTTCTACCAAACAGGGGAAGCGCCCGCCGGGGTGTGGGTACCGGAGCAGGGTGTGCCGGGCTACCGCGGCCGCGGCTGATCTTAGCCTGGGCCTGAAAAGCAAGCGTGGCACACCGTATACGCTATAGTGGCGGAACAGACAGCGCATGTTGCTTCTACTCCCACTGAAAAGAGCTGCGATACGGCCATGATGAAATCAGAAATAGAAGACATCCTGAAAAAGGCGCCTTTTAATTTGGATGCCGCTGCACTCAATTGGGTGCAGCAGACCTACGATTCCCTCAGCTTGGATGAAAAGGTGGGGCAGCTGTTCAACACCCAGTCCATGGGCAGCGGGGACGGTGTACTGGAGCGGCCGCGCTCGATTTTAGCGGGCGGGGTGACACGTTTTTTCAGCGGTGATTTCGCCGCCGAACAATCCCTGATTACGCAGATGCAGCGCGAGGCGAAAGTGCCGCTCTTGGTATCCGCCGATCTGGAGGGCTCGCTGATGAGCCTGCCCTTTGGTACTGAGGTGCCGAACCCGCTCTCCCTGGCGGCGATTGACGACGTGGAAGACACCCGCAAGGTGTCTAAGCTGATGGCGCAAGAGGCGCGCGCGGTGGGCATCAACTGGACATTTACGCCGGTGCTGGACATCAACGCGGCCTTTCGCTCGCCCATCGTCGCCACCCGTGGTTACGGCTCGGACCCTGCGCACATCAAACGCCACGCGCTGGCCCAGCTCGAGGTCTTCCAGGCCGAGGGGCTGGCTGCGACGGTCAAACACTGGCCGGGGGAGGGTTATGATGACCGCGATCAACACCTGCTCACCACCGTCATACCGCTCTCGGTCGCTGATTGGCGCGAGAGCTTCGGCGCGCTCTACAGGGCGGCCATAGACGCCGGTGTGAAGTCGGTGATGTCGGCGCACATAGCGTTTCCCGCCTATGTGCGCGAGTTGGATGCAGAGGCAGATGTGCTCGAGCAATACCAGCCAGCGTCCATTTCAAAGCACTTGAATCAAACACTGTTGCGGGACGAGCTTGGTTTTAACGGCTTGGTGGTCTCGGATTCTACGTCCATGGCTGGCCTGAGCTCGGTGTCGGCCCGCAGCGAGCACCTGGCCGAGGTGATTGAAAGCGGCTGTGACATGATCCTCTTCGGCCATGACCCGCTGCAGGATGTGGCGATCATCAAGGCTGCCCTGCAAGACGGTCGGCTGTCACAGGGTCGTTTTGAGGCCGTGCTGATGCGCATTCTAGGTCTCAAAGCATCCTTGGGCCTGCACCTGCCGCGAGAAGCACCCGAGATGCCCGAGGCGCGAGCGGCCAAGGCGATGATTGCGCCGATCACGCAGAAGGCGCCGACGCTGGTGAAGGACGTGCAAAACCTTTTGCCAATGAGCGTGCAAAAGCACAAAAAAATCTATATCTACACGACCGGGGAAGTATCACCTCTGATGGGCAGCCGGGAGATGGGCTTTTGCGGCATGCTGCGCCAAGAGGGCTTTGAGGTCACGCTGCACGATGCCGGTCAGCCGGGCATGCGGCTGTGGGCAGAACACGATGTGGTGCTCTACGTGATGGCCGAGGAGACGCTGCTGACCCGCGAACGCATCTTCATGAATTGGGCGGGGCTGACCGGTTACTTTGGTGCGGCGATGGAGCGCCCTTGGCATGAGGTGCCCTGCGCGCTGATATCTTTCGGTTATCCCTACTACCTCTACGACACGCCACGCATGCCCTGTGTGGTCAACGCCTACATGAGCGCCGAGACGGCACAGGCCGCGGTGATCGAATGCCTGATGGGGCGTGAAGAATTCAGCGGTGTATCTCCTGTGGATGCATTTTGCGGGCAGCCCGAGGCACGTTATTGAGATAGGCAGGCTCAGTGAGAGAAGCCCTGTCTTCCGCCTTGCGCCTGAGTGGAACAGGGGGCGGTGGTTGGATAAATGCAATTCCAAGTAAAGCGCGGGTGAGCCTGAGTTAGGCGGGCCATGGCAGTGCGCAGCTCGCTTCCGTGCTCAGTGGCGCGAGGGCACTGCTGTGCCCTCCCAAAATTGCCCCTGTGAATTCAGTGCTTCCAGTGGCGGCCGCTGTGTTTCGCTTCAATGAACTCGAGCACTTCGGCTTTTTGTTCCGGCTTAAGACTGTCCAGAAAACCACCGAATGCCGCGACCACGTCGGCGGCATTTTCATTGATCAGCGCCGTCTTGCTGGATATCATTTCCAGCGCCTTGGCTTGATCAAAGCTGTCAGCAGCGAGCAAGTCGCTGACATCACCGTGCAGGGGTTTCATCTCACCGCGCATGTGTTGGCCTGTCTCCATGATCTGATCTTTCAGCGCCGTCAATTTGGCTTTCTGCGCGGCGTCTAGGTCCAGCTCATCTGATACATAACTGACCACATGTTTTGCGCGCTTCTGCGGGTCGCCCCACTGGTGTTTGCCGTAGGCGGTGGCGCCGCCCACGATGCCCAGTGTCAGTGCGATGGCGGTGATGATTTTGGTTGATCGTTTCATGTCGATGTCCTGTGTTTGTGCATGAGTGCAGGGCTATTATCGACATCGACGGGGTGCAGAGCATTGCAGCGGTGAATCAGTGTGTAACAGGGGGTAACAAGATGTCAGCGCAGCGATTGAGCAAAGCCGTTTTGCCGCTGCAGCGAGGCAGGCGGCGGCTCAGTGGGCAGCAGAGGGTGTGGTGCTGAGTTTGGGCGGGGCGTTGGGCAGGCGGGGTCCGCGACGCGCATGCTCTCAGCACGCGTCGTGCAGGCTGGCGGTCAGCTGGTGGCTGCCGCCGCTTGTCGCTGGCACCACTTGGGCACAGCGCCCTTGGCGGTGCGGGTCAATTTCTGCATGGTGGCGAAAGTCACGCGCTGCAGCTGGTACTGATCCC
>JAWSVD010000168.1:0-17571 GCA_033852095.1 Granulosicoccaceae bacterium | reverse complement strand
TCGCTTCGCTGAGGCAGGCACCAAGCGTGGGCCCGGGCTCAATTTTCGCCGAAGAGTGCACGTAATGCACCTCGATGGTGTCGCCAGCGTTCAGACCGCCGTGATCGCTGGGACAGACATCTGCTTCGAGAGGCTCGAGCTCTTCCGCCGTCAACTCACCCGCGTATTTATAGCCAGACTGATAACCGTGGCCATCTCCGTTGCCGGCGTATTCGGTGAATTCACCGCCCTTGTGCTCGGCGTTTTTGTGGAAATGAATATTGCACAGGTTCATCTGCGTGGAGCTGGGCGCCATGCCAAAAGCAACGGTGTTGGTGCCGGCTGCTGAGTCGATGTCGCGCGGCGACTGCGGGCCAAAACCTTGGCCACCCGTGGAGCCCTTCAGGGCCTCTCTTTGCTCCGCGACATAGCTGTCCAAAACAGCTTCATGATCGACCGAGTGTGTATCCTTTGCCGAGGCGCCCAAGGGCAGCAGTGAAGCGGCGAGCAAGATTGAAACTGAGACTGTGTTTGTTTTCAAAGTCAATACTCCTTGTACAAAAGCTGAGAAGGCTGAGATCCACGAGCGATTGAGATGAGCGGGTGAATTTGGACTGAGGCGATTCGCGCAGAATACCGCTGAGCAAAATTGTCCGTGACTAACCACCGCGCACCACCCTGGCCCCTATTTGCATGCAACTAGACCCAGAGCAAGGGAACCTGAGCAAGAGAACCAGTGCAACGCGAATTCAGGGCAGCTATTATACGCAAGCTAAAAAACGATAGGGGCTGGGCAGCACCTTACAACATTACGACCGTATTACGCCCCGTTCACATTTCCCTGCAAACAGAACAACATCACGGCTGCGTAGCTGAGCGATGTGCCGGTTCGAAATGTGGGCAGTGCTGCCCGGTTATGCCACAGCTCGCCAGGGGAATTTGCAGCCGATGTCTGCAAAAAAAACGGCCCAACAAGTGGGCCGTTTTTAAGTCAGTGAAAGCGGAAGCCTATTTCGCGAAATCCGTGATCCACTCCTGACGTGGCGGCACCGGAGCGCCCTTGATGTTCGATTCAAATGCCACCAATCGTTTGTGGATTGACAGCAGCTCGATAATCGTTGGCCAAGCGTTGGCAAGATACTGAAAAGAGTTTTCCACCCGCGAGAACACGCTGGAGACCTGCTGAAAAAAACCAAAGGTGATTGCACCGGCAGCGAAGGTGGGCACTAACATAATCAGCAAAATGAAATTGGACGCCTGCAGATATCCATAACGAAATATCTCAAAATACAAATAATGGAAGTACAAGCGAAAGTAATTCTGTATTAGGCCTTCGTATAGCGTCCGTATCTTCTCAGGCTCTGCACTTTGCTCGCTGTCTTCACCGTAAACCAGCTCTTTTCGATAGGCGGCTTCTACCCGTTGATTGGCGAATTGAAGTCCCGGCAGTTTAAACCCGACCGCCGCCATCAACACCGTACCAAACAGCGCCGAGCCTATCGCCAAATACACCAATGAGCCATTGACTTGCCCAAGGAAAGGCAGCTCCGTGATATCCGCTGAGAGCTCCAGTAACAGGGGTAGAAAAGCAATGAGTATCATTACCGAATCTACCAAGCGTTCACCCAAACTTTCGACAATCGCTGAAAATCGCTGCGTGTCTTCTTGTACACGCTGAGCGGCACCTTCCACGGTGCGCAGCTTCGGCCAATAGTGCATGTAGTAGTTGCTCATGGCTGTACGCCAGCGAAACAAATAGTGTTTGGTGAAAAAGCTCATCAGCACCGCCACCGTGATAGTCGCCATTAGAATTGGCAACACGGTCCCGATACTTGTCATCAATTCAGCAGCAGAGACACTGCCAGGCTCCGACAGCGCCGCCTGAATGAGGTCATAGAATTTGCGGTACCACTCCGTTAGAAACACGCTCACTTGGGTGGTGAAATAGGAAACAACGACAATGAAGGTAGTTCCAACAACCGACCACCGATACCAGCCGTTGCGACCATTGGCTATCCACAAAAACGGAAAAATAGCCCCAACTACCAAGACGTAGGCGTAGGTCCAGAGCTTTTCAGGCGATAAAAATGGCGCTCTCTTTCCTTCTTCAGCGATGTCAGCGAATTGGGCAGTCCAATCCAGTGCCGGTTGCCAACTGTTGAAGTCGGCTCCAAACCACAGGGCAACTGCAAGGCCGCACCACGCGACTGCTGATAGGAAAAACCACTTAGGGCTGGGGAAAAATGATCGAAACACGTGAAACCTCAAAGAGTCGCTGGTTCTCCGGCCGCCGCTGCGAACAACCGCAGAGGCTCGGGCCCTGAGGAAAGCAGGCACGAATCACCGCTTCCCTCGGTAGAAGGCAGGCTAACGACCTTGCAAGTCACTGACCAACAATGCTTTTGCCTTAGGTGAGTGTAGACACTGGTTGAGACGGTGTGTTCCCTGGCACTGGCGGCTTGTTATTGTGCTGGGCCGGTGGTGGTCAGGCGTGGGCCGCTGAGGCAGCGGGAATGCGATCTAGATTGTTGTCCAGCTGAAGCAGAACCTACACAGCCGAGGCACGACCTGCGCACAGCCACAAGGATGTCAGTCTTCGGTGTCCGATTTTTTTGCGGGCGGCGGCAACTCATCGTCATCAAACAGAATGCGATTGGCCGGGCCTTCCAAATCATCGAACTGGCCGCTGCGCACCGCCCAAATAAAGGCCACGACGATGATCGTCACCAAAATAATGGCCAGCGGGATCATGAGGTAGATGATGTCCATGTCAGCTACTCGACCGTGGTGGCAGAGAGCGGGGATTATTCAAATTCACGTGTGGCTCCGGATCAAGCCGCGTCGTCGCGCGGCGATTTGTGTAGAGATGTTGTAGAGCGTGGCAGCCGTTGCAGGCGCGCGGCATTGAGCACCACCAGCAGCGAACTGAGCGACATGCCAATAGCGGCCATCCAAGGCTGCAGGTAACCCGTGGCCGCCAGAGGAATGGCCAGTGCGTTGTAACACAGTGCCCAAGCGATGTTTTGCCAGACAACAGTGCGCGTGCGGCGCGCCTGCCGCAGCGCCCTCGGCAGCGCGGAGAGATCACTGGTGGTCAGTACCGCGTCGCTGTTTTGCAGCGCCATCGCCGCGCCCGTACCCATCGCCACAGACACGCTCGCCCCGGCCAGCGAGGCCGCGTCGTTCATGCCATCCCCCACCATCATCACCGCGCCGCTGCGTTGCAGTGCCTGTATCTGCTGCAGCTTCTGCTCAGGTTTCATCGACGCCTGCCAGTCTTCAATGCCGACGCGTGCGGCCACAGCGGCAACTGCATCCAGCCTGTCACCCGAATAGAGATGCAATTGCACACCCGCGCTGCTCAGGTTGCTGAGCGCCTGCTGAGCCTGTTCGCGCGGCTGATCGATCAGCTGAAAGCAGGCCAGCGCCGTCTCATCGCAGGCCAAAATGGCCAGACTCGACTCCCCCGCCTCCAGCCAATGGGGGTCCAGCTGCACGCCCTGCTCCCGCAGGTATTCAGCCGTCCCCAGCCGCAGCAACCCGCGCTCGCTGAGTGCTTGCACCCCGAGTCCTGCTCGATGCTGCAGAGCACCGCTCAGCGCCAGTGCCGGCTCGCCTTGCAGCTCGGCCCACTGCCACAGCGCGCGCGCCACCGGGTGGGCTGAGCCGCTTTCAAGGGCAAGCACGGCGCTGGCGATCCAGGCTTTGTCGCTGTGCGCTCGCCATGTGATATCGCCGACACTCAGCTGCCCAAGCGTGAGGGTGCCGGTCTTGTCGAAGACAATGTGCTCGATGGCGGTGAGCCCCTGCAGGGTGCCACCCTGCAATATCAACAGACCGCGCCGCGCCAGCGCACTGTTGGCGTTGGCGATGGCCGAGGGCACGGCGAGCGCCAGCGCACAGGGGCAGCTGACGACTAGCACCGCAATGCTTGCCTGCCAGGCCATGGCGGCATCCCGCCACAGCCAAAAACCAGCGGTGACAGCCGCCGCCAACAGCACAAAAGCCGAGAAATAAGACGCCAGCTGACCGGCCCATTCTGCTAGTGCAGGCTTAGCCGCGCTGGCACCGTCCAGCAGACGGGCCAGCTGCGACAGAGTACTCTGCTCCCCCACCGACAGAGCACGAATGATCAGCGTTTGCGCCGTGTTGACACTGCCCGCCACCACGCTCGCCCCAGGTGCCACTGCACGCGGCACGCTCTCACCACTGAGCAGGGATTCATCCACCGCGGATTCACCGCTCAACACCAACCCATCCGCGGGGATCGTCTCCCCGGCCGGGACTTGCAGTCGGTCACCGACCACCAGCTCCGCGGTGGACACCCGCTGCATCTGCCCATCTTCATCCAGGCGCTGCGCCAGCACCGGCAGCGCCGTGGTAATACGGTCGGCGACATCCACCGCTCGCCCACTGAGGCGACGCTCAATGTAGCGCGCCGATAACAAGAAGAAACAGAACATGGCGATGGAGTCGAAATACACGGCCCCTTCACCGCGCAACAAAGAGATAACGCTGGCTACCATCGCAGCACACATGCCGAGGGAGACAGGCACATCCATGGTGGCGCGAGCGCGCCGCAGGGCCCGCCACGCTCCGCGAAAAAAGGGCTGCCCGCTGTAGAAGAACACCGGCAAGGTCACCAGGCCGCCCACCCAGTTCATGAACACTCGGTGCTCTGCGTCTATGCCGCTCCACTCACCGAGGTACACAGCCACGGCCAACAACATGGACTGCATGCCGAACAGCCCCGCCACGCCCAGGCGCAGCAACAGCTGCCGCTGCTCCGCCTCACGCCGACGCCTCGCCTCGCCCACATCAAAAGGTCGGATGCCGTAACCGAGGCTCTGCACCACGGCCATGACCTGAGACAGCTTCACCTCGGTGGGCCGCCAACGGACTCGCGCTCGCTCTGATTCGTAATTGACCGACACGTTACTGACACCCGGCTCGGCGCCCAAGCGTTTTTCGATCAACCACAAGCAAGCCGGGCAGGCCACGTCTTCGAGCATCAGGTTCGCCTCGCTGTCGCCCTCTATTTCCCGCACAAATCGCCGCTGCATCGCCGGGTGATCAAACAGAGCGAGCTGCTGCACTTGATCGGATGACAAGCCGGCACGTGGTGCCGCTGCCTGGCGCTGGCGGTAATAGCTGCCCAATCCCGCGCTGGAAATCGCCTGCGCCGCAGCGGCGCAACCGGCGCAACAAAAGGCCTGCTCGACCTCGCCCAAGCGCCACAGCGTGCTCTGCTCTGGAACCAGATTCGCGTGGCAATGGAAACAATTTCCAGTTTCGAGTTTTTCCCTTAAAACGTCAATGTGGGGGTCTCCAATATCATACACTTGCGATTTGGGCAATATACCATCGATTAGCTTTATCCCTCTATACATCCTGTATTCGCGCAAAAATAGGCACTGAACAATACAATCACGCCGTTCTCAGCAGGATAATTCCGCATTATTAATGCAAAACAAATACACCATTTAATGGTACGATAAAAGACAACATAAAGGCTGTGATTTTTAGGTACCGCCACTGGCATATCTACGTGCGAATTCAGACGCACTCACAGCCGAATATAGCCACCCCTTCAAGGGACATCATCCGATTGGTGAGGATCAATCCGGTGAACAGCTAAAGAATTTTCAATTCAATGGTATACCCACCATGGCAGAGCAAGGTCAAGAAACCTACGACTACGAGGTCATTCGCTATTTTTCGCTAGCGACTATTTTTTGGGGCATAGTCGGCATGGCTGTAGGCGTATTGCTCGCCGCACAGTTGGCCTGGCCCGTCCTCAATTTTGATATCCCTTGGCTGACTTTCAGTCGCCTACGCCCACTGCACACCAACGCCGTGATCTTCGCCTTCGGCGGCAGTGCCCTGATGGGCACCTCTCTCTACGTGGTGCAGCGTACCTGCCAGACACCTCTGATCTCACGCGGCCTGGCGCAGTTTGTCTTTTGGGGCTGGATGCTGGTGATCGTGCTGGCCGTCATCACACTGCCTCTCGGCATATCCTCCTCCAAGGAGTACGCCGAGCTCGAGTGGCCCATCGACATTTTGATAGCCATTGTCTGGGTCTCCTACGGTGTGCTGTTTTTTGGCACCATCGCCAAACGCAAAACACCTCACATCTACGTGGCTAACTGGTTCTACGGCGCTTTTATCATCACGGTCGCCATACTGCACATCGTCAACAGCGCGGCTATCCCCGTCTCGCTCACCAAATCTTATTCTGTCTACCCCGGCGCCATCGATGCGATGGTGCAATGGTGGTACGGCCACAACGCAGTGGGCTTCTTTTTGACCGCGGGATTCCTGGGCATGATGTATTACTTCGTGCCCAAGCAAGCCGAGCGCCCGGTGTACTCCTACCGGCTGTCCATCGTGCACTTCTGGGCGCTGATCGCCACTTACATGTGGGCCGGCCCGCACCACTTGCACTACACCGCCCTGCCCGACTGGACTCAGTCACTGGGCATGGTGCTGTCGCTCATCCTGCTGGCCCCCTCTTGGGGCGGCATGATCAACGGCATCATGACGCTCTCCGGTGCCTGGCATAAGCTACGCACCGACCCCATCTTGCGCTTCCTGATCGTGTCCCTGTCCTTCTACGGCATGTGCACCTTCGAAGGCCCCATGATGGCAATCAAAACCGTCAACGCACTCTCTCACTACACAGACTGGACCATCGGTCACGTGCACTCGGGCGCGCTGGGCTGGGTGGCCATGGTGTCCATCGGTGCCATCTACTTCTTGATTCCTCGCCTGTTCACGCGAGACGGCATGTACAGCATCAAGTTGATCGACGTGCATTTCTGGCTCGCCACCACCGGCATTGTGTTGTACATCGCCTCCATGTGGATCTCCGGTGTGATGCAGGGCTTAATGTGGCGCGCCACCAACGCCAACGGCTTGCTCACCTACAGCTTCATCGAATCGGTGGAAGCCTCCTACCCCTTCTATGTGGTGCGCTTCCTCGGCGGCGTGCTGTTCCTGGCCGGCATGTTCGTCATGGCCTGGAACACCTACCGCACCATCAAACAAGCGCCTGAAGCAGACCTTGCCATCACAGCGCCTGCCACAGCCTAGGAGTGCCGACAATGAAACACGATATTATCGAGAAAAACGCAGCGCTGATGGGTGTACTGATTTTCATCATCATCAGTTTTGGCGGTCTGGCGCAGATTATTCCGCTGTTTTTCAGCAAAGAGACAACCGAAGCAGTGGATGGCCTCAAGCCCTACACCGCGCTGCAATTGGAAGGCCGTGACATCTACATCCGCGAGGGCTGCAACAACTGCCACTCGCAGATGATCCGCCCCTTCAGGGCCGAGACCGAGCGCTACGGCCACTACTCTGTGGCCGGAGAGTTTGTCTGGGATCACCCCTTTCTGTGGGGTTCAAAGCGCACCGGGCCAGACTTGCACCGTGTCGGCGGGCGCTATTCCGATGAATGGCACCGCGTGCACCTGAACAACCCACGCGACGTGGTGCCAGAGTCCAATATGCCGGGCTTTCCCTGGCTCCAGAGCAACCTGCTAGATCTGAGTTACACCAATAAAAAGCTCTCCGTGATGCAGACCTTGGGCGTGCCGTATACCGACGAAGAAGTGGACAAAGACTACGCCACGATGCTCGACGGCAAGACCGAGATGGACGCCTTGATATCCTATTTACAGGTGCTTGGCACCGCCTTAAAAGAGACGAGGTAGAACCATGTCACCCGCACTGATTCAATCCATTGCAACCCCTCTCGCAACCCTCTCCTTTTTGGCTGTGGTCTGGTGGGCCTACGGCAGCAAGAAGCGTAAAAGCAACTTTGACGACGCTGCCAACTCGCTTTTCGACGAAGACGAAGAGGCCATGAACCAACGCACCATGGATCAAGAGGAGAACAAACCATGAGCAGTTTTTGGCACTGGTGGATCGTCACCATCACACTTGGCATGATCTATTTCTGTTGGTGGTTGCTGCAAAAGACCAAATCCATGGAAGTAGACCCGCAAGGAGAGGTCAACGAAGAAGGCGTGCGCACCACCGGGCACATCTACGACGGCATCGAAGAGCTGGACAACCCCCTGCCGCGCTGGTGGCTGTACATGTTCTACATCACCATTGTCTTTAGCTTGGGCTATTTGGTGCTCTACCCTGGCCTCGGCAACTACAAGGGCCTGCTGGGCTGGACGCAGCAGAACCAGTGGCTGGACGAAGTGGAAAATTCCGAGGATAAACTAGAAGCCTTCTACATACAGTTTGACGGCCGCGAAGTCGCCGAGCTGGCCAGAGACAAAACCGCCGTGGGCGTCGGTCGCAACCTCTTCCTGACCTACTGCACGGCTTGTCACGGCTCGGACGCCAAGGGTTTTGCTGGTTACCCCAACTTGAGTGACAGCGATTGGCTCTACGGCGGCGGCGAGGCTGCATTGATCCACACCATCAGCGAGGGTCGCAACGGCAACATGCCGCCCATGGCCGCCGCTATCGGTGGTGATGAAAGCGTCGAGCAGGTTGCACACTATGTGCTCAGCTTGTCTGGGCGGGAAGATGCAGACGCGACTCTGGCGGCTGCGGGGCAAGCGAAGTTTGCCGTCTGCTCCGCCTGTCACGGGGCAGACGGTGGTGGCAACAAAGCGCTCGGTGCGCCCAATCTGAGCGACGATGTCTGGCTCTACGGCGGCACCTTGGGCGCCATCAAACAAACCATCAACGAAGGCCGAAACGGACAGATGCCGGCACACAAGAGCCTGCTGAGTGATACCAAGATCCGTATGTTGGCAACGTATATCTACAGCCTTTCCGACGAAGCTCCGGCTGCGGCAGAATAATCGTCACTGCGCTGAACATTGCAAAAAAAGCGGCAGGATCCACCCTGTGTGGCCTGCCGCTGCTGACGTCAGTGATTCGTGCAAAGCAGAGCCCAGATTCACAAGGCATCAAAGCACTTCGTGATCCGGGCTGTTTTCTACAGCCGAGAGGAATGACCGCGACATGCCAGCTCATCAGCCCACCACCACACCCCTGCGTCGCTCCAGAGCGCAAATCCTGAGCGCCATTATCTGGCCCTCTTTTCTTGTCGCTGGCGCGGCAAACAGTCTGTTCTTTGTTTTTATTGACCCCTTGCTGATTGCATCAGAACTCGGGCTCGAAGACAGCTCCGCGATGGCCACCTACTCCCGGGGATTTTTCTGTTTCTGGGCGCTGACCCTCTGCACCAGCGCCTGCACGCACTACCTCTTGCGGCCGATACACAACAGCCGCCAAATGAGGCGAGGCGAACAACCGTGAACGAGCCCGAACATCAAACGCAAGCCATAGACCCCCACACAGGCCAGCGTCCCAAGCACGAAGAGCGGCAGGCGCCAGAGGTTGTGGAGCTCTACAAAAAACGGGAGAAGATCTACCCGCGCTCGGTCACGGGCCTGTTCGCCCGCTACCGAAAAATCGGCGTCGGCACGCTGCTGGGGCTCTTTTATCTGATCTGCTGGATCGAAGTAGACGGCCAGCAAGTTTTGCTCTTCGACCTGCCCGCCCGGCAATTCCACATTTTCGGCTTCACCTTCTGGCCTCAGGATTTTTTCTACTTGACCGTGCTGCTGATCATTGCCGCACTGGGCTTGTTTTTTGTCACCGCGCTGTTCGGTCGTGTCTGGTGTGGTTTTGCCTGCCCGCAGACGGTGTACACCGAGTTTTTTCTCTGGGTGGAGCGGCGCATCGAAGGGGACCGCGGCCGGCAGATCAAGCTGGACAAGGAACCCTGGGGCCCGCGCAAGTTTCGCATCAAGGCCAGCAAACACGCCGTGTGGATTTTGTTCTCACTGTGGACGGGCTTCACTTTTGTGGGTTATTTCACCCCGATCCGCGAGCTGAGTGAGAATATCCTCGCCGCGGGTGAGCTCGGTGGCTGGGAAGCTTGGTGGATATTCTTCTACGGTTTCGCCACCTACGGCAACGCCGGTTGGATGCGTGAGCAAGTCTGCCTCTATATGTGCCCCTACGCGCGTTTTCAGAGCGCCATGTTCGATCAAGACACCCTGGTCATTGCCTACGATGAAAAACGCGGCGAGAACCGTGGTGCACGCAAGCGCGGCACCGACCCGCGCGAAAAAGGCCTGGGCGATTGTGTCAACTGCACGCTCTGTGTGCAGGTCTGCCCCACCGGCATCGACATCAGAGACGGCTTGCAGTATCAGTGCATTGGCTGCGCCGCTTGCGTGGATGTCTGCGATCAAGTCATGCTGAAGATGAACTACCCCAAGGGGCTGATCAGCTACACCACCGAGCGCGTGCTGGAAGATGGCGGCGAACGCCCTCGCCTCACCCGACCCAAGGCCATTGCCTACGCCTGTATCTTGCTCGCCCTGCTCGGCGGCTTGGTGGTCGCGGTGGTCAACCGCGTGCCCGTGGAGCTGGACATCATCCGCGATCGCCACGCGCTCTACCGCACCACCAACATTGGCCTGATTGAAAACGTCTACACACTGAAGATATTCAATATGGACAATGATGCGCAAGATTATCGCTTGAGTGTCAGCGGCATCGACGGCATGGAGCTGATCGGCGATGCAAGCTTCAGTATCGAAGGCAGTGGCTCGCTGACCCACATCGTCAACGTGCGCATCGACCCTGTGCTGCTTAAAAAGACCAGCAACACCATTTACTTTTCGCTTCAATCAAGCAGTGATCCCGACATAGCGCAGACCGAGGAAGCGCGCTTCCTCGGTCCCGCACGACGGTAGGGACGGACCTTGTGCCACATCGCTAGCGCTGTGGCAGCGTATAATCGACACGATGCACCCAGACAGGGTGCTCTAACATTTGGAATGGCACGTGCAAGAAATCCCTCCTTGGTATAAACAGTTCTGGCCCTGGGTGCTCATCGGCATCCCTGCGGGCACAGTTGTCGCCTGCGGCTTCACGATTTATCTCGCCATCAGCTCACAGGACGGCATGGTGGTGGACGACTACTACAACGAAGGCAAGGCCATCAACGCCTCCAAAGCGCGCGACGAGCGCGCCCGTGAGCTGGGTTTGAGCGCACAGCTGCTGCGCGGTGATAACAATTCCGTGCGCGTATTGTTCAACACTGACATCGACGCAAGTTCCCTGCTCGCCACCTTTTCCCACGCCACCCAAGACGATAAAGATGTCAGCATCGCCCTGATAGCGACCGGTGACAGAGCCTTCGATGCGGTGCTGGAACCCCTGCCCCCGGGTAAATGGTATGTGCAGCTCAGCCCGGGCGAGTCCGAATGGCGGCTGCGGGCCACCGCCAACAATGCCGATTTCAAAACCCTGAGCTTGCAACCGGGCAACTGATCATGGACCCAGGGGCACTCTACATGGCGGCGCTATTGACCGGGCTACTGGGCGCCACCCACTGCATTGGCATGTGCGGCAGCATCAGCGCTGCCCTCAGCCTCTCCTTCCCCAGACAGGTACAGCGGTCAGTGCCACGTCGCCTGCTGCACCTGCTCGCCATCAACCTCGGCCGCATCACGTCCTACACGTTGATCGGCGCCCTTGCGGGAACGCTGGGCAAGGGCTCGATGGCACCGCTGGACGCAGACCCTGCCCTCTGGTTTTCAAGCGGCCTCAGCATCGTGGTGCTCTTTTCCCTGGGCTTGTACTACATGGGATTCACCGCCCTGCTGGCCCCGCTGGAACACATCGGCCACAAGCTGTGGCGTCGCGTGCAGCCCATCACCTTGAGAATACAACCCGGCGCGAAGTGGTACACATCATACGGTAGCGGCTTTTTGTGGGCGTTCTTGCCCTGCGGCATGGTCTACGGCACGGCGGCGCTCGCCTTTGCCAGCGGCAGCGCGGTCTCGGGTGCGCAGATCATGGCCTTGTTTGGCCTGGCCACCCTGCCCGCGCTGATCAGCGCGGGTTTTTTTGCCGCAGAGCTGGATAAACTGCTGCGACAGCGCTGGGTGCGGCAGAGTGCGGGGCTGTGCTTGATCGCACTGGCGCTGTATTTCAGTTACCGATTGATGCGCTAAGAGCAGCGACTTTGGCCAACTGTTACTCGGCCACTCATCACCCGGTGCCGGTCATAACAAAGGCACTCGAGCGCGTGCAAACAACAGCGGCATTGCAACGGTGATCTGGGCTCAGGAGGACGGCTCCCGGCTGGACATGTACGCCAACTCTTTCTCCGTGGGCAGCGGCTGGGGCAGCGCAGAGCTGATTGAAATAGACGACGCCGGTAATGCCTATGACGGGCAAGTCAGCGTCGACGCGGACGGCGCTGCACTCGCTGTGTGGACCCAGTTGGACGCGTCTGGTGGTGCGCACTTGATGAGCAACCGCTTCACTGCCGCCACGGGCTGGGGCGGCGCGGAAGAGATCGATGCGGTCGATGCCTCCGGCCTCTCTTATGGCTCTAGACTCTCGGTGAGCGCCAACGGCTCGGCCTTCGTCACCTGGACCCTCCACGACGGGTCAAACTTCAGCATCATAGCGAGCCGCTTTGATCCCCGAGTGATCTCGCCCTGAGCATTTCCTCAGAGAGCATTTACGCAAAGCCCAACACCGCCACTCAAGCTTCAAACACATTCGAGCTGAAGCAAGATATACATGCTGGGCCGATCTGCTAATCGAGTTTTGTGGGGTACAGGGCGGCGGTGATTTCAGCTGCCGGCCGCGCCTCGCTGAGATAACCCCGGCCACCGCTCCAGAGCGGGGAGAAATCGCCACTGCCCTGCGCCTCCGCCGCTGTGCGCAGCGGCGCCACCGCAGCAGTCGCGTGCGGAAACGCGGGTGCCAGAGTGCTCATGCAGCCCAACTCACGCATCAGGCGGTTGACAATGCCCCGCGCGGGCCGCCCAGAGAATACATTGGTAAGCGCAGTCTGCCCCGCTACACTGTGCTGCAAGGCCGTGCGATGGATGGCGCTGGTGCGCGCTTCATCGGCTTGTAAGAATGCACTGCCCACTTGCACCGCAGAAGCACCTGCCGCTATCGCAACATCTGCATCGCTGCGCGTGGCGATACCGCCCGCGGCAATCACTGGCACAGACACCGCTGCGGCGATGCACTGCACCAGCTCCACCGTACTGTGCGCAGTGGGTGTCGACTGCGGCAGGAAGCTGCCCTGATGCCCCCCAGCCTCTACGCCCTGCGCGATCACGCCATCAACGCCTCGCTCCACCAGCCACAGCGCTTCCTCCACACTAGTAGCACAACCGAGCACATAAGCCCCCCAACGCTTCACCCCTGCCAGCAGCTCAGGAGACGGCAGCCCGAAATGAAAACTGACCAGCGCTGGCTCAAATTCTGCCAACACGGCCAGCGCTTCGGCACTGAAGGGCTGGCGCGCAGGGCCTGCAGCGGCTTGCCCATCAGCGCCCAGCTCCTGATAAAAAGGCGCCAGAGCACCGCGCCACGCGGCGTCAGCAGCAGGCTCGAGCGGCAGCAGCGCATGGCAAAAGAAATTGACGTTAAACGCGGCGTCAGTGCTTGAGCGAATCAAACCCAGCTCTGTGCGCAGTGCATCGCTGCTCAGCATTGCGCCCGGCAATGAGCCGATTCCACCGGCCTCACACACAGCAATCGCCAGCTCCGCGCCCTGCACGCCAGCCATCGGGGCTTGTATTATTGCTCGTTCTTGCAATAGCTCGGACAACATCCGCCCTACTCCTTTTTGTCGTTTTTATTTACACTCCCCACTCACTATATCGAGACTTGCCAGCAGTGCCAGCTCCCTCGCGAATAGAGGGTATTTTGTAACGGGAATACAGGCTGAGCACTGAGCCGCGCCGATTGCCGGGCCTCGTGGATAATCAAATATACGGCCACTACGAGCTCACGAATCAAGCGCCCTGGGATGTTGAGAAAACGTTGATCACGACCACACCCGCGACAATCAAGCCCATGCCGATCAGGGCGGGTGTGTCGGGAATTTCCCGGTAGATCACCGCCGAGGCCAAAGTAATCAACGCAACCCCCGCCCCAGACCAAATGGCGTAGACCAAACCCACCGGCAGTGTACGAAAAACCAAGCTCAGCAAATAGAAGGCCAGAGCGTAGCCAACCACCACCACGGCGGTTGGCCCTAGCCTGGTGAATTCATCGCTGGCTTTTAGGGCGGTAGTGGCCACCACCTCGGCAAGGATCGCAAGCAGTAAATAGAGGTGCGGCATGGGAACTCCTTTAGCAGCCTGTTAGGACATAGGCGTAGAAAAAGGAGTCAGGTTTGCACAAGTGGACAAAACCCGCAATTGCAGGCCCTGTGAATGCGGAACAACGGTGCGACCTCTAGCCGCGAATAAACACAGGCCCTGCTCCACTGACCCATACCACCACGGTGGTGCCGAGCAAAGCCACAAACATCACCAGCCCAACCGTGAGTATGGCGCTCGAATAGACAAAACCCTGCTCCTGGCTGATGCCCAACACGATGGGCAGGCCGCCGTAGAGCAGATAAACCGAATAACCCAGTGCCGCCAAAAAAACCAACATATAGACCCACAAAGAGGGGTATAGAGCGACCGCGCCGGCGATCATCAACGGCGAGATAATCAGAGCAGCAAAAGCGACGCAGGTGCCGAGACTGGGCTCCACGCCGTAAGTTTTTGACATCCATTGGATAGCATAGCCCAGGCAAAAAATCCCCACCAGCAAGGCAAGGTACGTGGCAATGCCCACGAATAACGCGCTGCTCACAGTCAGTCGCGTGATATCACCACTGCCAATCGTCCAACCCACCTGAGAGCCGCCTAAAAAAATACAGACCGCCGGCACCGCGGCGAGCAACACCAGATAAGGCATGTAGACCTCACGCACGCTGAGCGCCTGATCGTGTACATTCTGCCAAGTGTCGTTCGGGCTTTGAAACAAGCCAGTTAGGTACTTCAGCATGCAAGCTCCATTTATGCTAATTAGATACATCAATTATATCATATAATTCCAAGCCGGAGCCCGTGAGGCACAATACAGCACGCTGCCAACCTGCTTAAGCGTGCTTTTTGGTACTGGCGCAGTACAGTGGTAATCTAAGCGGTTATAACTGACAACAGAATCACCGGAGCGCCGCAATGCCTGATTATCTCTCCCGACGCAGTACCCACGGCCGCAACATGGCGGGCGCCCGTGCCCTGTGGCGCGCCACCGGCATGAAGGACGACGATTTCGGCAAGCCCATCATTGCCATCGCCAACTCCTTCACTCAGTTTGTGCCCGGCCACGTCCACCTCAAGGACATGGGCCAGTTGGTCGCCCGCGAGATTGAATCCGTCGGCGGCATCGCTAAAGAATTCAACACCATCGCCGTGGACGACGGCATCGCCATGGGCCACGACGGCATGCTCTACTCCCTGCCGTCGCGCGAGCTCATCGCCGACGCAGTGGAGTACATGGTCAACGCCCACTGCGCGGACGCTATCGTCTGCATCTCCAACTGCGACAAGATCACCCCCGGCATGCTGAACGCGGCCATGCGGCTGAACATCCCCGTGGTGTTTGTCTCCGGCGGGCCCATGGAAGCGGGCAAGGTGCAGTGGGGCGACGAGACCCGCCGCCTGGATTTGGTGGACGCCATGATCGACGCCGCCAACCCCAACATCAGCGACGAGGACGTGGACCGCGTCGAGCGCAGCGCCTGCCCCACTTGCGGCAGTTGCTCGGGCATGTTCACGGCTAACTCCATGAACTGCCTGACCGAGGCACTGGGCTTGTCGCTGCCGGGCAACGGTTCGCTGCTGGCCACCCACGCCGACCGCGAAGATTTGTTCAAGCGCGCCGGTCGCACCGTGGTGGAGCTGTGCAAACGCTGGTATCAAGACGACGACGCCTCGGCTCTGCCGCGCAACATCGCCAACTTCAAAGCCTTTGAGAATGCCATGAGCCTGGACATCGCCATGGGCGGTTCCACCAACACCATCCTTCACCTCTTGGCGGCTTCGCAGGAAGGCGAGATTGGATTCGGCGTGGACGACATAGACCGGCTGTCACGGCTGGTGCCGCACCTGTGTAAAGTGGCGCCGAGTATCCAGACCTACCACATGGAAGATGTACACCGCGCCGGCGGCGTTTTCGGCATCCTCGGCGAGTTGGACCGTGCCAAGCTGCTGCACAACGAGCTACCCACCGTGCACAGCGCAACCCTGGCCGAGGGCTTGGCACATTGGGATATCGCGGGCGAGAACCCCAGTGAAGAGGCGATGAAGCTCTACAGCGCGGCACCCGGTGGCATCCCCACGCAGACGGCCTTCAGTCAGGACCGCCGCTGGGAGCCAGACACCGACCGCGCCAACGGTTGCATCCACAACTTGGAAAACGCCTACAGCTTGGACGGCGGTCTAGCGGTGCTGTTCGGCAACATCGCGCTGGAGGGCTGTGTGGTCAAGACCGCAGGCGTGGACAGTGACAACCTTGTTTTCAGCGGCACAGCAGTGGTCTACCACAGTCAAGACGACGCGGTGAAAGCCATCCTCGGTGGTAAAGTAAAGACCGGCGATGTGGTGGTGATTCGCTACGAGGGCCCCATCGGCGGACCGGGCATGCAAGAGATGCTCTACCCCACCAGCTACTTGAAAAGCATGGGCCTGGGCAAGGCCTGCGCGCTGCTCACCGACGGCCGTTTCTCCGGCGGCACCAGTGGCCTGTCCATCGGTCACGTCTCACCTGAGGCTGCCGAAGGCGGTGCCATTGGCTTGGTGGAGAACGGCGATACGATTGAGATCAACATTCCTGAGCGCAGCATCAACGTAAAGCTCGACGAGGCAACCCTGGACCTGCGCCGCAAGGCTATGGACAGCCGCCCCGACGGTTGGCACCCCGGTGAGCGTCCGCGCAAAGTCACCACCGCACTGCGTGCCTACGCCGCACTCACCACCTCCGCCTCCAAGGGCGCAGTGCGTGATGTCAATCGCATGAAGCGCACTTAAGTAAAGTGTGTGCCCGTCCTACTCAAGGGCGGGCTGATTCCCTTCCTCAGAAGCCAAGTACCGCAACAGAACAAAATTCGTAGGGTGGCATAAGCGAAGCGCATCCGCGAGGATATTGATACGCAGCTGTAGGTTCTGCTTTAGTTGGACAAACGGGCTATCAGGCCCGCCCGAGCCCCCCGTGTTTTGGTCGAAGCGCCGATGCGAGATGCTAGCCCCTGCGGGTCTGCTCTCTCGGGTTGCGGATTGTCTTTGTTTTATTGTCTTGACGTGACGGCTTAGATCTTTGGCTTCGATGCCCTCTATCGCCGGGCGGCGAGTCACTTTTTAGTGCTAAAAAGTAACCAAAAAGGCACGCCCGCATCCTCGTTTTGCTGCGCAAAACCACTGCGTTGCTCGGCTCTGCGGGGGCCGGCAAAAACTCGCTGCGCTCAAACACTTGCCAGCCTTTTTCCCGAAGAGCCTGCGCTACTCGTTCGATGATACAAGGGGAGATGGCGGAGTTCAGTGTTCGATTGCAGACATGCCACCAATGCGCCTGCGCCCAATTCGCGCGACACGTTATCACCTCGCGATGTTGGGTTCGGAGTAGCCCGGAATTAGCGGAGCGGTATCCGGGTTTGCACAGCAAACTTGGTCTCTCGTCCTGCTGCGAGCCCAAGCCGTGTTTGGGGGTGATTGCAGGGCATGCCGCCGA
>JAWSVD010000167.1:0-6175 GCA_033852095.1 Granulosicoccaceae bacterium | reverse complement strand
GCACCTGTTCTTGAACGGGCTGTTACCGTAAAAGACATCGAGGCAAGCGCTGCCTTTTATCAATCCATGATGGGCATGCAGCGCATTGAATTTGCCGGTGGTCGTATCGCGCTCGCTTTTGCTGGGCAGAAAATAAACCTGCACCAGCTGGGCGCTGAATTTGAACCCAAGGCAGGTAACGTGGCGGCGGGCAGTGCGGACATGTGTTTCATCACGGGGACGCCATTGCATGAAGTGGTGCTGCACCTGCAAACTTTGGCTGTGGATATCATCGAGGGCCCGGTTGCGCGCACAGGGGCGAGAGGGCCGATTGTATCCGTGTATTTCAGAGACCCTGACAATAACCTGATTGAAGTATCAAATTACAGCCAGGGGTAGTGCGATCAGCCGCCCCGCAAGTAGGCGCGCTGTTATAACGGCTCTTTGATTTGAGCCGTTTCATCTGTGGGTTGTCGGCACGTCCCTGTGCCACAGAACGCCGATATGATCTGGCCTAGAAAGGCAGTGGGTGTGCCTTGTGCGCGAGGTCGATCTCTTCGATGACCTCATCGGACAGTTTAATGTCCGCTGCGTTCAGCGCCGCATCGAGTTGTTCGAGGGTGGTGCTGCCGAAGATCACTGAGCCCATAAAGGGACGGGTGAGGCTCCAGGCGAGCGCCAGCTGCACGGGGGTGTAGCCGTGCTTTTGCGCGATGTCCACATAAGCCTTTACCGCTGCATCGGTGTTGGGGGTGCAGCGCTCGTTGAGGTCTGGGCTGAAGGTCATGCGGGATTCATCGGGGCATGCGCCGCCGAGGTATTTGCCCGTCAGCAGGCCGGTGGCCAGTGGCGAGTAGGACAGCAGGCCCACGTCTTCGTTGACGCACAGCTCGGCGAGGTCAGTGTCGAACAAGCGGCACATCATCGAGTATTCGTTTTGGATGGACTGCATGCGTGGCAGGCCCTTGTCCTCGCTGATGCGCAGCCATTGCGCCGTGCCCCAGGCGGATTCATTGGACAGGCCAATGTGGCGTATCTTGCCGTCGCGAATCAGTTTGTCGGCGGCTTCGAGTACCGATTCCATGTGTGCCAGCGTGGTGGCTTTGTCCTGCGAGCTTGGGTCGTAACGCCAGTTCTGGCGGAAGTGGTAGGAGCCACGCTCTGGCCAGTGCAGCTGGTAGAGATCGATGTAATCTGTCTGCAAGCGCTGCAGTGAGCCCTCGACCGCGGTGATCATGGATTTGGCGCTGATGCCGTCGCCATCGCGGACGAATTTAGCCGGGTTGTTACCGGCGATCTTAGTGGCGAGGATCATATCTTGGCGACGCCCGGTCTTGGCAAACCACTCGCCGATCACTTTTTCGGTGTTGCCACAGGTGGCGGGGGTGAGCGGGTTGACCGGGTACATTTCCGCTGTGTCCACGATGTTGATGCCTGCATCCAGGGCGCGGTCAATCTGCGCGTGCCCTTCGGCGGTGGTGTTCTGGGTGCTCCAGGTCATGGAGCCCAGGCATAAGGTCGATATTTCAAGGTCGGTCTGGCCAAGTTTTCGATACTGCATAGGGGATTCCTGTCCTGATTTATTCGCTGAGATAGCGCTATTGTAGCGCGATCAACCGTCTATGTGAGCGAGGCGTTGTTGCTGTAGTCTTGTGGTATCCATGAGTCGATTGACGTCAATATTCAGGAGAGACCTAATGGCCCGTACCCCCTCAACCATGCTGCCGCTCGGCACACAGCTACCCGCCTTTGATCTGCTTGAACCCTGCACCGGTGGTCAGTTGTCCAGTGAAGATCTAAAGGGCACGCCGCTGCTGCTCAGCTTTGTTTGCAACCACTGCCCCTTTGTTATTCAGATCTGGCCGGAGTTTGTGGCGTTTGCATCTGAATACGCGGAAAAAGGACTGCAGACCGTCGCGATCAACAGTAACGACGCGGTGGCTTATCCGGCGGATTCACAGGAAAAAATGGTGGAGCTGGTGCACGAATCGGGCGTGAGCTTCCCGTATTTGTTCGATGAATCGCAGGCGGTGGCACGGGCATTTAACGCGGCTTGCACGCCGGACTTTTTCCTCTTCGATGCGGCGGGGCGCTTGGTATATCGTGGCCAGTTTGACGGCGCGCGCCCGGGCAATGATGTTGCCGTGACAGGAGTTGATATGCGGGCAGCGGTTGATGCGCTGCTGGCGGGTGAAGCGATAAGTGCCGAGCAGACACCCAGCCTTGGTTGCGGTATTAACTGGAAGAGCGCCACCTGAGCGGGGCTCACTGTGCTGTCGAAATGGCGGCATTACGAAGATGACGGCGAACAAGTATTTGCGCCGTCTTTCGTTGTCGAGCACTAGGGGGGGGGCTTGAATCTCGTTGATATAGTTGTATGATGCAACTGTGAAGAAATCACTGTCCGTAGTAGAGCTGGATTCGATTCGCCGTTCGACGCGCGAGATTGTCAGGGCCCTGGGTTTTATGCAAGAGGATCTCGCGCAATCCAAAATGAGTGCCTCTGCCGTGCACACGCTGGTGGAGCTGGGCAGTGCTGAGGTCGGAACCGCGAGAGAGCTCACGGCTTTGTTGGGACTGGAGAAATCCAGCGTCAGTCGGCTGCTGAAAAAGCTGCAGAGCAGTGGGCTGATCACCACAGCAGTGGATCAACGGGATACGCGCTCTCAGGTGCTGAGCTTGACTGCCGCGGGGCGTGATAGCCTCGCTGAGATTGAGGTCTTCGCCCGGCGGCAGCTGCTAGGCGCTTTGCACAGTCAGCCGCGAGAGAAGGTCGACAGTATCGCGCAGGGCCTGGCCGATTTTGCAGCGGCGCTGCAGCCGCAGAACAGGGTTGCCAGCGCTGTATTACCCTCTATAGTCAGCGGCTACCGGCCCACCGTGCTTGCGCAGGTTGTGGCGCTGCACGCGGCGTATTATTCACAGCACTATCAATTTGGCGCGGCTTTCGAATGCAAAGTTGCGGCGGAGATGGCTGAGTTTCTAGGGCGAGCGGAACACGCGAAAAACGCGCTGTTCTCTGTTTATCGCGGCGATCAATTGCTGGGATCCATCTCGGTTGATGGGCAAGATCTGGGCGGCGATATCGCGCATATCCGCTGGTTTATCGTCGGCGACGGGGCGAGAGGGGCTGGCACTGGGCGGTTGTTGTTTGCAGCGGCGCTGAAATTCATCGACGAGAGCGGATTCGCTGCGGCGCATCTGTGGACTTTCAAGGGCCTGCACGCGGCGCGACGTCTGTACGAGCAATCGGGTTTTGAACTCGCTGAAGAGCAGCTCGGTGCGCAGTGGGGTGTGGAAGTGAGCGAGCAGAAGTTTGTGCGAGTGGCGGGCGGCTGACCGTGTCGACTACAGCCGCTCGACAGCCCAAAACAGGCCTGTGGCCGCTATCCCCAGTGAGGCGGGGATCACAATACCTTGCCTGTACCACGCTTTGGCGCTGAAGCAGCGTGCAAGTAATAGATAAGCGAGCAACAACACGGCGAGCTGGGCGATCTCCACGCCGATGTTAAAACCAACCAGGGTTGCGATAAAGCTGTGCGCAGGCAGATCGAAGTCAGCGAGCATCCGAGCAAAACCCAAACCGTGCAACAAGCCAAAAACGAACACCACCGCGAGCCGTGCGCGGCTGAGCTTAGGCTGGAAGATGTTCTCAACGGCTATCCAGACGATGGACAGCGCGATCAGGGGTTCTACCACCCTGGCGGGCAGGTGGATGATGTCCAGCATGGACAAGCCCAAGGTCAGGCTGTGCGCGAGGGTGAACATGGTCACCTGCCAGAACAATGGGCGCAGGCGGGGGCTGAAGAAAAAGAGCCCCAAAATAAACAGCAGGTGATCAGCGCCGCGCGGGACTATGTGCGCAAAACCGTGGCCGATGTACTCACGCAGTGACTGATGCCAGGCGGGACGGCTGAACACCTCTGTGAGTGAAAAGGGCTCGGAGGGCTGGTCGTTGCGTATCCACTGCCATTCGGACCAGTGCCATTGTTGCGCGGATTGATCGATTTGTTTCAGCCTGATCGCACTCTCTCCGAAGGCGGCTGGGTAATATAATTGCAGCTCAGTGGCATCTGCGGGTAGCCGAGCGCGCAGCACCAGCTCGCTGATGCGCGGGACTTGCAGATAACCAGGGGGCGGGATCGTCAGTGATTCAATGCTCAGTGTTATGTCGCGCTGTCCCGCGCGCAGCCAGAGCGCCCCGAGCAGCTCAGATTCGAATCGCTCGAACTTCTGTTTCAGCTGTCTGGGCGTCAGCTTTCGCAGTGCGTCGTATTGCGCCGCCCGGGGGGACTCTTGGGTGTTCTTGTAGCGCGCATTGATACCTGTAAGCAAGGCTTCGACACTGGCGCGTATCTCCACTCGCAGCTCGCCGCTGCTGTCGGCATTGATCTCTATCAGGGCGGGTTTGACGACGTCAGCGGATACGGGCAAGGCCAGCAGGGCGTGGCTGAACACCAGCAGCCAGAGCTGCAGCCGGGCCGTTAATTTTTGCATTGGGGCTTCACGGTGTGGGCAGGCATCTGTTTGCTGTGGCTTTAAAAGATGATGCACCATGTTGTTCGCTACGGCCAGCGCTCAGCGCTGACCCCGCGTGGTGCGCCGTTTAATTTATACTGGCGGCTGAGCCGATCGAAAACGCCGAAGGGATAGCATGTCAAAAATAAACAGAAGAACACTGCTGCAATTACTGGCCGCCGGTGGCGCCGGGGCCGCGGGTTTGACGCACCACCGTTTGGCAGCCAGCGGCGCCTTGCCCGATCCAGCTCAATATTATGATGTCCCGATGCGCGGGGACGCGCGCATCATCCACATCACCGACGTGCACGGGCAGCTCAAGCCCATCTATTTCCGGGAGCCCAATGTTAACCTGGGCGTCGGTGAGGCCTACGGTAAAGCACCGCATCTGGTGGGCGAGCGTTTTCTAGCAGCCATGGGGCTCGAGGCGGGCTCCCCTGAGGCTTACGCTTATACTTATCTCGACTTTGAGCAGGGCGCCAAGGCCTACGGGCGCATGGGTGGCTTTGCCCACATCAAAACGCTGGTCGACAGGCTGCGGGCGCAGGCGGGCGGTCAGCAGAATACGCTAACGCTCGACGGCGGGGACACCTGGCAGGGTTCGGGCAGCTCGCTGTGGACCCGCGGTGTGGACATGGTAGAAGCTTGCAATATCCTGGGCGTGGACGTGATGGTCGGGCACTGGGAATTCACTTATCCCGAAGAGGAAGTCCTGAACAACGTCGCGCTGTTTAAGGGGGATTTCATCGGCCAGAATGTGCGGGTGAAAATCGACAGTTTGTTCAGCGACGAATACCCCGAGATGGTGGAGAAATACGACGGTTCTGGGCTCTTCGATGAAGATTCCGGCCATGCCTTTCAGCCCTACGTCATCAAGCAGGTTGGTGGACGCAAGATCGCGGTCATGGGGCAGGCCTTTCCACGCACCGCCAACGCCAACCCGCCGGAGTTCTTCCCCGATTGGTCTTTTGGCTTGCGCACCGAAGACATGCGCGATTTGGCGCGCAGCATTCATCAAGAGCACAAGCCCGATGCAATCGTGCTGGTGTCGCATTCGGGCATGGACGTTGATCTGAAAATGGCGCGCGAGATTCCGCACCTGGACGCGATATTTGGTGGCCACACCCACGACGCGGTGCCCGTGCCTGTGGAAGTTCGCAACAGCGAGGGCGGGCTTTGCCGCGTGAGCAACGCAGGTTGTTCGGGGAAATTCGTGGCGGTGATGGACTTTGCTTTCGATGAGGACAACAAGCTCGCCGATACGCACTACCAGATGCTGCCGGTGTTCGAAGACATGTTGCCAGCCGACCCCGAAATGCAAGCCTATCTGTCGCAGCTGGGTGCGCAGAAATACGGTGAAAATGTGGTGGAGAGCCGGTCCCTAAAATACGCCAACAGTGCGCAGCGACGGGGCAAGAGCTTCGATGAAATCACCTCAGAGCCGTTGGCGACTGCTGGGCAGACGCTCTACCGCCGCGGCAACTTCATGGGCACCTGGGATCAGGTGATCTGCAATGCCCTGCGCTGGGAATACGGCGCCGACGTGGCGATGTCGGCGGGGGTGCGCTGGGGCACCACCGTGCCTGAAGGCGAGACGATCACCATGGCTGAGGTGTTGAACCAGTGCTCGATCACCTACGGTGAGAGTTACGTCAGTGAGATGACGGGCAAGCAGCTC
>JAWSVD010000166.1:0-4119 GCA_033852095.1 Granulosicoccaceae bacterium | reverse complement strand
GAGCCAGAGTGGTAATCAGGTGCGGGCAAGCCTTACGAGCCTGCTTTGAAGCAACCCCATTAAAAACATCTTCTGTGGCCTTGTCTCTAAATGACGCAATCATGAATACACGTTAGCATGGAATCCATGCTATTCCAATTTGGACTCAACACCTTGCTCGGTGCCGTGTGCAGGCCTACGAGAAATACTTGATCGAATCCTGCCTGCTGCAACACGAAGGCAAGATAGCCGCCGCGCTGGACGCGCTGCAGATCAACCGCCGCACACTCAACGACAAAATGAGCAAGCTGGGCATTACACGGGTGGCTGGGGAAGAATAAGCAGCGCACAGAATGAAATTCTACTGCCTTTTCCGAAAAACAAAACGGACGTCAACAACCCGTATTTTGACGCCCGTTCCATGTTGCTCTGCTATCCCACCGCAGCGATGAAGGCGTATTGAGCAGCTTGCTGCTCCATGCTGCTCAATACACACATGGCTGTATCATTGGTGGTAACGAAGAGCCCCCCGCTTACGCCCTAGATCACGATAAGCCAACTGCCGTATCGCTAACAGAGCAAGCATGAAGATGCCTATACCGCCACCACCTCCGCCACCCGACGACTCTGATCCACTGTTCGTTGCCACACCGGTGGGAACACCGCCGGTATCAGGGGGCCTTGTTTCTACAACCCCTCCCCCCACTTCAACGCCATTTTCGTCAGTAGTTGCAGACGTCTCAGGCAATGTATCTCTTGGGTCTGAGCCTTGATCATGCTCAAGTTTGTTGCTGATGCCATCTTCGTCATAGTCTTCAGTCGCATCACTCGCATCCAATGGATCGAAGTTATTCGCCAGCTCCCACTCGTCCAACATCCCGTCATTGTCGGTATCAGCAACAGCGGCGGCCGCTTGAGCTAAGCGCTCAGCCGCAGCCTCTGCATCGGCCTGATCTTGGTTAACCCTGATGACGGAATCGCAGCCTTCTTGTAGCCCATAAGAGCAGCCCAACTGATAGTACTGGCGAGCGGCGTCATAATCTTGATCAACAAAAACAGCTGACCGAAGAAAATTCCCGGTATTGACACAGCTGCGCGCGTTATAACGCTGACAGGCATCTCTATAGGCTATGAAGGCGCCTTCCAAATCCACATTCCCGCCTTTGCCTTGATACAGCATATCGCCGTATTTCCGGCAAGCATTCACATCGGCAGTGTCCATGAAATAGCACGCTGCGTCGTAGAGCCCACGCGCCCGAACATAATCCTCTGCAACGCCTGGCAACGTATCCAGATAGTAGATGTCCCCCAGTTTGGTGCACATTTCAGCAACGGAGTCAGTGCCACAAGCTTCAGCTACAAACGTTCGAAGGGTTGAGCAGCCATTCTCTACCTCTCCCAGATCACAGGCGCGCCGCAAGTTATATTCTGCAGCAACGACATCTTTCTCAATATTCGGCGTTCCCGATTGATAGATATAGCCCAGATAAAGGCAACTGACTTCATCGCCAGCTTCACATTCAGCGGTATAAGTAGCCACGGTTGCAATTGCAGCCTCCGCCGCCCGTATTTTCGCGAGGCGATCACGCTCTATCTTCTGCGCTATCGCCTCTTCGTTCGCCACTGTCTGCGGCGACTTGATCACTCGACCATCCGCTGTGGAGTAGCTTGAGAGGGTCAGGATTGAACTGACAACGTTGTCAAACCCATTGAGGTAACCACCATCACTGCAGTTAAAAATCTGACTGCCTCTGCTCGACGAATACAATTGCACACCCGCCACTTCAGGACCGCATTGAAAACTACTGACGCCGTCGCCTTGTAATATCGCAGCCGTGTAGGGTCCACGAATTTCGGAGCGAACATCGAGATTACACATCTCTCGTGTCCAGCCACCATAAAAGGGCTCCGAGTAGAAATTGACACAACGCGCTTTCTCGTAACTTGGCGCCGTGCCTCGAGCAGGTACGGCTACACGCAAATTCTCCACAAATTCACGATCGCCTGAGCTTATGTACCGATTGACGGCGTGCATCAGTGGCAGTCCGAGAAAATCTCGGGTGAAAAACGTAACGTCAAACTTAGCGCCTGAATTCTCATCAGTAGCGACCCATTGCAACGCCGCATCCTGACCATCCTCTACGGCGAGAATGAGAGGATCATTTTTAAGACACGCAATCGCATTGGGCAGTGGTTTAACCCCCGAAGGCGTATTGTGTGCGACAAAACCAACACTCACGTAACCGTCTTTGCAGACAGGTTGCCAAACCGACAAGTCGTGCGATCCGCCGGCACAGTTAGAGCCCCACACAACTTTATAGTCGATAGGACGAGACCACCATTTATCGCGACCACTCTCAACACCGCAGATCGCTGGCCCTACGTCGGGCTCACCGCGACCTGGATACACCTTGTCGCCCAAGCTAATACAGCCGGGCTTGTTCTCAACCACTGGGTGCTGTAGACCGAAGTCATATTTCCCGCCTGTGTTGTGATCGTCCCCCAACCATTTCAAATCGACCATACGACGCTCCGCGAGGAACAAAGGATGCCGAGAAACATTTGCGTTGGCGTCAAAATTCGGGTCGCTCAAAGAACTCTTATAGGCAACCGCGAACGTTGCTGCCAATGCCACCGATGCCCTTCTAGCAGGGCCGTCAGGGAGCGAATTGATGTAACTCTTCGACTCGTCCATCACATGACCAAGAATGGCCGACTCGATGGAAATACCGGGTGTTAACGCAGCCCCCAGCCCGCCAGAATAACGTGTAACAATTTCAACTTGCTTGTGTATGGCTGTCAGCGCTTTTTTTAAACCCGTCAACGGATCTTTTTCAGTGAACATATACGTGAGCGCGCCGGCGCCTGTCCACTTGTTCTGCAGCTTCATAAACTCATTGGCCGCCGAAAGAGGATCATCAAGGTTTTCAACAACTTTCAGCACATCACTTGCGATGTCTTCCAAGTCGTTTAGGACTGTATCCGCAAGATTGATGGGGTTTGCACCGTCCGCGAGCTGACTTACCAAGGCCAGCTGGGTTGAATCTACAAATTCCACGCCTTTTGCTAGAAAATCAGTGACTGCGCCGTCAGGCAGTACATCAACCACAACGCTCATTAAAGCCAAAGGTGAATACTCGGAGACAGCAGCATATGCAGTCGTCGCATCGTCAAAAGCGCCATTGACTTCGTCGATGAGTGCATCAGGGTCGCCCGTCAATAACAGACCAACGCCCGCTGTGGTCTTAATCGCCTTTTCACCTAAGTAAGTCAATCCGTCAGCGAAGGCGTCGCCCACACTGTTGATGGTATCCAGAGCCCCGTCGCACCGGGGACTTGGCCCACTGATAGCGAAGTTGCCAGTGCGTGCAACGGGAGTTTCAGCGCTCACCAGGGTTGGGTAAACAGCTGTGGCAGATGCAATCAGAGCGAACATAAGGGATTTGTGGACACTGCGATTTAATTTCGCAGCATACGCAGGGTATTTTTTCGGAAGACTTCTATAATCAATACGGCGTGTAAATCTGCGATATCCAGTCGTACACTCTGCGGTTTTCTGCAACTCTCTAAAAGTCATTAGGCGACCTTATTTTTAGTTAAGGGAAGCCAATCACAGCAATCACTACTATCAGACAATTGAAGGCACTTGGCTTATTCTGTTGTATCGCGAAGGCAATAGAATTCCCTTTTCTACCTACCAAAAATTACAGCTTGATAATACATGAATAATACTTCTGCACCACCGTTTAGTGCTGGATATTAGCCAGCTCTTCTGCGACTCGGAAACAACAACTCCCCATACTTGCGCACGATGCAATTTCCAGCTTGTTTCGTATCGATTTCTGTACACAGTTGCAATACAAAGACACGACGGGCAATCTCTGCATCACACGGGTGATTTGGCTGGACAAAGCTCGAGTGGCCGCACTCACAGAGCCACAGTGCCGGCGTCAGAACCCAATTGATGTTTAACTCAGCGATTTAGGAAAGAAGGAGGCCGCCTAAATTTCGATTTTTTTCAACAGCTTTCTAAGCACCCGAAATTGTCTATCAATAAACATTTCATCTATCTCGCTGTACCCAACACCACAGCAATCAAAATCACTGTGCGACAGCGCGCCTAGCCATTACGTTAGCTAG
>JAWSVD010000165.1:0-9151 GCA_033852095.1 Granulosicoccaceae bacterium | reverse complement strand
GTGATAATGCAACCCGCCGCCACCACCCGCCCAGCTTTAAGCTCAAGAAAACCTCAGACAGAAGACTCAGATACAAACAGCCCTTCAACTGAAGTACCTGCAAACGGATAATGCCCTGTGGGTGAGAATTTATTCTTACAATGCCGCTCTGGGTCTTTACTGGCAACATCTCAAGGCTGTGCACCGAGCAGCCGAGTGGCCACGGTGATCATGCAACCCGCCGCCACCACCCGCCCAGCTTTAAGTTCAAGAAAACCTCAGACAGAAGACTCAGGTACAATCAGCCCTTCAACTCAAGTATCTGCAAACGGATAATGACCTGTGGGTGAGAATTTATTCTTACAATGCCGCTCTGGGATTTAGCAGGCGACGTAACATCTAAAGCCACGCGCCCCAAGCTGAAGCCGCACACCGGCCTACCGACGCTCAAAATCTTCATCAAGACCCACACCCGGCATCTCTGCCAACGCTTCAGCCAAAGAACATTTGTTATGGCCAAGCAATGCCAGCTACTTCAGAGAGGCACCGTCGCTCTTGTTTTACAATCGCGCATCCAGGCGATTGAGCGAACCTGGCCAATGCAGAATTTTCTGATCGGCAGTCACCAAACACACACCGAGCAACGCGGATGCGCTTCGCTTATGCCGCCCTACAAATACGATTCAGCACCGGCGGATTCAAATGCAATATCCCAAACACACGCCACCAACCCTGTAGGGCGGACAAGCCGCAGGCGCCTCCGCGCCATGCCCAGCATCAACCACCGAGCATGCTTTGGGCAGGGCGCAAGACGCTAGATCACATCCCCACGCAATCCTGCTGCGAACTCCAGCCCATCACGGCGAGTGTTGGCGCCGCAGCAAGCAACACACACCGAGCAACGCGGATGCGCTTCGCTTATGCCGCCCTACAAATACGATTCAGCACCGGCAGAGACAGGCGATTTCTCAAACAGACGCCACCAACCCTGTAGGGCGGACAAGCCGCAGGCGCCTCCGCGGCATGCCCCAACAAGGACACCGAGCCGAATGCGCCATCGGTGCGTGAGCCGATTAGAGCAGGTTATTCGACTCAGAAAGCTCGTCATTAAGATCAACAAACTGGCGAATGAGCCGATTAGCAACTATTATTCGGCTCACGCACTGAACCGATTAGAGGCAGGCATTCGGCTCAAATCACCGCAACCTATCACCACAAACCTAGGCCGAGCACCATGTACATCTGGCAGAGAGACGACTGGACGCAGGGCAGCGCACCCGCCTTCCGCTGGCAGCAAGTCACCCTGCAGCCATTGCTAGCGCGCGTGCAAACGGCCCAGCAACACCTGCTAGCGCAACACCACAGCCAGGCAAATAGCACAAACACGCCAGATACAACACCACTGGACGAAGCTCAACTGAACGCAGCCCAACTGGATGCCCTGGTGCAAAACGCCCTGCGCACCAGCGAGATAGAAGGCGAAGTGCTCAACGCCGAATCCGTGCGCAGCTCCGTGGTCAAACACCTAGGCCTAGACAACGCAGGCCTGGCCACAGGCCGCAAGGGCACCGCCCAAACCGACTCCCTCAGCCAACTGCTGATCGAAGCCACCCAAAACGCCGAAGAAGCCATCAGCGTCGAGCTGCTCTGCCAATGGCAAGCCGCCCTGTTTGTAGAGCCCGATGCACTGCACCCAGTGCGAGTCGATCAACTGCGCGGCGACGCCCCCATGCAAGTCGTCTCGGGCCGGGCAGACCGCCCCACCGGGCACTTCGAAGCCCCGCCCCGCGATGCCCTAGAAGAAGAGCTGCAACGCTTTGTTGCGTGGTTTAACCAGCCCCCCGCAGACCTAGACCCACACCTGCGCGCCGCCATCGCCCACCTGTGGCTTGTCACCCTGCACCCCTTCGACGACGGCAACGGCCGAGTCACCCGCGCCCTCACTGACCGCGCCCTGGCGCAGGCCGAAAGCACCAGTATCAGGTACTACTCACACAGCGCCGCGATCATGGCGCACCGACGCGAATACTACGACACCCTGCAAAGCACCCAGAGCGGCAATCTCGACATCACCCCCTGGCTGAACTGGTTTCTCGACGTGCTGCTTGACGCCATGCAACAGGGCCAACGCCGCTTCGACCGCGTGCTTTTTAAGACCCGCTTTTGGAAACAACACGCGCAAACCGTGCTCACAGAGCGCCAAGTCAAAGTACTCAACCGCCTCTGCGACAGCTGGGGTGAGGAGTTCACCGCCGGCATCAGCGCCAGCCAATACAAGGCTATAGCCAAAGTCAGCAAGGCCACCGCAACCCGCGAGCTAGCCGACCTGCTGAAAAAGCAGTGCCTGTGCAAACTGCCCGGCGGTGGGCGCAGCACCCGCTATGCCATCACCAACGAAACTCACCCCCAACCCGTGTGAGCGAACAAATAATCGCCTCCACACAGCTCGACCCGAGTGTTTTTTGCAACCCCGGAACCACTGTTGATCATTAGCTTGGATGAAGCCAAGTGAAATCCAGAAATTTTTTGGAAAAAAAATTAAACCCAACACTCAAGCGCAGCTCAATCAAAAGGGTTGAGCAAACGCAATCCCAGCGATTCGAAATCTTTCGAGTTACGCGTGACCAGTGTTAAGCCATAGATTAAGGCCGTAGCCGCAATTTGCTTGTCTAGAGCATTCTCATACCCCGGGACACGCAGCCGACCCCAAAGCCGTGCCTCTTCCACACCGAAGCCTAAAACATGATCTGAGAACTCATTCAACACTGTCTCAAACCACGTTTCAAGTTGCTCAGCCTGACGTAAATCACCGCGATGGCGAATAAGCTCCAAGCCACGCTGCAACTCGCCCAATGTCACCACGCTTAAAAAACACGATTCGGCGTTTTCCAATGCCTTGCGCTGAAAATCCAACACCCCAGCGTTTGCTCGACGTCCTTTTCGAAACTCACTAACCACGTTGGTATCGAGTAAATACATCAATCAAAAACGGGGGAGCCGCCCCCATCCTGCTGACGAGCAAAGTCCGCATCTAGACCTACATCCGGCATTTCAGCCAACACTTCAATCAAGCTACGCTTTTTGGGATGCAACAGAACCTGCTCCAAAATACGCCGATGCTCGGCCTCTGCACTGACACCATGAGCTGCAGCCCGTTGTTTCAACGCCTGTGCAATAAGCTCGTCCACATTTCTAACAATCAAGTTTGCCATCAGCAACCCCCTCTCGAACCAGTGCGTGCTATCAATGATAGCATTCCGGCAGAAATAAACATCATAATAGCGGTCCCCAGTGCCTGTCTCTCGAAATCCTACTTATCTTTTGTGCTCGTCATGTTGTTGATGATCACTGCCAATATGACGCCCAGCAAAATACAGATCAATCCAATGACCAACGCTACTTTATTCACACTCATAACCCACTTTTCATCTCTAAAAACAAAGCACCCATGATAGGCATCAAATGGTGGGTTTCCACGTTCATCTAAAAATCAGGCACTTTCTTTCCAGTGCCTGTCTCTGTCAATCCCACAACACGCCCAAACCGTGCTCACAGAGCGCCAAATCAAAGTACTCAACCGCCTCTGCGACAGCTGGAGAGAAGAGTTCACCGCCGGCATCAGCGCCAGCCAATACAAAGCACTGGCCAAAGTCAGCAAAGCCACCGCCACAAGGGAGCTAGCCGACCTGCTGAACAAACAGTGCTTGTATAAACTACTGGGCGGTGGGCGCAGTACGCGCTATGTGCTGGGTCTGGGTAGCCATCCGCTGGAAGCCACCGACAAAAAGAGATACTGAGAGCTATCACCGGCGTTTCACGGCTAAGTCGACACACACGAATTCGCAGGGAAAATACACTTTCAGGCGCTCTGCTGCTCAAAACAACGCGTTCGCTAAGGAGATAATGCGGCCGTCGCAGCGGGCTGACTCGCCAACCCATGCGATGCGCCTTGCGCAGTGCGCACCGCGCAACTATTCTCAAACGATAACTGTCTCGTTCCGACACAAAGGCTTGGAGAAGTTTTTCAAGACAGGTAGCACGGCGGGTATACAGGCCAGCCACAAAAAGAAGCTGCAAATGCGTCTGGCCTTGCTGCACAATCGATGGGCAATCTCTGTCAGTTGCAATAGAAGACTGACTTTTGAGAGCGATGGAGACAAATTTTCCATCCTAGATTACGAGGACTACCACTGATGAAAATGCACAACCCGCCACACCCAGGGGAGTTCATCGAAGAAGTTTATCTGGAGGAACACGGCGTGACTCGCGCCGATCTCGCCCGAGCACTGAACGTTTCCCCCAGCACTGTCGCACGGCTTATCGCCGGTAAAGCAGCCGTCTCACCCGTCATGGCCATCAAATTAGAAAAAGCGCTAAGTGTCAGTGCCGAGAGCTGGCTCTCGATGCAAAGCGCCTACGATTTGTGGCACGCGGGTCGAGACAAGGCGCTATTGCACGGCGTATCAGCATTGAACCTGGATGACCGAGCCGCTTAGCACATAGGCAATCAACGGCTCCGCAGGCTAATTGGGCAATTCATCGCCTGGCATCGGCTCAACGTCCGGTGCAGCATCCAAAAAGGCCAACATATCCGCAGGCACCGCCTGCCCCGATTTGACCTCTAGAAAGGCGTTCACGGTGTTCAGCGTGCCCACCTTCTCAGCCACAGCCGCAGCGATAAACTGATTCAGCGAGACACCGTCATTCTTGGCCAGGCGCTGCGCCTCCTGCTTCAAGGAATGCGGCAACTTTAGTGGATAACTAGTGCGAGCCATGGGCCTTCTCCTGTAAAAACGCTTGCGGCGTGAGCAAGCGATAGCCAATACAGAACACCGGCCAAAGTCGGCACAGGCTTCATTACCGCTCAGCCCTAAAACCTAGACCCCGCGCAGACCACCGACCCACGCTAGCTTTCAACACAGACACCTACCCCACCCAAAAACGGTGCGTCACTTGCTACCAAAGATCATGCGAACAGTTCAGTACACATGTGTTTTACAGGCAACGACGGCGAGATCAGGCAATGAGTGAAGCAACACCCGCAGAGAAAGAACAGGTATGGGAAGCCTTCCTAGAGCGCTGGCCATTGCACAGCCTGAAAACCATGACACTGGAGCAATACTGCGCCGTAGGCACCCAAGACAGCTTCTGTAATTGGCTCGAAGTAAAATCCCGCATTCTGGGCTCTAACAAGGGTGGCTCGGCTTTTAAATTCGGCGTGTTCAAGCTGACAGAGAATCGTCAGCGATCTGAGAAAAAAGGCAGACGCTATTCCAGTGACTACGGCTGGATGGGCAAATACGGCGACAGCGCCGAAGAAGCTTTTGAGAATGTGCGGCGGGAGATCATCACAGCCGCCCAAGCCGCTAGCGCAGGCGATCTAGCAACCATCGACAAGGTGAATTTGGGCGAGACCATTCGCTGGAAAATCGCCTTCCTCTACCAAGACAAAACAGAGCCCTGTATCGCCCCGATATACAAAGGCGATTACATCAGAGCCATTCTCAATAAGCCCAAAATCAGCTTAAGCGATGCACAGCGTGCCCTGATGGACGCCAAGGGCAATCAATCTGTTTTCGATTACGGGGCGCAGCTAAACGTACGCATCGAAGAAATAGAAGCCAAGCTATTCTCGGCAGCAAAAGCCAAAGACTACCTAGACGATTCCGTTGATTTTGAAGAAATACAAGCAAGCACCCAACAGCACGCAGGCTACGAAACAGACACCGGTGCGCAGCTGGTACTGGAAGTGCGAAAGAAGAAAAACGTCACGCTCTATTTTCAAGACGGCCAATGGCTGGACCCCTACCGCGACGAAATACCGCGCCTAGAGGCCATCGCCGCCAGCGAGACGCGCAACAGCAAGATCACTGTCAACGCACCAAAACTTGGGCCAGGAACAGCACTGGTACAGATCGAGCTGCAATCAATGGAAGACTTAAGCAACCTGCTTGAAGCCTACAGCGAAGCAGATACAACAGAGCTTGGCCCGCGCACCCATAGCGCACAGAGCCCCCGCGGACAAACCCACATGACAAGCGATTCCCCGCTGAACCAAATCCTCTTCGGCCCACCAGGCACCGGCAAGACATTCACCACCACCCTCAAAGCCGTGAGCATCGCCGACCCTGATTGGACAGCCAACATCTACGAAGCGCTGCCAGCGACCGAACAACGCGCCGCCCTCACCGCCCGCTACCAGGCGCTGGTCGAAGAGCAGCGCATCGTTTTCACCACCTTCCACCAGAGTTTTTCCTACGAGGATTTTGTGGAAGGCATCCGCGCCAATACATCCGAGCACGGCGCTGGCCTGAGCTACGACATCGAGCCGGGGGTATTCAAACAAATCGCCGAGCACGCCAACAAGGCGATCGGTGCGCAGCACGTGCCCGAACTCTCCGACGCCCCTACCGTGTGGAAAATATCCATCGGCCGCAGCAATCAAGAATCCCTGCGACAAGCCTGCCTAGACGCCGGCGAAGCGCGCATTGGCTGGAGCGAGGCGGGCGATCTGGCCAATGACTACGACGAGCGCCCCTCTGAGCAACAGGCCTACTGGGACGGCTTGAGCAACAAGAACCGCAGCGCCCTGAACGGCTTCAGCGAAGACATGGCCGTCGGCGATGTACTGCTCTGCCTCAAAGACCTGGAAACAGTGCAGGCCGTTGGCATCGTCACCTCCGACTACCACTACGATCAGAGCGCTATTGACGAAGGCCGGCGCTACGCCCACGTCAGAAAGGTCAACTGGCTACTGAGTGACATCGAGCTCTCTATCCTGCCCATCAACCAACAACGCAAGCTGGCCCGGCAGACCCTGCACCAGCTGGATCGCATCAGCTGGCAAGATCTATTAGCCGAGCTGCACAAGCAGGGCTATTCCCTGCCAGCGAGTGAAACACAACCCACCGCAGCCAAACCGAACCACGTGCTCATCATCGACGAGATAAACCGCGGCAACACCTCGCGCATCTTCGGCGAGCTGATCACCCTGCTCGAAGACGACAAACGCAAGGGCGCATCAGACGAAAAGAGCATCACACTGCCCTACTCCAAAGAGCGCTTCAGCGTGCCGAGTAACCTGTACCTGATCGGCACCATGAACACTGCCGATAAATCCCTCGCGCAGATGGACTTAGCGCTGCGCAGGCGCTTTAGCTTTGTGGAGACACCGCCCCAGCCAGAACGGCTACGCGACACGGACGTGCACGGAGTGAACATGGCCGACCTGCTGCGCACCATCAACCAGCGCATCGAAGTGCTACTGGACGCGGAGCACAGCATCGGCCACGCCTACTTGATGCCGCTCAACACTTTGGCCGCAGGCGAGCCGCGCCAACAAGCGCTGGCGAATATCTTTCGCAACAAGATCATCCCGCTGCTGCAAGAGTATTTCTTTGACGACTACGAACGCATCGGCTGGGTATTGAACGACCCAGACAAAGCAGCGGAACACCGCTTTATACAACAAGCCAGGGCCGCCAAGCTACCCAAACTCAGCGAGTTATTCTCCACTGAAGTTGCCGAACAAATCGGCGACCATGCCGGCGACCGCCGCCACCGCATCAACCCGGCAGCTTTCGACAGCGCCGAGGCCTATCAAGGCATCGTAGACGCCGGGGAGAAAACAAAGGTGGTATCAATACAGAGCCAAGTGGCGTGACCCTGCAAGTCCGCGAATACGCCACCCTCTCGGTGGGCAGCGGCCGCCAGCGCGATCTCGACCACGGCGAAGTCTCGCAAGCCACCTTCGACTGGCTGCTAGAACTTCACCAGCGCTGGAACGGCAAGGCCAAACTGCTCAGCGTCGAAGGCAAGCAACGGCTCAAGCTGGCCAACTACGTGGGCTACCTGCAATCACCTGCGGGCGAAGGCATCGAGATCCTGCCCAAGACAGAACTCACCGCCCCCAGCGACCCAGCCCCGCTGCGCGCGCTGCTGCAACGCATGCTGCGCAGCTCGCCCACCCTCAAACACCGAGAGGCAAGCCAGGCACCGCTGATCGCCAGCCAACAACCGCTGCACCAGTGGGTGATTGGCCAGTTTTTGCGAGAGCTGACCGAACTCACCCGCCGCGGCCTGCGCTTTGACTACCTCAACACCGAAGACGAATGCCACTACCTGCGCGGCCAACTGGACATCAACCGACAACTACGCCAGACCCCCGACAAAGCCACCCGTTTCCACGTGCGCTACGCCGAATTCAGCCCGCAGCGCCTCGAGAACCGCCTGCTGCGCAGCGCCCTCGACGCCGCCGCCAAACACTGCCAAGACAGCGGCAACTGGCGGCTGGCTAACACCCTGCGCCTGCAACTGGAAGACATAGAGCCTCACCCCCAACCCCTGCGCGATCTGCCGCGCTGGGACACCGGCAAACAACTCACCGCCTACCGCGCCGTCAAACCCTGGTGCCAGCTGATCCTCGAATCACTCAACCCAAACTTCCAACAAGGCCAACGCCAAGGCATTGCACTGCTATTCCCCATGGAACGGCTCTACGAGCAATACCTAGAACACTGCCTGCGCAAACAACTACAAGCCGACTACGCACTAAAAGCACAAGCCTCCAGCCAATACCTGCTGACACACTGTCCAATCGGATCACAGCAAAGCCAACGCTGGTTCCAGCTCAAACCCGACTTCCTCATCCAGCAAAACAATCGCACCCACTGCGTGCTCGACGCCAAATGGAAACTGCTGGACGCCAGCAAAGACACAGGCCAAGACAAGTACAACATCAAACAAGCCGACCTCTACCAAATGCTCGCCTACGGCCAGCAATACCTAGATGGCCACGGAGACATGTACCTGATCTACTCCAGTCACACAGACTTCCACCAGCCACTGCCGGTGTTTGAATACAGCGACAGACTGCGGCTTTGGTGTGTGCCCTTTGATTTGCAGAGCGGGACAGTAAAATTTGGCGATGATTGCGCGTTGAGCCGGGGCATTGAAAACGAACAAATGCCTAGAACAGCACCCAAAGCGGCTCTTGATTACCCCCTTGGCTCAGCCAATTTCAAGAGATGATATGGCATCGGTGGCGTGCGCAGGCAAACCCATGCCAATCGCCTCACCATGCCCGCCAAATCGTAGCGCCGATTAAAGCGGTATTGAAACTCCGCCAAATAGCGCGGTGCATGGCTTCCACTCAAGTGCCGATAGGTTCCCG
>JAWSVD010000164.1:0-4240 GCA_033852095.1 Granulosicoccaceae bacterium | reverse complement strand
CGGCGCAAGTGTGGTGCAGGGTGCCCGCTTTTTGCAGTTTCTTCAGCTCGCTGGCGCGCGCCAACAGTTGCTTGTATTCCGTGTTGCTCAGGTCGTCATCGACCAAAAAGTGTCTGTATGTCACAGGATGTCCCTCAGGCATGTACCGCGCGCAAGGCGTCGGCGAATCTGTCAACCAGCGCGTCTGCATCGTCGTCGCTGAGAATATATGGCGGTAAAAAACGGATCACGTTGCCGGCGGCGGTGGTCACCAGTGCGCCGCGTTCAGCGGCGGCTTCACGGGCCGGGTTTGGGTCGCGGTCCAGCTGGACACCGATCATCAAGCCCTGGCCGCGCACTTCTACGACGCCAGGGATGTCGTCCAGTGCGTCGCGCAGGCGGCCCACCATGCGCTCGCCCAGCGCGCCGGCGCGAGCGGGTAGATCGTCTTCGCGCATGATCGCGATCACTTCGCTGACCACACGGCAGACAAAGGGGTTGCCGCCAAATGTGGTGCCGTGGTTTCCGGGTTGCATCAGTTCGGCGGCCTCACCACGGGCGAGTGTGGCGCCCACGGGGACACCGTTGCCAAGTGCCTTGGCCACCGACATCACGTCGGGCAGGGCAGAGGTGTGCTGGTGGGCGAACCATTTGCCGGTGCGGCCCATGCCGGTCTGGATTTCGTCCAGCATCAGCAACCAATTGAATTCGTCGCACAGCGAGCGAAGGCCTTCGAGGTAGGCGGGCGAGGGCACGTGCACGCCGCCTTCGCCTTGAATCGGCTCGACCAAGATGGCGACGATGTCCTCGTGCTCACGGGCGGCGGCTTCAATCGCTTGCAGATCATTAAAGGGCACACGCACAAAGCCCGGCACCAGTGGCTCAAAGCCCGCGTGAACTTTTGGATTGCCAGTGGCGGACAGGGTGGCCAGGGTGCGGCCGTGGAAGGCGTGCTCCATCACCAGTGTTTTGGGCTCCGCGATGCCGCGCTTGCGCGCGTGCAACCGGGCAATTTTAATCGCACCCTCGTTGCTCTCTGCACCGGAGTTGCAGAAGAATACCTTGTCCATGCCCGAGATCTCGCACAGGGCTTGGCCAGCGGCCTCTTGGGCGGGGATGGTGAAGATATTGGAGCTGTGTATCACCTTTTGCGCCTGTTCTGCGATGGCGCGGGTGATGCGTGGGTGCGCGTGGCCCAGTGCGGTGACCGCGATGCCGCCGAAGCCGTCCAAGTAGCGGTTGCCGTCCGTGTCCCAGACCCAGGCGCCTTCGCCGTGGCTCAATGCGATGGGTAGTGGGCTGTAGGTGGTCATCAAGGCACTCATGCGCGCTTCCTCATGGTTGTCAGCAGATACCGCTCAGGCGTGCTTCACTGTGCGGCAGGCAATCTATCAGTGTATCGCCACATGGGAATAAATCAAAGTCTTAGATACCAGTGGTTCAATAGATGGCACAGGCTGGGTTGATTTCCTTCGTCGCGGTCTCCATGTAGAATGTTGTGTTCGCTACTCGCGAGCGGTTGGCCGAGTTCTCGGGATGGGAACTGGCAGTGGCCGAAGATTCATTCATACAGATCAACCTTATAGGTGTGCCCTCATGTCTTTTGAATTCCCCGATTTGCCCTACGATTTCACCGCACTTGAGCAGTCGATTGACGCTCAGACCATGGAGATCCACTACGATCGCCACCACCGTGCATACCACACCAATTTCATGGGTGCGATCAAAGACACGCCGTTGGCCGATCAGTCGCTGGAGCAGATCTTGGCTGCCGCGGGCACTCATGCCCCAGCCGTTCGCAACAATGGCGGTGGTTTTTACAACCACATCATGTATTGGAACTCCATGTGCAAGGACGGCAGCGCTCCCAGCAGCGACCTGGCCTCTGCTATCGACGCAGAATTCGGTTCACTGGACGCACTGCAAGAGAAACTGACAGTCGCCGGCATGACGCGTTTCGGTTCTGGCTTTGCTTGGTTGATCAAGAAGGACGGCAAGCTGGTTGTCACTTCTACCCCCAACCAAGACAACCCGCTGATGGATTGTGCTGAAGTGCAGGGCGCGCCTCTGCTGGGCATGGACGTGTGGGAGCACGCCTACTACTTGCGCTACCAGAACAAACGTCCCGCGTACATCAAAGCATGGTGGGACATTGTCGATTGGTCCAAAGTATCTGAGCGTTTCTCAGCTGCTTGATGTTTTTAGCGCGGCCTGATTGCCGCGCTTGAAGCACCAAAAACGGGTTGCCACCTCTGGGTGAGCAGCCCGTTTTGGATTTGGGCGATGGGCGAAGGGCCGGCAAGGTCGTTAGTGTACGTTGCAAAAATGGCGCATTTTCGCCGTTACTTTATCGATTAATGAACAAGAGATAGCCTAGACATGTGTGGAATATGCGGCGAATTACGACTCGATGGTCGCCGACCGGATACGGAAGTGATCGCACGCATGTTGCCGTTGCTGGAGAGGCGCGGCCCCGATGCTGTCGGACAGCACCAAGACGGCCCTATGCAAATGGGGCACCGGCGTCTGTCGATCATCGATTTGTCGGAGCGCGCTGCCCAGCCAATGCACGACAAGACGAACGGCAACTGGATTGTCTTCAACGGTTCTATCTACAACTACCCAGAGCTGCGCCGTGAGCTGCAGGCACTGGGGCATGAATTTAATTCCAGCGGCGATACCGAAGTCATCCTGCGGGCCTACGGCCAGTGGGGAGAGGGCTTCGTATCGCGGCTGTCGGGCATGTTTGCCTTCGCCATCTGGGACGCCGCGGATCGCTCGATCCTGCTGGGCCGAGATCGCATGGGCATCAAGCCTCTCTATTACAGCCTTGACGGGGAGGTACTGCGCTGGGCCTCGAACACCCAAGCTCTGCTGGCCAGCGGTGGCATGGACACGCGTATCGACCCGGTGGCTGTGCATCACCAGCTGACGCTGCATGCCTCCGTGCCCGCACCGCACACGCTGCTGCGCGGGATTCGCAAGCTCGAGCCCGGCCATACGCTGCGCATTGCCGCGGGGCGCGAGCCGCGTAAACAGCGTTACTGGCAATTGTCGGCGGCTCCCGCAGCGCCGCGCAGTGACAGCGAATGGCACGAGGCGGTGCACGAGGCGCTGCGCATTGCGGTCAAGCGGCGGCTGGACATCGCCGACGTGCCCGTGGGTGTGCTGCTCTCGGGCGGCTTGGATTCGAGCATTTTGGTCGGTTTGTTGGCCGAAGCCGGTGCGACGAATTTGCAGACCTTCACCGTCGGTTTTGAAGATCAGCCCGAAGAACGCGGCAACGAATTCGAATTCGCCGACATGGTGGCCGAGCGCTACGGCACCCGGCATCACCAGTTTCATGTGCCCAATAACGAGCTGATGCGTCGCCTGCCCGAGGCGGTGGCGGCGATGTCGGAGCCGATGGTCGGGCAGGATGCGGCTGCCTTTTACCTGCTGTCGGAGCGGGTGTCGCAGGAAGTGAAAGTGGTGCAGAGCGGGCAGGGGGCCGACGAGGTGTTCGGTGGCTACTTCTGGTACCCCGAGATGCACGAGGCGGCCGGTGAGCCGGACCTGACGCGTTTCAGCAGCCGCTATTTTGACCGCGACCACAGCGAGTGGCTGCAGATGATCAACCCGGCCTACCACACCGACGGGGACGTCAGCAGCGCCCACATCGAAGGGCTGTTGGCGCAGTACGGCGAAGGCGAGTACATCAATCGCGTCTTGGCGATGGACACGGGCTCGCTGATCATCGACGACCCGGTGAAGCGGGTGGACAACATGACCATGGCCTTTGGCCTGGAGGCACGGGTACCGTTTCTGGACCATGAGCTGGTCGAGCTGGTGGCTGGCATGCCCGCGCGCCTGAAGCTGGCGCAGGGCGGCAAAAGCTTGCTGAAAGACATTTCGCGCGGCATTGTGCCCGATGCGATCATCGATAGGCCCAAGGCGTATTTCCCCGTGCCTGCTTTAAAGTTCGTGCGCGGCGAGGTTTTGGATTTCATGCGCGATATACTCAATGCAGACGCATGCCGCCAGCGTGGGCTGTACAATCGCGCCTACGTCGACAAGCTGCTTGCCGAGCCGGATCAGCACTTTACTCAGCTGCAAGGCAGCAAGCTGTGGCACCTCGCGCTGTTGGAGCTGTGGATGCAACAACACCTTAATTGACTTAATTAATTGAATGGCGCCTGATCACAGGCGCTGAATGAATCGTGGAGAGAACAATGGAAGCATTAGCAAAAATCAAAGAACAGGTTGAGAGCAACCCGGTCAT
>JAWSVD010000163.1:7956-8955 GCA_033852095.1 Granulosicoccaceae bacterium | reverse complement strand
GTCGGTTCGGGCTGGAGGTTCATGCCTATTGTTTGATGGACCATCATTACCACCTGTTGGTGCGAACGCCGCGGGCAAACCTCAGCCGTGCGATGCGGCACATTAATGGTGTGTACACGCAGCACCACAACCGACTCCGAGAAGGAGAGGGGTCAGGTGTATTTAATCAAGTCAAGCGAGAATTTTCTAGGGTTGATTAAATAGACCCGACCCCTTTTCTCTTCCTGCAGGCAGACACGGATAACCCCGTGGCGGAAAACCCGCTGCCCCTGCTGGGCGAAGTGGTGGACTACAACCTCGCGGGCTTGAGCGTCAACGGACAATCCCTGGTGCTGGCGCCCACCGGCGCCGCCAACACCTACCGCTTTGAAGCGCAGCTGCAACTGCTGGACGGCAGCAACCAACTGGAAATTCAGGCATGGGACAAAGCCAATAACAGCAGCAGCCTGGGCTACAATCTCCTCGCCGATCTGGGTCTGGAGCTCACCGTGCTCTCACCGGTCGACGGCAGCGAGTTCGCCTACAGCGATCAAGCGACGCAGCTCGACGTGGTGGCACAGGCCGTGGGCCTGGCCGCCGACGACACCGTCAGCCTGCAGCTCAACGGCGGCGACAGCCAGGCCATGGCGCTGGACGGCGAGACCGCACGGCGCAGCAGCTCCGCGCAATTGCTCGTGGGCGACAACCAACTGATCATAGAAGTACGTGATGCCGAGGGCCAACTGCGCGCCCGCAAAACGATCAACTTCAGCGCCCTGAACAGCGTCGCGGAAGATTTGGCCCTGGCGAGCAGCAGCCCCGCCGCCGGCGCACAGGCCACCGCCCCCAACGAACCCCTGATCCTGTACTTCAACAAGGCGGTTCCCCTGGATGAAATCACCCTCGATATCAGCCAGAGCGTGCACGGCCCCGGCTATGATCTCAGCAACCAGCGTGGCGTGGGTTTTACCGAGCTGCCCGAGCCCGAGCTGGTGCAAATCAACATCGACCGCGCCCCCG
>JAWSVD010000163.1:516-7763 GCA_033852095.1 Granulosicoccaceae bacterium | reverse complement strand
GCAGCGCAGCCGCGCCATCCGCGCAGTACCGCACAAGCTGCCGGTCATCGCCAGCACCGAGCCCTTTGTCACCCTGCGCGGCGGCGATCAGTTCAGCCTGCACCGCGGCGCCATCTCGCTCGACCTCAGCGACGCCGAGCTGCGCTTTGCCCGTGCTCGCTCCCAGGGCAACGTGCAAGTGCAAATGTTACTGGCTGAAGACCTGCCGCACCGCAGCTCCCCAGCCGCCGTGCCCATCTTTGCCTGGCATTTACAGGCCGGGGCCGATGGCCTGCCAGGCATCGGGGTCGAGGGCAGCGTAGGCCTGCGCCTGCAAATCCCCAGCTACCTCGGCGGCTACGATCACGTGCCCTTTGATGAGACCCGCGTGCTTATCCTCGGCCTGGATGAGCGCTCCCTGCAGCTGGTGCCCGTGGGCGTGGGCAAGGTAGAAGGCCGCAGCATCGTCAACACCACCGATCTGCAGTTTGATCGCCTCGATTACATCGCCTACGCCTTTGTTACCAACGAAGGTTACCCCCATCTGCTCGCCTACGAACGCGGTGAATACCGCTCGCTCGGGCAGCTACGTGCAAAACTAGAAGAGCCAGGTTCACAATGAACATTCGTCAGCCACTGATCACGCGCCTATTGCTTGTCGCGGCAGCACTGCTTGCCCCCGCCAGCGCTATTGCCTACTATGGCACCGAGTCACTTCCTGTGACTGGCTATGTATTCAAGCAAGGGTTGGTACTCAATGACGAGGGCAAGCCCGTCTTCGCTGAGTATGATCGTTGGACTGGAAATTACATAGATACAGTGAAAGGTTATGACGCTTCAGATCCAGCTCTTAGGGTAATCAGCTCTGCAGCCTACAAAAGCAGTAAAGAGCAGGTTAATGCGTGGTACGGCGGCCTAGCAGACAAGAGTTTTGAAATGTTTGAATTTATCAGTCGTGAGGACTTTGATCGGACTGACTATGCAGAGGAGTTCCAAGATCATATAGGGGAGCTATACAGCAGCAGTCGTTCTTTATTAGTGTATAACCCAAGCGTACTGGACAGCTCCGATTCTCTAGATTTGGGTAATAGTATAATTGTGTATCAGTCTGTTTTTGATATCAGGCAATTACTTTTCGATGCGCAGTGGGGTAACAGCCGAAGTATGATAATCAACAGCGCCGGTAAAGTTATCCACGAAAGCTATAATAACATTGGGTTTCGGGTGGCCTATTTAAATCCGGACCGCGGTGTTTCCTTGGCACAAGAACGCAGTAATACTAGTTTGTACGATCAAGACCTCAGTGAAAATGCGAATGGTAAAAAAAGCGCTATTCTTGCGCCGATCCAAGGTGCCCGCATTAACAACCCACTCAGCTCGGGCGGGGGAAGTGGCGTCAGTGATAAAAATGGTTACTTTCTGAGTTATACGAACCTACCTGTTTGCCACGGTGTAGGCAACCACAGTTCCATACCCATTTCCGCTGAAGTTCCATACCGATCTTTCAACCCGCAGCGCGCAGACACCTTCAATCATCACTATTTTTGGGGGTTGTATGACTTTTATTGCACAGGTTTGCCTATTCACACTCCTACTAACCTAATTGAGCAAGCTGATTACATCAATGCAATTGCGGTACAGGCGGCCAATTTCTCCCCTGTACAGCGTGTGAGCATTCCGGTTGATATCACCCTATTAACGGGGAGTTTCAGCCTAGCTAATCCTGGTGGGCGCAAGGTACCTGTAGGCGATAGCACGGTGCGCCTGAGTAAAGCGCGTGAGCAGGCTGAGTACATTGAGCCCGAAAGCCGAGATTACAACAACGACGGCGAAATAGATCACCTCAGTCACTTAGGCAGTTTTCCTCAACCAGAGGGCGCTCCCGAAGATGCACCGCTCCTGTACGGGGTGTGGTTCAGCGTACCTGAATCAGGCCATTTCAACGGAAACAACGTCCCGCTTACCGACAGTCTCGAAAACGGCGGCGAGCCCATCGCGCCAGATTTAATACGCGTCGCCCTGCAAAAGCAAAACTTCGACAACATCGGCCTGCTCGAAGCCATCAGCTTTGAAGACCTCGCCAACACCGATCTCTACGTCTTTCGCCAGAGCACCGGTCAGCTGGTGATGGGAAAAAGCCCCTTCTACCCCGAGGGCAGCAGCTCCGCAGCCTCGGGTTACGGCAACGGTGTCAACGGCATCAGCGGCGTGGGGCAGGGCTACTTTGAGGTAGCTATCCCCGGACGTGACAACCAGCACGACTACCATTACATCAACAGCGGCGCCGACAACCTGGCCAATGAACTCTCAGATCCCAGCAACAAAAGCTTAAAGTACAACGCCTGGCAGGCCACCCAATTTGTAGAGGCGGACTTTCGCGGCGAGACCGACTCCCTGCGGGTCGGAGAGCCATTGCAAGTGGTGGTGATCAACCGCGCCACGGGTTACATCGGCAGCGCCGAAACCGCGGTCGAAGCGGTCAGTCAGGCAAGTGGGCAAAGCCCGCTGGCGATACCGTTGGGCGATATTGTTTTGCAGCCACCCAACCTCAAGGTCAGTGTTAAGCGACAATACAAAGTGGAGATGGGTCTGACCCAAGGCCAGTCACGCCAATACACGGTGGGCAGCGAAGGCGCTGCCCTGCATTCTGATCAATACGTCAAAGTCACCACCGATTGGCGCGCCGCCGACGACACCCCCTTGCCCAGCATGTTACCGGGCTACACTGGCCGTCTGACAAGTCTCGGGGCCGATACCACCTTGGGCGTATCAAGTGTCAAGCAATTCGGCATCGAGCCGGGCTTCAACACCGAAATTATCGAGCTTAAAAATCCCAGCGCTGACGCTAGTGCTGGCCACCAGTATGTGCATGTGGTGGCCGATCAAGACATCAAAAGCGCACGCTTTGGCACTTCAGATTCGACCCGTAACCGTCCCGAAAAGTTTGTGCCCGTGCGCGTGGCGGTCTACGACGAGAAAGCCAGCCGCGCCCTCAAGCAAAGCCAGCTTGAGAATCTTCCAATCAGCGGTGAGTACAACCTCAAGCAAGACAGCAGCGTCTACCAGTGGCCATACCGCCCAGAGATGATGTACGCCGTCTTTGATCTCAATGTGAGTAAGATCACCCGAACCGTGGCCGAGGGTGAGGAGCCGGTAGACATCACTGAAAATAGTGCCCCTGTCATCGAGACAGAAGACCTAAATCTGAGTGTCGCCCTTGACATACTGGCAGGACAGTACAGTCCATTGGAACTCTTTGGCCCCGACAGTGAGCTTGTGTATTCCCTTGAAGGCTATCAGCAGCAAGTCAACACCGGTAAAAATACCACTTACAGCTACACGGATTTTGGCCACTTGAGCGAGCTCAACGGGGAGGATTTCCTTACCCTCAATCTCATCAATAACCAGGACGCCGGCAACGTGTTGTGGGAATGGGCTTTTGTGTCCATGTCTGCCGGGGTCGACCTGAACCGCGACGGCTACATCACGTTTGGCAACAGCTGGTACACCGACAAAAGATTGCAACAGAGCTGCGAAGTGCTGGAAAGTGAAGAATCAGCGGTGCCGACCGATTTGAGTAGTCCGCAACGGCCTTATAGGTTTTGGCTTAATAATGATTATGATGTGGTTGAGACAAATGACGAAAGTCAAGTAAAGGCTAACACGAACCATCGGGTGAAAATGCCCAGTTTTTCCGACTGCGGTGAAATTGAGGGTAGGGCAACAATCACTGGCAACACATTTGAGCAAGTGTGTGAGCTCAGCGACGCGTGGGTTACGGCTTCAGCCAGTACAACGAACTTGACACTTGATGACGTCGATAATTTTCGAGATTTTGAAGACATAGCGCCACTAGATTTGAAGTTTAACAATGAAACATTTAGAAAAATAAAATCGGGCGAGCTAAAGCTGCATGCTTCCAGCAAAAACATCGGTATTTCTTTGTTTTCAGCAAACTGGGCCGGCATTGGAAAGTCTCATCTTTACCAATGGGATAGAAGTATTTCGGCTAAATACCTGAACGTCGAAGAGACGAGTGCCTATGCGGGCAACCGAACAACAGTTATCGAGCCAGGTAACTCCGCAGTTCCAGTGAATCCTGTAAAAGATAATCCAGGGCTTGACGTGAGCTCTAATACCTTGCATTTGTTATTCGAGGGCCGAAGCGGTAGCGCTAAAGTTTGCATCGAATTCCCTGCTGAATGTTATGTGGAGTTTTCACTGACCAAAGGTGTAGACGTGATTTCAAAATCAAGAATCTACATGGACTTACGAGATGTGAGGGATTTCTACGATCAGGCAAATGTGGGGGATGCAGAACCAGATAACATGAGCCGCGAAATAAAAAAAATAGATATCCATGAAGGAGAATTTGTTTCTACTTTCCCTGGATATTCTGCATGGCACCAACTAAAGACGGAAATACCATCTATCACGGAAACTTCAGGCGATGAGAATGCAACTGCTTTTGTTCCCAAGGGGACGCAGAGGGTTGCACGTTCCGGGCTGCTGGAATGCGTGGCGCCCGAGAGCATTCGAAAACGTGACTATGTGACGCACGTTCACGGCTGGAACATGACGCGGGAAGACAAACACAATTTCCATGCAACAGCGTTTAAACGTCTGTATTGGTCAGGTTATCAGGGCGGGTTTGCGGCGTTCAGCTGGCCCACGGGTTGGTTTGCCCAGCGCGTTCTTCAAAATGAATTAGAAGCTGCTAACCAGCACAAGTATAACTATGGGGAAAGTGAAGTAGCAGCCCGTCGATCGGGGCGTGTTTTGGCAACTTGGCTGCAACAAAAGAAGGCCAAAAGAGAATACGAGAATATCCATATTCTCGCTCACAGCATGGGTAATATTGTGTCTAGCGAGGCTTTGAAATTCACGAATGATCCGGACCTAGTGACAAGTTACAACGCCTCTCAATCAGCTGAAGCGGCGGGGTCGTATGATTCTAACATTGATGATATGTTACATAATACTAGGACAAGCGTTTTTAATAAAAGCCCTTTGGAAGCGTGGACCGACTATAACGACGATAGTCTGTGGGTCGATAATGAGTTTCCCCCTGATATATATCGCTGGGCCAACTTGTTGAGTGAAGAAACAATAACGCTCAAAAATACAAGCACGGCAGAGATGAGGTCTCGATGGGGTTCTGGCGCGATACCATATTATGAGAAACTTCATAGCAAGAGCAGTAAATTCAGAATGACCAGCTATTTTAATATACATGATAATGCTACAACGGCCTGGGAGTTTCAGCAGCTGTCTAAACCCGATGGCCCCGACGGTTGGCGCTACCAATCAAGCAGGGCTTGCGGTGCGACGAAAGAGAACTACAAATGGAGAGACGGTGAAATATGTTTTCGGGAGAGTGATGAAGGCAGGGTGTTCCACAATAACGTAAAAGTGGATTGGCCTGACGCTAGCGGCCGTGACTCAGACGACGAACACAAGAGGTTTAACGTCATGGCGCGTGTCATCCCCGCTCGAACTCGTGCGCTGGGCCGCATTGATTTCCGGGGTGATCGTATGCCCCAGGTGAAGGACGGCGTACCCGATGACAGGCTCATGCGGGTCTCTCCAGTGGCGGGCGAAACGCCGGTAATCCCTGATCTGATGACAACTTATGAATTAAGTGAAGACGCCACCAACTCGGGCTTTGATCACAGCATCCAGTACCACGGGTACATGACAGAAGTACGTGGTTCGGGGGAAGCATTTCGAGGGGACTATTGGCGGGAGTATGTAAAGGGGTCTCTGCAATATCAAGAAGATGATTTTAGCGGACTAAGAATTGAGGCAGAGCAATAACATGAAAACCAACAGCTTGAAATGGAACCTGATTGGCATGGTGGCCGTGGGCTTTGCATTGTGGTTCGCCTACATAACATTCCGCGGCCCGCCCCCGGCCATCCCCGCGGTAAAATTGCCAGCGCCTCTCACGCCCGAGCAAATTGCCGATCAAAAGTTGATCGTCAAAATCAATGAAGAAGTGGCAGTAGCGCGCAAGGCGCGTGATCGTGCCAATGAAGAGAGTGCACTGCGCAAGCTGTCCAAAGCGATCGGCGGAAAAACCGGCGCCATGCTGGGTATGTCTCTCGACAGCTTGCTCGACCATATCATGCACGGCGTGGTGCTGGATCAGCACAAACGCCCTGTGGGCGGCGCGCGGGTTCGGTTATTGTTCACCAACTCAGGATTCGCGCAGGGGCGAGGAAACGTCAGCGTCTACACCGACGCCCTGGGCCGTTTCGAGGTTGAGGGCCACGGCGGAGCCGTGAGTGTGATGGGCATCACACACCCCAATCTCACCCGCTATATCTACGCTATGTCGCGAATAGATGACACGGTTAACAGGGCAGGCTATAGGCCCTTTTCCTACGTAAATAACAGTGCAGAGGATCCACTGGTCTTCAATGTGATGCGCGTGGAGGAATACGAGGACGTTTATACCAAAAGATCGATGGGAATCTATACCACGGCAACGGGCGAGCCTACGGTGCAGGGGAATTTCAAGGTGACATGTAACAGAAAGATCTACAAAGGGAACAGCGTTAAAAAATACCAGTTGAGTGATTGGGTGATGCGTTTAGAGCCTGCAGAGCCTGGCGGCTTTATCCGGACTAAGGACGCTTATCTGAATGAAGCGCCGGTAGGCGGGTACGACATGAAATATTTAGAAGTGGGCTATAAACTGGGTGAGGGGAAGTTCAAAACAAAATATTCTAGAGACGACATCTATTACTATAAGTCGGGCAGTACTTACGGGGTATTTAAAATTCGTTTCTTTAATGCTTTTTCTAAGGGGAATCAGTGCTACGCTGATATTAGGTGGGACAGTTATAATAGGGAAGGGACAAGAAATTTGGCTATCCCCCGTTTAACGGAGGTACGTCTGCGTAAATAGTAGAGATCATTACTGATCAGGAGAAAAAAGGGGTCAGCTTAGACTCAGCGAACAAGTGCAACACCTTTATAGCAAGGTGTCACCATGAACAACTATCAACACATTAGTCCTGAGAACCGGTAAGAGAACCGGTAAGTGGTCAAGACAAAATAAGGGGTCAGGTGTCTTTGATCAAGTCAAGCGAGAATGTTATAGAGTAGACTAAATATAAGAGATAGGGGGTCAAGGCTTCACAATAACTATTAAAAAGAGGTAGAAAAAGAGGTAGGGGTCAAGGCTTCACAATAACTATTAAGCGAGGTAGTGTTCAGCGATGACAAGACCAGCAAGAGTAGAGTATGAAGGGGCGTATTAT
>JAWSVD010000163.1:0-486 GCA_033852095.1 Granulosicoccaceae bacterium | reverse complement strand
GGCAACCATTACCACTTGTTGGGTAAGCGCCAGCAAATCGACGTGGTTCCCAAGGACGTAATTGACGTCTAGCCTGAAGCCTCATCCATTGCGAGGCTTTCATCATGACCAACTCCCTCAAGCTAAACCACTGGTGCGAGCTTCTCGCCCAATACCGTCAGTGTAATCTGACGGTCGCTGAATTCTGTGAGCAACACCAAGTGCGCGTGCACCAATTCTATTATTGGCGTGAGAAGGTCGAGGCTCTTTCGAGCAGCAGCAGCAGCAGCAGCAGCAGCAGTAGCAGTAGCTCTGCGCTGGTGCCCGTGCAGCTAGCGACGCCTCGAGCTGTCACATAGGTAGGGGGTCAAGGCTTCACAATAACTATTAAGCGAGGTAGTGTTCAGCGATGACAAGACCAGCAAGAGTAGAGTATGAAGGGGCGTATTATCACGTGATGAACCGGGGGCGAGGACGTCAATTGGTTTTTCGCGGTGATAAGTACCG
>JAWSVD010000621.1:0-424 GCA_033852095.1 Granulosicoccaceae bacterium | reverse complement strand
CGAGTACGAATTATCACAGACCTGGCGTGACGCGCGCATCACGGCAATCTACGAGGGGGCCAACGGCATCCACGCGCTCGGGCTCGCCACCCGTGGCCTGCGCTGGCAACAGGGCGCGGCGGCGGACGCCTTTGCGCAGCTGGTGAATGAACTCGCCGAAGGCGATACCTACGTGGCGGAGCTGTTGGCGCACTGGTCGGCGTTCAGGGCCAGGGTGCTCGCCAGCGAAGCGCCAGCCGAGCTGGCCCACGATTTTTCGCTGCTCTGCCAAGAACTGTTGTTTCAAGCCGTCTGGTGCAAAATTCAATCAGTGGCGGACGCGGCGCCGAACCCCGCCGAGATCAAGCGCCTCGCGCAAGGGGTGAAGCAGCGTCCCATACCCATTCGGTTGCCTTAAATTTCCACACGCACACACCCGTGTAGG
>JAWSVD010000162.1:0-3564 GCA_033852095.1 Granulosicoccaceae bacterium | reverse complement strand
GTCGTGTTGCGCATGAGTGAAATACCGCTGGACGCGAGGCTGCTGCAGCAGCTCTCGCGTTATGTTCAAAGCCGTATAACAAACCCCGATGACGCGCAGGATGTGGTGCAGCAAGTCTTGCTCAAAGCCGTGACACGGGGTGCGCCTGCTGCACCCCAGCCGCTGGCGAACTGGCTGTTCGCCGTAGCGCGCAACCAGGTCATTGATCACCTGCGAACACGAACACCTGGGCACAGTGAGCTCAACACCATAGTGGAAGTTTTCCCCCAGGAGTCGACCACGGGTGATGGGCCAGAGCGCCAGCTGCAGCAGGCCTTGGGCCGATCTGTGGCAGAGTTGATTACCACGCTCAAAGCGGAAGATCAGACTCTGTTGCGCGCCATCGATTTAGCGGGTGAATCGCAAAAAGCCTACGCCGCACGCACAGCCCTGAAATACAGCACCTTGAAATCCCGTCTACAACGGGCGCGCCGCCGCCTGAGAGCCGCGTTAGACGCTTGTTGCAAGCTCGGCATTGACAGCGCGGTACGCCGATAAGCTGTGTACCGCGTGGTGAACAGGGCTGTTGCTGACCGGCAGTGTGTCGATTTCTAGCTCGAATCAATAACCATGCGCACTGCGCGCTTGGGCGCCGGACATGTTGCGCAATCGGCAATACACACGAAAGCACTGGCAAGGCCGCCTTAGCCAATCCATTTCCTCATCTTTTGATTAGATTTCTTGGTCTAGAACCTGCTCGTCTACACGACTAGCCCGCTGTCGGTTTTGGGGTTCGGCATCCAACAGTGAGGCGAAGCGCGCCATGCCGTGGCGCAAGAGCTAAACTTATTACACCAATATGTATGGGCTTGTGGTTCCTTGTTGTCTTAAGAGCTGTAAGAGTTGGCGCAGCGCGAGAATAATAAAACAAACAGCCGGAAATGGTACCTGATCGTATGGTGGCCGTGGGCTTTGCACTGTGGTTCGCTTACATAACATTCCGCGGCCCGCCCCCGGCCATTGCCACGATCGATCTGCCGGGGCCGCTCACGCCAGAACAGGTATTTGATCAAAAGTTGATCGTTAAAATTAACGAAGAAGTGGTGGCTGCGCGCAAGGCGCGTGATCGTGCCAATGAAGAGAGTGCACTGCGGAAACTGTCCAAAGCGATCGGCGGAAAAACCGGCGCCATGCTGGGGATGTCTCTCGACAGCTTGCTCGACCATATCATGCACGGTGTGGTGCTGGATCAGCACAAACGCCCTGTGGGCGGCGCCAGAGTGAGGTTATTGTTTACCAACTCAGGACTCGCGCGGGGGCGGGGAAACGTCAGCGTCAACACCGATGCTCTGGGCCGTTTCGAGGTTGAGGGCCACGGGGGAGCCGTGAGTGTAGTGGGCATCACACACCCCAACCTTACCCAATATGTTTTCGCTATGTCGCGAATAGACGACACGGTTCACAGGGCAGGCTATAGGCCCTTTTCCTACGTAAATAACAGCGCAGAGGATCCACTGGTCTTCAATGTAATGCGCGTGGAAGAATACGAAGACGTTTACACCAAAGTTGGAGGGGGTATCGCTGCCACAGCTACAGGCGAGCCTACCGTGCAAGGGAATTTCAAGGTTACGTGTAACAGAAAGCTCTACAAAGGGAACCGCGCAAAAAAGCACCAGCTGAGCGATTGGGTGATGCGTTTAGAGCCCGCAGAGCCTGGTGGATTTATTCGGACTAAGGACGCTTATCTGAATGAGGCGCCTGAGAGTGGATATGATACCCCCTACATTGAGGCTGGCTACAGCCTGAGTTCGGAAAAATTCAAAACGAGCTACACAAGAGACTATATCTATTATTATAGATCCGGCAGCACCTACGGTGTGTTCAAACTCCGGTATTTTGATGCATTTCGAAAAGGAAACGAATGTGGCGTAGCTCTTAACTGGGATAGGTATAACAAGCAAGGCACTAGAAATCTGGCCATCCCTGCCTTGCGAGAGGGTCGCTTGCGATAAGGAGAGAGATAACCCACGCACCCAATGATTGCCTCCGGGCTAACACCGTTCCACTCGACTTGGACACGATGCTCATTCAAATTCTGCCACCTTTTGAAAAACTGGTCGACGATATTGAAGGTGCAAATTCTAGAAGAATAAACACCCAGCACAGTTTGCTTGATGAGGTGTTAAAAGGGAGCCGCGCGATCAAGGTGCTGCGTCTGTGGACTCATTACGACTAACAGTTCAAATGAGCTGCTAACACAAAGCCCCGTTCTACAAGCGCAGCGTATATTCCGAATTACTGTTATAAATCATCCGTCCTGAATTCACTGCAACCCTCGTAGAAGTAACTCACGTCGATGCCATTCATGTACAGGGCGCGGTCGTCTATCTTGTCGGTGAGCGCCTGTTTCAACAGCACTTTTATCTCCACGTCTTTTACCACGCTGCGCTGCATGGCGGAGAGGTAGTTCTCTTTGTCGACTTTGTTCCAGTCCACGACTTGTTGTAGCGCCGATTTAAAGATCAGGTCTAGCCAGATGCGGGTGGCGCGGCCATTGCCCTTGCGAAAGGGGTGGGCGATGTTCATTTCGACATACTTTTCGACGATTTGATCAAAGTCTCCCTGCGGCATAGCGTCGATGTGTTTTAGCGAGGGTTCCAAGTACATCAATGGTGCAAAGCGGAAGTCGCCTTTGGCAATGTTCACGTCGCGCAGTTTTCCGCCGAAGTGGTAGATTTCATCGAACAAATAGGCGTGGATGAATGCAAGGCCCGCGAAAGTTCCGACTTCGGCCTTGGTTATGTCGCCTGAGTCAAAGAGCTGTTTGGCTTTTTTGTTTGCTGACTTTTTCTTCGGCTTTGGCCAGTTCAATCTGATCGCTGATGTTGAGTTTGTTCTCTAGAGTCATGGTGTGCCCCTGCGCTTCTTATATTATATAACAGTGGCTTAGGAAGAAGCGGCAACAGATGTCGTCATTGCTTGTTTTTTGGCCTCTTCTGTGCGGAATGTCGGTCCGGTGTGCCGCATAGTATGATTCAGCCAACAGCGGGTATTTCACGGAGCTTGCATGAACAAAATTCTAGCGCGCATGCGCACTGAGTCTCTGGCGGTGGTTGGTCTCGTGGTGGCGCTGATCGCGTTGGGCTACAACACGTGGCGCAACGAGCTCTCGGAGCAGAACCACACGGTACGCATCGCCGGCATCGAGATGTTGCTCAAGGTGGGGGAATTACAGAGCACGGTGTACCTGGTTGCTTTTGATGGCAACACCCAGCCCGGACTGCAGCGCCAAGGGGAAACACTCGTGTCTACCCTGCGTGATTTGTCGATGTTTATGCCAGAGACAGTGCAAGTCCGGTCAACCAGTTTGCTGCAGAGCTGGCGTGCGAACTGGGGCGCACTCAGCGGAGAAGACAGAGAAGCTGTTGCTCTTGTGGATACCGCGATCAATGATCTGCGGTTGCAAATTGTTGAGGAAGTGCGGCTGTTGGAATAGGCGGAAAGCCGCGGATATTGAGGGCCCTGTGGGACTTCAGTTGTTGGAGATAGCGTCAGCGCGCGGCTCCTGTAGGTCAGAATTCATGT
>JAWSVD010000620.1:411-1377 GCA_033852095.1 Granulosicoccaceae bacterium | reverse complement strand
TATTTATAGACTAGTTTTTAGGCCGGGAGTTGCTGGTAGAAAGTAAGCCTACTACACCCTCTGCTCTTGTCGCAAAAGTAAGTCAGGCTTTAAGTCCAGAGCTTAATGAGATGTTTTTCTCACAAAAAATTATTTTTGTTGAAGGAATAGAAGATGTTGCAATTTTAACAACTTATCTTCATTTAATGGGTCAGTACGATGAATTTAGAAGGCAAGGTTGTCATATAGTTCCAGTGCATGGAAAAAGTGAAATTATTCGCCCTTTGTGTATAGCGAAATTATTAAAAATCCCTGTTTTTGTATTAATAGATGGTGATGCCAATAAGCAAGCTGAATACGATGCTATAAAAGATGATACGGGCGAAGGAAGAATAAAAAAATCATCCCATTTGCTTTCTGAAATAGGGAAGCATAAGAAGGATAACGCTTCTATTTTGAAGCTTTGCGAACAAACTGAGTTGCTAAACTGGCCAACAGAGGAACATGTTTTCTTTAATAATATTACTATTTGGAAGAGCAATATCACTGAAACATTAGAAGTTGAGTTAGGTGAAAAATGGGGTGAGCATAAATGTAAATCGGCTGAAAAATATGGTCGTGCAAAAGGACTAAATAAGAATCCTCTTGCAGTATCAGATGCATTGGAGTCAGCATGGAATGACAACTTAAAGTCTTCATCATTGATTAAGATGATAGAAACAATGCTTGAATTAACGGTGGAATTAACAGAGACAGGCACTGGAAAGAAACGAGTTTGATACGAGTGTTTTCCATTTAACGGGTTGGTTTTGGCTTGTTTTGCGGATTTTCGGCGGATTACGGTGATGTGTATCTGAGCTGAAGCGGTTGCTTCGAGTTGCGGGCGAGCGGCGGTGTCGGGTAGGCGGTATGGTTTTCGGTCTGCTGCGGGCTCGTTAGCCAGAACCGGCTTTTAGTCTAGGCCACCGATGTTGATGTTCGCTACTG
>JAWSVD010000620.1:0-393 GCA_033852095.1 Granulosicoccaceae bacterium | reverse complement strand
GAGTGCGATGTCTTGCCAGGTGTTGGCGTCGATGTTGAGGCGGGTGAGGATCGGAGGCAGGGCGTCGTTTATTTTTCCGCGTTTGTCTTGGCGGGCGATGCGGCCCACCTGGGCGGCCCCGTGTTCGACCAGTTCGAGGTAGTCTTTTAGGGCGAAGGGGATACCGTTGGCTGGTTTTGCTTTGTGTTCGTCGCCGGTAAAAGGCATCAGCATGGCGGGTGTTGCGCCTTGTCCCGTTGCTTTGATGCGCTTTTGCACGCTGGTGTAGTCGCTGTTTTCTGGCGTTTGGGCTATGAGAGCGCGAATCGGGTTGAGGTCGAGCGGGCGGCGTTCCGCTATGCCATGCAGCTGAGGATGGCGTTTTCGTCGAGCCCCTGTGTGTCAACCTGACTT
>JAWSVD010000619.1:0-1521 GCA_033852095.1 Granulosicoccaceae bacterium | reverse complement strand
TTTTTCTAAGTAACTATTTGTTGACGTGGCTTGATGGCCATGTATGGTGATGGCATGTTTATCAAAGTCACCAAGTCAGGTCCTCGCCGGTACGTTCAGGTCGTTGAATCGTACCGGGACGAGTGCGGACGTACTCGTCAGCGCATCATTGCAAGCCTGGGACGGCTTGAGAAATTGTCAGACAATCTCGACTCATTGGTCAGTGGCCTCCACCGCGCCGCCGGGAACGAGCAGACCGTTGAGGCGCCTGTGGCAAGCGACGATCTCGATCTGACCTTCTTGCCCGCTCGGGCTTTTGGCCATGTCTGGAGTCTCAGTAAGCTCTGGCACGAGTTGGGTTTTGATCGCTTGGCGCGCGTGTTTCGCAGCAGCCGACGCGAGATCGAAGTCGAGGCCCTGTTCCGCATTATGGTTTTCAACCGTTTGTGTGATCCCGAGTCCAAGCTGGGGGTTTTACGCTGGCTCGAGACCGTGAGCATCCCTGATTTACCGGCCATTGAGTCCGTCAGTCATCAGCACCTACTGCGCGCTATGGATGCACTGATAGAGCATCACGACGAAGTTGAAGAGTCGTTGTCCATGCTATTGCGGCCTCTGATTGACGATGAACTGGTGGTCGCTTTCTACGACATGACGACGATCCGAGCAAAAGGGCTCAGTGAGCAAGAAAACGATATCAGGCATTTCGGTAAAGCCAAGTCTGGTTTGATCGAGCGGCAGTTTATGCTCGGCGTTGTACAGACGGCCGAGGGACTGCCTATCTACCACGAGGTGTTTGATGGCAATACCGCCGAGGTCAAAACGCTTAAACCAACGCTTGAAAAACTGCTGAAGCGTTTCCCCATCAAACGCTTGATAGCGGTCGCCGACAGAGGGCTGCTGTCACTCAATAATCTTCAGGAAATGCAGGAGATAACCCTGCCCAGCGGCTCGCAACTGGAGTTCATCCTTGCCGTGCCTGGCCGCCGGTATCGCGACTTTCTCGACATACTCCAGCCTTGGCATGATGAACACGCAGAAGACACGGAGGAAGAGTGTTTTGGCGAGCTTGTCTGGAACGATTTGCGGTTGATTGTTGCCCACGATTCAAAAACGGCTGCGGAACAAACTGCGGCACGCGATCAGAAAATAGAGAAGCTCGAAAGACAAGCCGATGAATGGGCGGGCAAGCTCGACGGGCAGGACGCAGGCAAGTCCTCGCGTGGTCGCAAGCTGTCCGACGGCGGTGCCCGCGCTCGGTTCTACCGCGCGGTGCACGAGCAACGGCTTGGCTCGATCATCAAGGTTGACCTGAAGGGCGAGCTGTTCACCTACACCATTGACGAGAAGGCGCGCTCCTTAGCGCAGCTGATGGACGGCAAGCTGCTGCTCGTCACCAACACACCGAAAGAGGAGTTCGACAGCAAAGCCGTCATCCAGCGCTACAAGTCACTGGCGGACATAGAGCGCGGCTTTCGGGCGCTCAAATCAACCATTGAGATCGGACCAGTGCACCACCGTTTGCCGGATCGGATACGGGCG
>JAWSVD010000161.1:14329-24195 GCA_033852095.1 Granulosicoccaceae bacterium | reverse complement strand
TTTTTTTCAACCGCTCCCTTAAAAGATGAAAATCTTTAGAGCACAACTTATTCTTTCTATCCAAGCGAATATTCAGTAGATTAAGCCAGTTTAATCTACTGAAATCATCTATATTTTCTATGTCACAATCTATTATCCAAACAGATTCAGGCCTTATCCTTATCATGTTATCAACGAAGTCTGTTACTCGATACCCAGACAGGTCACAGGATAACATCCTTACAGATTGCCATTTCCTTGACTTTTCTGAAAACGGGTAAGTTGATTCTTCACCGAAATTTTGAAATTCAGCTCCAGATGCCTCCAATTCAATCCTTATCTCTTTCAGTTCTTCGTCTTCTTTATAGAACTCCCTATCCACGTAAATCAAGAAAAATGTCGCCGTATAGATGCACCCAACAAAAAACGATAAAACCACGGGAATGGTAATCAATTTCATATCTCAATCAAATTCCGATTTGTCAACAGGTGTATTTATTCCTGGAGCGCTTCGAGGAAGTTCAGTATATTCAAACCCAACAAGATCTAGCAATGAACGAGCAAAACTATTGCTATTATTTCCTAAACCGAAATGAACTCCGAATTTTGAATACGGAACTTTGTTGCTGTAAGAACTGAATGTATTATTGATTTTATCAAAAGCCTCAATTTCTGTCATATTACCGGGTAAAGTCAATTTTATTCCTACTGGATGCGGCTTGATATCATCATCTCTATCCATACCAGCGGCCAGCTTGTCGTCTTTATCAGGGCCAGCACCAAATGTAGTTCGCCCTGTTCCGCTTTGGTTGAACCTTGAGTCACTAGCGAAATCCTCTGGGTTATCAGGAACAAATGAGATGAACGAGTGCTTGAACCCCGTACGATTACTTGGATTTGTCTCAATTATAGGTGCGTCGGATAGCTGTATGCTCACGTCATGCCATTGCAGCTGAAACTCTCTTCCGTTGAGATCAACGTAATTATATGGGCTATTGGCCCCATACTGATACCGCCCAAAGTACCGCGGATCCCCCGCCGTCGGCTTGGTCGGGTCCGTGCTCATGAACCGCCCAATCACCGGATCATAGTACCGCTGCTGGGCGTACACCAGCCCACTGCCGTCCTGCACGTGGCCGGTGTAGCCCACGTCGGTCTTCAACAAGCCACAGCCGTCGGCCGGTTCAAGCTTGTCTTCGTTGTCGAGCTTTTCCCCGTAGGGGGCGTAGGTCTCGGCCCAGCACATAAGAAGAGGGTCAGGTCCAACAACACAACATCTGGCTTTTCAACACCACTTTTCTTTCCGAAACAACGCATGATCTTCACCAAGCAATTAAGCAGCTAGTTTAGTAATGCGCACCACTGGCAACCAAAGAGTACGTATTCTGGAGCAGACCGCATTCTTCACTTGGGATGGTTCGCCACACGGCATAAACAGGGAGCGCTCTTTCAGAGTAGGATAGTATCCTACCAAAGAGGAATTGACCCAAGAGGAGCTTTATCATGGCCAATGCCGAAAAAATCAGCATCACCTTACCCAGCGACATGCTCGCCACAATCAAAGACCGTGTGACCTCAGGAGACTACAGCTCCACCAGTGAAGTCATCCGTGAAGCAATGCGGCAGTGGCAGCGCCGCGAGCAAGAGCACAGTGCGAAACTGGCGTTGATCCGAGACAGGCTCGAGCGATCAGCGAACAGTGGCGATCCTGTCCCCCTGGATGCCGCCTTCGATCAGCTCGCTGCAATGCACCAGCAACGTCTCAATACATGAGCTTAAAGCACTACCGTGTCAGCCTGACGCCCGACGCGATCTCCGACCTCAGCGGCATTTACGAATTCGTCGCTGACTCGAGCGGGCTCCCCGAAGTGGCGTGGCGGTATATTAACAAGTTACGGGAGAGATGCGAGAGCCTGCAGCATGCGCCTCTCAGGGGCCGAGCCAGAGACGACATTCGAGCAAGACTCAGAGTCCTCAGTCTCGATAAAAATGCCATCGCGGCTTTTGAAGTTGATGAGGCCCAGCAAGAAGTACTCATCCTGAATATTTTCTACGACGGAGAAGAGGACGAAACCATCATGCGATCAGAACCACCTTCGCAGTGATTTTGAAATCCAAGTTTTCAGGTCGAGCAATGGCCAGCAAATGCATTTCAATCTAGCTCAAACCACGACCAAACAACAAATGCCGCCCTCTCTCCCGGTGAAGAGGCCCGATTAACGGGCACTAAGGAAGCAGCACCGCATTAACCTTCCGCTACCCAGCAGCCACCGCCAGACCAAGCCCACGGTAGGCGGCAGCCAGCTCATTGAGTGATTTGCGGTGATCGAAATCCACCACGCCGTGCGCTGGCTCTTGCAGGCAGCGGATCAATGTTTGCGCCAATGATTCGGCGTCTTTTGCGGCACAAAGCGCTGTGCCCTCTGGGCGAGTGGTGACGTCGGTGGCGACCAAACGATTGCCAAAGAAAGCAGCCTCGCGCACGGAGATGGCGTCGCCGTCCCACCAGGTGGGGCGGATGAAGACATCGCTCAGCGCCATCAGCTCGGCGATTTTGCCCGGGTCGAGGTTTTGAAACTCAAAAAACGGGGTGAGCGATTCGCGCAGCGACAGGCAGCGCGCGCGGTAGCTTTCGTCCACCTCGGCGTAGCTGACAACGGCGAGGCGCGGTTTGAGCTCGGTGGTGGATTCGATGATGGCCATCGCCTGGGTGAGTTCTTCGAGACCGTAGTGCTCAAGATACTGCGCGGCGCAGATCAGCAGCGGCTGCCCGGCGTCTTTGACTGCTTGAAGCTCATAGAAGTCACCCGAGGGTGCGCTGTGCACGGGCGGCAAGTAGGCGTTGATCACCGAGATCTGCGCGGCGGGCACTTGCCAGTCGTCCAGCACTTGGCGCTGTTTTTCACTGACACAGACGAAGTGATCAAAGCGGCCGAGCATCCAGCGGAACAAGCGCTTCTCCCAGCCGCTAAAAGCAGCGACCACTTCCGGAAAGGCGCCGCCGTGAATGGTCAGGACTCGTTTTGCTCCCTTGCGGCCGGTCAACAGGGCCGGCGTGCTCCACAAGAACTTGCGCATGGCGGAGACATGAAAATGCTCCAGGTCCGCGCCCTGCGCTTTCAGCCCAGATCGGCAGCCGAGAACACGCTGGATCTTGTTGCCGTAGATGCGCTCCACGCCCGGCTCATCTGCCTCCCCGCCCACGGAGTAGAGGTCGTAGACCTTGGTATCGCTGCCCTGCGCCATCAAGCGGTGCAGGCGCTGCACGTGGATGGAGATGCCCCCGTAATTGGGCGGGTAGGAACCAACTATCGCAATCTTAGTCATGGTCTGAGCTCAGCAGTGGAATCGCGGGGCGTGCAAAGTCCGTAGAACCGCGTGCAGCAGCACGAACACCCCAGAAGTAGATCAAAATTGTAGGGCATATTCTGCGCCACTTCGGCACTCAGGCAGCCCGTACAGCCAAGGGGCTCATCCCGGAGAAAAGCCCTCAGCGTACTTAGACAGAACAAACCAAGGCCCGACCCGGAGTCGCGGTGCGGCTACGCCTCTATAAAGTTGAAACCACCGTCGGTCATCACGACTGTCTTGCCACTGATGATCGCGTGCTGTGCCGCCATGCCGATCATCACCGCGCGCAGGCCATCATCAACGCTTACATCGACAACTGCGCCTTCCACCACCGCGTTGTAAAACCCCACGTGCTGGTAGTAGGTGGAGCCGTTGTGATCACCTGCTTCCAGCAGCGCTGGGTCCACGGGCACAGGGTATTCCACTGGCCCTGCCGGCCTGCGCGGACTGTGGATCACCGTGGGCACCGGCGCATCCCCGAGGCGATCGGGCCAGAACCTGCCGGGCCCCGGCACCCGACACTCGAGCTTGCCCTTTGCCCCGACGGCGCAGAGCTCCTCCTGATAACGCGAACCCTCGGCAAACATGCACAGCTCAAGCATGGCGCGCTGGCCGCTGGCGAAGTCCAGCAGCACAAAAGCGTTGTCGATAATGTCAGGCTGCTCACCACTGTACAACTCGTCGCGGTGGTTGACGTCCGCGGCTCCGCTGGCGCTGATGCGCACGACTTCGTCGTCGAGCAACAGCCGCATCAGATCGAAAAAATGACAACATTTTTCCACCAGCGTGCCACCGGTGTAGCGGTTGAAGCGGTTCCAATCGCCCACCTTGGGCAAAAAGGGGAAGCGGTGCTCGCGGATGCTCAGCATCTGCACCGGCCCGGTAGCTCCCTCGGCGAGGGCCTGCCGAAAGCGGGTGATGGGCGGCATGTAGCGATACTCCATCGCCACCCACACGGGGGCACTGTAGTGTGCAACCGCCTCGCGCAGACGGGCGACATCCGCAAGCTCAGTGCAGATGGGTTTTTCCACCAGTATGGGCAGCTGGCAGGCGGCCATGATGCGCAGCAGCTGGTCCGCGTGCTGGTAGTTTGGGCTGGTGATCACCAACACGCCCACGTCATCACGCTGCAGCAGCTGCGCTAAGTCCGGCACCAGCGCGGCCCCAGGCGCCAGCGCAAGTGCGGCACGGGCCATCGCCGCGTTGGGCTCAACAATAGCCGTGACTTGTGCGTGCGGCAGCAGCGCGATGTTGCGCAGGTGCTCCTGGCCCATCATGCCGCAACCCAAGAGGCCATAATGCAGTGTGTCGGTCATCGTGTGTCCTTTAACCATAAGCCGCGCGCTGCGCAGCCGGATTTGATTTGATTCACCCTAACTCCAGCGCGCCAGATAACGGCAGCGTGCCGGGTCAAACCAAGTGATCGAATATTCTTCTGCGCGCTCATGATTGGAAAAACCCCGGCGATCAATGCGCACGCAGGGCGCATCGGCCGCCAGGCCCAACAAGGCCCGCACCCAAACAGGCGGCAGTTCGCAACTGATCTTGTCTTCCACGCGGGCGATCCAAAAATCAAAGTGCTCGCGGTAATGCACGTACAGCGACTCGTGCAACTGCTCGATCTCAAGCTGGGGCGCGTGGGCAAAAGCAAAGCTGATCTGCTCCGCGGCGATCGGCCGGTTGTTTAATTTCCGCAGGCGTCGCAGCTGCCATTGCTGTGCCGGGGAATCGCTCAAGTAATGCGCCACCTCAATGGAACGCATTTGTTTTAGCGAAACCGTATCAGCACTGGGCACACCGCCACCTTCGGGCAGCTCAAGCCTGAAGAACTGGTAGATGGCGCTGCCCTCAGGCGCACGCTTCACGTAGGTGCCCGAGCCCTGTCGGCGCTCCAACAAACCCTGCTCTTCCAGAACCGCCAGCGCTTTGCGCAGGGTGCCCACCGCCACACTCAGATCCACTGCCAGCTGTGCCTCCGGCGGCAGCCGCTCACCGGGCAGCCAGTGGCCGGCGCCGATCTCTCGGTGTAACAGCTCACTGATTTTTTGGTACAAGGGCAATCGAGTCACGGCGACATCCGGTGGATTTTGAACACGCTAATAGACCAGAATCCTAGCGCTCAAAGGCGGTGCAATCAAGGAAATTCATTCACCATTCATTTACTTTGTGGATTCGCGGTGATAACGTCTGTCACTCACGCTGCGGGCATTGCCCCGCGCGGCACTGCAAGTCGCGTTGTTTTTCAGACAAGCACTGATTTATCCAGACTTAACTTATGACAAGAAGTGAGCAGGCATGAGCATCGTAAACATCCGCAGCGAAGAGCTGAAAGCCGCCGAAGTCTCCTGGTTCGCCCCGATTTGCAGCGACGATTTTCGTCATCTGGGCGTGCCGGACAACGACCTGCGCAGCAGCTGGGAGAACACCCGCAATATCGTACAAACTGCCGATAAGCTGGGTTATCGCAATGTGCTCTGCCCCTCTTCTTATCAAGTCGGGCAAGACACCCTGACATTCGCCTCTGCCATGGCGCCGCTCACTGAGAACATCAATCTGCTCGCCGCCATCCGCTGCGGCGAAGTCCACCCGGTGATGCTGGCGCGCGCTGTGGCCACGCTGGATCACATGCTCAAGGGCAGACTCACACTCAACGTGATTTCCTCCAATTTCCCCGGAGAAGACGCCACCAGCGAATACCGCTACCTGCGCTCGCGGGAGGTGGTGGAGATTTTGCGCCAGGCCTGGACCCAGGACGAGATCAACTACGAAGGGCACATCTACCAGATCAAGGGATTGTCCACCGACCCGGTGCGCCCCTACCAGCAAAACGGCGGACCGCTGCTGTATTTTGGCGGATATTCTCCAGACGCGCTGGAGCTCTGCGGTCAGTTTTGCGACGTCTACCTGATGTGGCCAGAACCCGAAGAAGCCCTTGCTGCGCGCATGAAAGCCGTCGCAGACAGAGCCGCCGCCTACGGCCGCACACTGGACTACGGCCTGCGCGTGCACATGATCGTGCGCGACACAGAGCAAGAGGCGCGCGAATACGCACGCGAGCTGGTGTGCAAGTTGGACGACGACATCGGCAAACAGATAAGAGAACGCGCGCTGGACGCCAAGAGCCTGGGCGTCGCGCATCAAGCTAAGACCCGCGAGCTCGCCGATTTAGAAGGTTATGTAGAACCGAACCTGTGGACCGGCGTTGGCCGCGCTCGCTCCGGCTGCGGTGCCGCCCTTGTGGGCAGCGTCGAGCAGGTGCTGGAAAAAATCGAGGGCTACAAAAAGATGGGCATGCGGTCTTTTATCTTTTCCGGCTACCCACATTTAGACGAGTGCAATATTTTCGGCGAGAAGGTACTGCCCCATTTAGACACATGCTCGCTGCCCGAAGCCTACGGCCGGGTACCCGCATCCACCCCGCCAACACCGCTTGGCACAGGAGAACGCCGTTAATGCAACACCTCAGCCTGCGGAAAGACAGCCCCAGTTTCAGCCGCCTCGTCTACGGCGTGTGGCGCCTAGGCGATGACAAGGACACCAGCACCGCGCACGTGCGTGCCAAGATCGACGCCTGCCTCGCGCAGGGCATCACCAGCTTTGATCACGCCGACATCTACGGCGGTTACGGCTGCGAAGCACTGTTCGGCCAGGCACTGGCTGCCGACGCCAGCCTGCGCCCGCAGATGCAGCTGATCAGCAAATGCGACATCGCCCTGGTATCGGACAAATACCCGAAACGTCGGGTCAAGCACTACGACACCAGCCCGGCTTACCTGAATACGCAAGTCGAGCAATCCCTGACAAACCTGCACACGGATTACCTCGACCTGCTGCTGATCCACCGACCCGACCCCTTCATGGATCACCGGGCCACAGGCGCGGCACTGGATGCGCTGATCGACAACGGCAAAGTACGCGCGGTGGGCGTCAGCAATTTCAAACGCTGGGATTGGGAACTGCTGCAAAGCGGCATGAAACACCCCCTCGTCACCAATCAGCTGGAGATCAGCCTGCTGGAACGCGACAGTTTTTTGGACGGCACACTGGCGCAACTGCAGCGACAGGATATCCGCCCCATGGCCTGGTCTCCACTGGGTGGTGGGCGTCTATTTGGCGACGAAGCAGCGGCACAACGCCTGCAGCCACTGATGCAAAAGCTCGCGGACAGCAATAACTGCCAGCTGGATCACATCGCCATCGCCTGGTTGCTCGCTCACCCCGCGGGCATACTGCCGGTAATAGGCACCAATAATTTGAAGCGCGTGTCGCAGCTGTCAAAATCCTTGGACATCACACTGGACCGCGAGACGTGGTTTGAGCTGTGGACGGCTGCCAGCGGTGAGGAAGTCCCGTGAGCAAGGAGCTGCGCAACGCACTGAGCTGTTTTGCCACCGGTGTCACGGTTGTCAGCTGCCAATTTGAAGGCAAAGATTTCGGCCTGACCTGCTCGTCTTTCAATGCCGTCTCACTGGATCCGGCGCTGGTATTATGGAGCTTGCAACGCAGCGCCGGCAGCCGCGATGCTTTTCTGGGCGCCAGCGGATACACGGTAAGCGTACTGGCGGGTGATCAAGCGAGCTTGGCGATGGACTTTTCTCGCGGCAGCATGGAAGAGCGATTTCAAGCCATTGAGATCGAACGCGCCCCGAGCGGACGCGTCAAAATCCCCGGCTGTGTCGCCTGGTTCGACTGCTCCTTGATGCAGAGCATTGAGGCCGGCGATCACCATATTTTACTGGGGCAGGTGGACGACTACGCCTGCCAAGCCGGGCTCGGGCTCATCTTTGAACGCAGCCGATTTGGCACGGTGCAGTCTGTCGCCTAAAGCCTCTGCTGTTCAAGGGGCCAACATCGGGCCTTTAGAAGCAGAACTCAGCCATTGAAAGCACGGACTTAGCGCAAACATAGACCCAAAGCCGATTCCTACTCTTTCGCTTCCGGCTTTTTCACCGCTGCCTTGTCGTTTGGCACTTGCGTGATCAGCCGCACCCCGCGCTTCAAACCGAAATAAGCCCAGAGCCAATTGATCACCACGGCCAAACGATTCTTGAAACCGATCAAGAAATACACGTGCACCAAGCCCCAGAACCACCACGCAAGCCGCCCGCTGAGCTGATACCCACCCACGTCTGCCACGGCCTTGTGCCGACCAATAGTGGCGAGGTTGCCGTTGTCTTTGTAGATGAAATCCCGCGCCTCCTCGCCGCGCAAAGAGCGAAGGATAGACTCAGCCGCGTAGCGCCCCGCCTGCTTGGCCGCCGGTGCCACCCCTGGCACAGGGCGGCCCGCTGCATCTTTGACTGCAGCCGTGTCACCAACCACGTACACGTGCGGATCACCCGGCAACTGCAACTGCGCATTGACGGGCACCCTGCCGGCACGGTCACCCTCAACGCCCAACCACTGCGCCGCAGGGGATGCTTTCACACCCGCGGCCCAGATAACCGTATTGGCCTCCAGCACTTCGCTCTGCTCACCGCGCTGCAAGCTGACCCGGCCGGCCTCGATATCCGTGACCATGCTGCCGAGCATGGGCGTGACCCCCAACTCCTCCAGGGACTCAAAGGTCGCTTGAGAGAGTTTTTCAGGGAACTGAGGCAACAGCCGCGGCCCTGCTTCGATGAGGATCACCTGGGCGCGGCCCGTGTCAATCGAGCGGAACTCCTTGGGCAGTTCGCGGCGCGCGATCTCCGCCAGGGTGCCGGCGATTTCTACTCCGGTCGGGCCGCCGCCGATCACCAAAAAGCGCAGCAACTTCTCACGCTCCTGGTCTGACTCGGCGGTCTCGGCTTTTTCAAAAGCAGTCAATAACTGACGCCGAATGGCCGTGGCGTCGTCGATGTTTTTCAGCCCGGGCGCATGCTCCGCCCAGTGCTCGTTGCCAAAATAACTGTGGGTGGCGCCCGTTGCGATGATCAGTGAGTCGTAATCAATCACGAGGCCAGTGTCGAGCTTGACCTGCCGCTGCTCCCGATCCACCGACTCGAGCGCCGCCATCAGCACCCGCGTATTGGGGTGGTCCTTGACGATGCTGCGGATGGGCTGTGCGATGTCGCCGGGAGACAGTGCTGCTGTGGCGACCTGATAGAGCAGCGGCTGGAAGAGATGGTAGTTACGGGCGTCTATCAACGTGACACGCTGCTGCGCTCGCGCCAAGGTGTGTTCCGCCCACAATCCGGCAAAGCCGGCCCCGACGATCACCGTGTGGTGACCCTGTGCTTGCTGTGACATAGCTTATTACTCAAAGATAAAAATTCTATGCGCACGGGCGGTGGCGCCCCAGCTAAGACGTTTGCGTTGTCACGGCGCTCAATGCCTGCTGAACAGACCGAGCGACCTGTGGTCGCAATAATCAAATCTCACCGGCTATGACAAGCGCCAGAGACCAGCGTTCCCCGTCGCTTTAAAAAGATGTGTTCTGCCTCAACGCCTAAACTAGGGGGCCCAACGCTTTAGTTCCCTACACGGTGCAGCCATTTTTCTGCCATGCGCTGCATCGAGCCGTCCGTGCTCCCAGTCAACAAATCGCCGACCGC
>JAWSVD010000161.1:0-14264 GCA_033852095.1 Granulosicoccaceae bacterium | reverse complement strand
TGAATATCTATATCAAAAATTTCAGGGTCCAGCAGCTCAATCTGCGGCAGACCCGACTCTTCATAGGCTTCACGTACAGCGACCGCTGCGATATCAGGGTCACCATCTGCGTGGCCGCCCAACTGCAGCCAGCGATTGAGCTTGCGGTGGTGCGTCAGCAGTACCTGCTCGTGATCGGCACTGACAAGCCAGGCCGAGCCCGTGACATGGCCGCACAGCAGAGAGCGCTCAAAACAATTCGCCTGCGCCTGAACGAAGGCGCGGCAGTCATCACACTCGGCCGCTTGCTCCGGGTGTCGCTGGCGATAATGAGCCAGCAACTCCAACAAGGGTGCTCGGTGCATCTACCCGCCAATCACGCACTGCAATGATTCGGACTGGGCGAAACAGCGCGCGCCCACCGGGCAGGGCAGTTCCGCTGGCAAGGGGTTAGAGCCCATGGGGCAAGTGCTCACGCGCGGGCCGGTGCACCAGCTGCCGTCGGCGATGGGGTAACACGCCGCGTCGTCCTGCAGGCAGAGCCCGTCATTGGGGATCGCCTGATCACCCGCCAGGCAGTTAACCGCCTCGGCTTTAATATCAGGCTGCGCTGCAGAGGATCCACCGGTGGTCGCATTGCAAGCGCTGAGCATCACGGCCACGAGGGCCGTCATCAGGTATTTTTTCATCGTCTTTCCTTCTTTCATAGAGGTATACAGCTACGCGCCGTCCATGCGCATGGACAGATCGACGGCCTGACAGCTTTTGGTCAAATCACCGATAGAAATATAGTCGACTCCGGTGCCCGCAAGTGGCCCGATGGTCTGATCTGTCACGTTGCCAGAAATCTCGAGCTTGACCCGGCCCGCGTTGGTCTTAACCGCGGTGTGCAGATCTTCCAGCGTGAAGTTATCCAGCATCACGATGTCCGCACCCGCGACCAGCGCCTTATCCAGCTCACCAAGGCTTTCAACCTCAACTTCCACAGGTGCTTCCGGTGCGATACGGCGCGCCTCGGCGACGGCTTGCGAGATACCACCAGCAGCCGCGATGTGGTTCTCTTTGATCAAAAAAGCGTCGAACAGCCCGTGCCGGTGATTAAAACACCCACCGCACTTCACAGCGTATTTTTGCGCACTTCGCAAGCCTGGCAGCGTCTTGCGCGTGTCCAGCAGCTTCACGCCAGTGCCCTCCACCAGCGCGGCGTAAGCGGCCGCCTTGGTGGCGGTGCCAGACAAGGTTTGCAAAAAATTCAGCGCCACTCGCTCGGCCGTCAACAGTGAACGCGCCGTACCCGAGACCCGCACCAGCAATTGATCCGGCACCACGCGGTCACCGTCCTTAACCTGCCACTGCAACGTCACATCAGGGTCCACCTGACGGAAGGCTTCGTCGACCCATTCCACGCCACAGATAACCGCGGGCTCGCGACTGATAATGCGCGCACTGCTCTGCGCACCCTCTGGCACCAGCAAGCTGGTAATATCACCACTGCCAATGTCTTCTGCCAGTGCGAGGGCTACGCCCAGCCTGCGCTCATTGGCGCGACGTGCAGTTATTTGTCGTTCGGTGTTTTTTAGGTGTTTAGTCAAAGGAGTTAATTCCAAGTGAAATATTTCGATGTCGCAATTGTCGGCACCGGCCTAGGTGGCTTAGCCACAGCCTTAAAGCTTAATCCCAACCTTCGCGTCGCTCTCATTACCAAAAGCCAATTACTCAGTGGTGCGAGCCCACGCGCCCAGGGCGGCATCGCTGCCATGGTCGGCGACGGCGACACCTCTGAGAGCCACATCAGCGATACCTGCATCGCCGGTGACGGCCTGTGTGACCCAGCCGCCGTGCGTCACGTGGTGGACAACAGCGCCGAAGCACTCGCTTGGTTACAGGCACAAGGTGTGCCTTTCACGCCTGACCCCCAAGACCCCGGCGAACCCCACATGACCCGCGAGGGCGGCCACAGCACACGGCGCATCGCGCATGTCGCGGACCACACAGGCGCCTCAATTCAAGACGCCCTGATAGAAAAACTGCAGGGCCGTCGCAACATCGAGCTGTTCGAGCACCACATGGCAGTGGACCTGATCGTCGGCGGAAAACCCACCCGCTGTCAGGGATTATACGTGCTAAACATGGAGAGCGACGAAGTCGTCACTATCAACGCCTCCCATGTGGTTCTCGCCACCGGTGGCGCAGGCAAAGTGTACCTCTACACCACCGCCCCCGATGGCGCCTCGGGTGACGGCATCGCCATGGCCTGGCGCGCTGGCTGCCGCGTCTCGAACATGGAATTCACCCAGTTCCACCCCACTTGCCTGTTTCACCCGCACGCCAAATCCTTTTTGATTTCCGAAGCGGTGCGCGGCGAGGGCGGCAAGCTCTTGTTGCCCAATGGCCATCGCTTCATGCCCGATCACGACGAGCGCGCGGAGCTGGCCCCGCGTGATGTGGTCGCCCGAGCCATCGACGCCGAACTCAAACGCCACGGTATCGATTGTGTGTACCTGGACATCACGCACAAGGACGCCGACTTCCTGCGCGAGCACTTCCCGCTCATTCATGGTCGCTGCGACGAACTGGGCATCGACATCACCACAGACCCGATCCCGGTCGTGCCGGCAGCGCATTACACCTGCGGCGGCGTGGTGGTAGACAACGCAGGGCGCACTGACATAGCAGGCTTGTATTGCATCGGCGAAGCCTCTTGCACCGGGCTGCACGGCGCTAATCGCCTCGCCAGTAATTCCCTGCTGGAGTGTTTGGTCTACGCCGAGTCGGCGGCCAACTACATCAACGAGGACGAGCCCGCTGAACCAACATCAGCACGCGACTGGGACGAGAGCAAGGTGCGCAATGCCGATGAGCTGGTGGTGATCAATAACAACTGGGAAGAGATGCGCCGCTTCATGTGGAACTACATGGGCATAGTGCGCACCGACAAGCGCTTGAGCCGCGCCGCACGCCGCATTGAACTGCTCGAGGAAGAAATCCTGGAGCACTACGCCAATTTCAGGGTCAGCAAAGATCTCTTAGAAATGCGTAACCTGCTGACCTGCGCCAAACTCATGGTGCAAAGCGCACGCCTGCGCCGCGAGAACCGCGGCATACACTTCAGCACTGACACACCTCAAACGTCTCCCGTGGCGTTGCCGACGGTACTGACCCCATTGGATTGAGCCGGCGGCGGCCGGCTATCAGCCTTTCTAAAGCAATACGCTCAGCTGTAGGTGTTTTAAGTAAGCGGACATGAAACAATATTTGCTATCGTCTGAGTTTATCGACTGGGAAAACACCGCTGTTCTCGACAAGGCCCGAGAGCTGGCGGCCAACAGTTCGTCCTCACTGGAAGTTGCCAAGCGTTGCTTTGAGTTTGTGCGCGATCAGATCAAACACAGCGGGGATTTCAATCTCAACCCGGTCACTTGCAGCGCATCAGAAGTGCTCAAGCATGGCACCGGCTATTGTTACGCCAAGAGCCACCTGCTGGCGGCGCTGCTGCGCGCCAATCACATTCCCGCGGGGCTGTGTTATCAACGCTTGACCGTTGCAGACCGCCCTCCGTTTTGCCTGCACGGTTTAAACGCTGTTTATCTCGAAGATTTTGGCTGGTACCGAGCGGATGCCAGAGGCAACAAAGCGGGCGTATTCGCAGATTTTTGCCCGCCGGTTGAAATGCTCGCCTTTGATATTGTTATCGAAGGCGAGGCAGACCTAGCAGAGATATGGCCAGAGCCGTTGCCTGTGGTCGTGAGTGCGCTGCAAACCGCAGAAAACCAACAGCAGCTCGCGCACAATCTGCCCGACATCGCACTGATAATCAGCGGCAGCTAGGAAGCTGGGCGAGAACATCGCATTCAAGCGACAACTGCCGCGCCGACACTTAGCTTAGAGTCACTCAAATGCGCTGTACGCCAAGTACGACACCGACGCCGACGCCGCCACTGGCGAGATACTTCAGCGCTAGACCTGATCCACACCAGCAGCCGCATTGAGACATGCACCATTGATTGCTCTCCCCGTGTCTCCGGCTCTCACACATTTTGAACGTCCCTCCAAAAAAGATCTTCCCGATATAACCCAAATTGATCAGCAAAGCTGGTTTTTCACTTATACAGTGAACTAAGGCACGCTTGCCAAACCATCAATCAACAACTTATAACTCAATATTATTCGTTTAAAGTGGACGGCTAAATTATCAATAAAAACCACTAAAGCACCCATCGCCTACCGCCGAAACCACTGTCACTGCCCAGTGCGAAGAATGAGCAAGAAAGCCCCTCCCCCATTAACTTATGGCTTTAGACCACAAAGCCAGCATGGGACAAGACACCTTATTTAATATTAGACACTTCACCCTTTCGTGGATTAAACAGCCTCAACAGAAGCCATCACATACACATATCAAGCGCTAGACGTTCTGAACTCAAGAGCATCAGAGACACCCGATTTTATGAGAAAAACACTTCCCAGGTTCGCTTGGGAATACAGGGAAACCGAGCCAAAAATGAACCTTAAACGGCACCTCACTTTAGCCGCGATACTCTGCCTGACTCCCACTCTCGCTACCGCCGAAGAGTTAATTGTCGCTTGCTCCAATGACAAAGATTGGTGTGAGCTAATGGCCAGCAAATTCAGTCAAAAGACAAAAATTGAAGTGACCTTGCTGCGCATGAGCAGCGGTGAAACGCTGAGTCTATTGAGGCAGCAAGCAGACGATCCAAGGGTGGATGTTTGGTGGGGCGGAACAGGCGACCCGCATTTGGTCGCAGCGGCCGAGGACCTGACACAGGCGGCCGAGAGCGACACCCAAGGGCAGCATCATTGGGCAAGTACACTGGCCACCATATCCGCAGGCAAAGCCCAAGGCATTCACGCGGGTGCACTGGGCATTGCGTACAACCCCGGGCTGCTCTCAGAAAAAGGCTTAAAGCCCCCACTTTGCTGGGAGGCCCTCGCTGACCTCAGCTACAGAGGTGAAATTCAAATGGCCGACCCGAACACCTCCGGCACGGCCTATACCGAAGTCGCCACTCTGGTACAAATATTTGGCGAAAGAGCGGCTTTCAAACTCTTGGCGGCCATCGGTGAAAATGTCCAGCAATACACCCGATCAGGATCGGCCCCCTCAAAGGCGGCCGCGCGCGGCGAAGCGGCCATAGCCGTCGGTTTTATGCACGACATGGTGAAGCTCCGCAAGAAAGGCCTGCCACTAACAATCGTTTCGCCCTGCGAAGGCACAGGCTATGAAGTGGGCGGCGTGAGCGTTGTAAAAGGTGCGAAAAACTTGGGCTCCGCTCAAAAGTGGGTGAAATACACCCTGTCCGCTGAAGCACAAAGCCTCGGACTTCAAGCAGGGGTCTACAATGTCCCGTCCAACGCCGCCGCCGAGCAGGACCCAGATTCACCGAATCTCATGTCGATTAAATTGATCGATTATGACTTTGCACACTACGGCTCTTCTGAGGTACGCCAGCACCTGCTTAAGCGCTGGAATTTACAGATCAAAAAGTAGCGCAGTCATTGCACACGGCCGAGCCCCGTCAGGCTGGCCCTATACCTGGCGTCGCACCTGGTTGAGCGGCCCCGCCACCGATTCCGGCGTTTGCTGCGAAGTCCAACATACGATCCAGCCCAGCCACTGCTTTGATGCGCATGTCTTCGTCTATCTCAACCTGGTTGTCCAAATTTTCAAGCGTGCTCACAAGATTGCGCAGATCGTTCATGGCCATCCAGGGGCAATAGGCGCAGCTCTTACAAGTCGCTGACTCGCCTGCCGTAGGGGCCGCCAAGAAAGTAGCTCCCGGGTAGCGCTGCTTCATCTTGTGCAAGATGCCGTTGTCGGTCGCGACGATGAACACATCCCCGCCCAGCTGCTCCGGCGCCGCCAAGATTTGCGAAGTGGAGCCGACCATATCGGCGTGCGCCACCACGGAGGCTGGCGATTCGGGGTGCACCAACACTTTGGCTCCAGGGTATTGCGCCAGCATGCCGTCGAGCTCCAACGCTTTAAATTCGTCGTGCACCACGCAGGAGCCCTGCCACAGCACCATGTCGGCGCCGGTCTCTCGCTGGATATAGCCGCCCAGGTGTCGATCGGGCGCCCAGAGTATTTTTTCGCCCTTTTCGACGAGGTGACGCACCAGCGGCAGGGCAACACTGGAAGTGATCACCCAGTCCGCCTCTGCTTTTACAGCGGCGCTGGTGTTGGCGTAAACCACCACGGTGCGATCCGGGTGCTGCGCTTTAAAAGCACGGAAGTCTTCGATCGGACAGCCCAGATCCAAAGAGCACTCTGCGTTCGGGTCAGGCACCAGCACCATTTTATCCGGGCTGAGTATCTTGGAGGTCTCGCCCATGAAACGCACACCCGCCACCACCAATGTTTGTGCGGCGTGATCGCGCCCAAAACGCGCCATCTCCAGGGAGTCAGCCACACAGCCGCCGGTTTGTTCGGCGAGGTCCTGCAGATCAGGGTGCACATAGTAGTGAGAGACCAACACCGCATCACGCTCGATGAGCAGTTCTTTGGCCCGCGCCATCAGCTGATCGCGCTCCTCGCCTTTGGGCGCTTTGCGCACCTCGACTTTCAGCGAGCACACAGTACCGGGCTGATCGATGTCTAGTTCTACGGTATCGGACATGGCTAGGTTTTTCCGTTGTGGCTTATGCCACAAAACGTGGAGACAAAAGCCCTATTTTCAAGATATTGGAGACAGATTGAAGCAGAATTCAAACACGGCTTTGTTACAATCTTATCAAATTCTCGCCCTATCCAGTGGCCGAGACCAACCAGAGTCATGACCAAGGGGCAAGCAAGAACATGGACCTAGCTGAACTCAAAGGGCGCGCCGTCGTCATCAGCGGCGCCAGCCGCGGCATCGGTGAAGCGAGTGCGCGCGCATTCGCCCGCGCAGGCTGCGGCGTCATATTGGCGGCGCGCAACATCGAGCGCTGCGAACGCATTGCCCAAGAGATCCAAGCCGCGGGCGGGCGGGCCCACGCAATCGCCTGTGACGTCTCCTGTTACGAGCAGCTGAGCGCAGCCATTGCTCATTGCCAAAAGCGCTTTGGCCGCTTCGACATACTGATTAACAACGCCGGGGTCATCGACCCCATCGGCCTGACAGTGGACGCCGATCCAGCGCTGTGGTCACAGGCACTCGACATCAATTTGAAAGGCACGTTTTTCGGTATCCACGCCGCACTGCAGGTTTTCAAGACACAAGCCCACGGCATCATCATCAACATCAGCAGCGGTGCGGCCAGCCACCCTTTGGAAGGCTGGAGCCACTACTGCGCGGCTAAAGCCGGCGCATCCATGCTGACCCGCACCACGCACCTAGAAGCTGCCGGCAGTGGCGTCCGTATATTGGGCCTCAGCCCCGGTACCGTGGCCACCGACATGCAGGTCAAAATAAAGACATCGGGCATCAACCCCGTGAGCCTGCTGGAGCTTAGCGACCACATCCCACCGGAGTGGCCGGCCCGCGCACTGCTCTGGATGTGCACCGATGCGGCACGTGAGTTTGATGGCAGCGAGATCCGACTGGGCGACGCCAGCATTCGCGAACGATTGGGCTTAGAGAGCTGAACCCTACACCTTTGCAGGCCGTCGCGACTGTCATGACGGCGGCTAAAATCGACCTCCTTCCCACACCTATTTTAATGCTCTGCAAGCCGCGGCAAAAACAGTAATAGGGTGTAGCCAATTTTTTGGCTACACTAGTAGATGCAATGTAGATCCAATGGCTTCTGCGAAGTGCTCGCCATGCGATATTGCAACTCAGCCCAGAGCCAAGGGCCCGGCGGGGTTGAACTTGCCGCCCGGCGCTTTGTCGCACTTCTCTATGCCCTTTGAATTAAATCGGCAGACGCGTGCCGGCTTCGCCACAACAATTCGATGATAAGCGCCATGATAAAAAAAGTGATCGCCCTCGGCCTGGTATTAGGCCTAGCCACACTGTACGTGGGAGCACCCGCCGGCGACGCGCCCGCAGCACCCACCGATGGCTTCGTCACCTACAGCGAAGGCGACACCGATCAGCGCACGCTCTACTTGCGCCGCTTTGCCGCCGGAGAGCTGCAAGCTGCCCAGCTGATCACAGAGAAAGGCACAGGCGGCGACATCATGGGCACCGTCTCCTTTGACGGCCGCTGGCTGGCCTTTGCTCGCAACAGCGCACCCGCAGGGCCTGATAACGCGCGTGATGGCCAGTGGCGCGGCTTCGAAAACGAGGACTATCACAAGTTCCACGCTTGGGATATCTACGTGGTTCGACTGGACGGCGAACTGCCCGCCAAAGCACAGCGCGTGGGTCAGGGTTACTGGCCGAGCTGGGGCACGAACTCCAGCGGCACAAAGAAGACCCTCTACTACGGCAACTACCTCAAGGGCAGTATCATGCGCGCCAGCGTGGATGACAGCGGCGTTGTCGAACAGGACCTGCTGCACAGCAGTATCCCCGGCTGGGAGTCAGGCGATCATCACATGCAAACAGCACCGGACGGCCGCAGCGTGGCGATCCGGATCGGCAACCACATGTGGCTCAAAGGCCTCGCGGGCAACGACATCAACCAGCGCCTGGGCCCCGGCTGCCACCCCTCCTGGATGGCTGACAGCCAGTGGCTCTACCACGCCAATACACAGCTTTGGCACGTGTCACTGGGCAACAGCTCAGGCCGACAGGGCGGCGCCTACCACTTTGGCTCTTCCGTGGATCAGCAGTGGGCCGTCACCATCAGTGATTTTGATGACAACGCGCAAAACCGCGGCTGGCCTTTGCATGTCTACGCGATCGACAACAGCCGGGAAAAAATCTCCCTGCACCGAGCACCCAGCGCCGACATAAGCACAAGTGGCAGCTGGCCCGATATTCATACGCTGTAGCCTCATCATGAAACTACAACACAGGCAGGGCAGGGAAAACTTCTGCCCGCACACCTGCCGCGCTGCAGCCAAGCTTGCTACACTGATAGCCCAACCCTCTTCTGACCTGCGCGCATGAAGATCCACCTTTGCTCTGCCTATGCAGTACACAACGCGCTGGATAAACTTCAGCAAGCGGCGGCACTGAACAGCGCCTTCACGGTGTGCGAGCAGCCAGAAGAGGCGGACGCGATTCTGTTTGTAGAGGACGCTCACTTTGACGACTACTTGTTTCACCAGCTGGCACATCACCCGCACCTGAAACAGTGGCCGCACAAATGCTTTATGTACAACGAGGTCGATCGCCCCTGGGGCCTGCTGCCAGGGCTCTATTGCTCCATGCCACAGTGGAGCTTTGAGCCAAATCGACACCGCGCCTTCCCCTACGTCGCCACCCCAAATGCCAACATCGAGCAGGCTTACAAAACAGGTTTGAGCAAAGAGGCCACTCAGCTTTTTTCCTTTGTGGGCACGGGCTGCAACGCATTGCGCCGCCGGATGATTCAACTGGGCCGGGCGCAGGGCGGCAGCATTGTCGACACCTCCGGCTTTAATGTTTGGGATTGCGACGAAAGCGAAAAACAAAGGCAGGGCGTCACTTTCACTGAGACCATGGCCCAGAGTCAGTTCGTGCTCTGCCCGCGTGGCCTGGGCACTTCATCTTTCCGGCTCTTTGAAACAATGCAAGCGGGCAAAACCCCGGTCATCATCGCTGACAGCTGGGTCGAACCAAATCACATTGACTGGTCATTCGCGGTGCGCATAAAAGAAGAGCAACTGAGTTCCCTCGGCGCACGCTTGAGCAGCTTGGCCAGCGAAGCCAAAAACAGGGGCTCCGCAGCACGCGAGGCCTGGCAACAACACTACGCGCCGAACAAGATCTTCCAATCAGCCTGCGAAAACATCTTGGAGCTGCAAGAGGATCTGCGCAGCGAACGAAAACACTTTATCCCCGCACTGCGACGCGAATACGTGCGCGCGGACACCGCGGTGATGAAAGTCGCCTCTCAGCTCAAGCTCTACCGCCGCCGCCTGTCGCACACCTAGCAGCCCAATTTCAGCAGATGCTGATCGGCATCTCTGCACAATGACAAAACGAACAGCCGGCGGCATTCGACCAGCGCAAGCCCTCTAAATTGCAGCCACAAAAAAGCGCCACTGCGGGCGCTTTTTAGCGGAGCCTTAAAGAGACCGACTAGCGGTGCTTGGCAGACAGGTAGGCCGCCAGATGACCGATGTCGTCGTCGTTCAAGCCACGGGCCACCTGGTTCATCACTGTGTGATCGCGCTCGCCCGCCCGGTACTGCAACAGCGCGGCCTGAAATCGTCCCACATCGCCCGAGAGATTAACCACGGAGCGATCAATTCTGCCCGCCGGGGACTCGTGACAACCGACACAACCACGTGTCATGTAGAGACTGGCACCTGTCACGGGATCAACTTCGACAGAGCCCGACTGCCCTGCTGTCAACGCAGCACCCGAGAGCAATGAGACAAATCCTGCCGCTTTGACAACACGCAACCACATCTAGAGCCAACTCCAATTCACGAACTTGGATTATTTATAGTCCGTGCTGGAAATTCTGCTGAACTTTTGCGGCACTTATTATTCCCACGCAGTGCGCCGCACCAGCACGTCAGGTATTTGGCAGCCGAGCCATAACCTTAAGCCTTTGTTTTGGCTACACATTAACAGTTACAGCTGCTTGCCAAGCTGCGCGACCGCGAGCCGGTACGCAATAGTTCAACGACATTTTTTTAGGGCTAGTCGCCCAGATTCCCCCGTGCGATCCCCGCATCAAAAGCGGTACTGCACTCCGAGGCGAAGGTGCGGATAAAAGCTCAGACCGTCATCCAAGTCTGCGGCGATGCGGGAGGCTTCGGCATCGAGCGCAGCACGGCTCAACGCGGTGCTGTCCAGCTCTTCGAGAGAGACCTGCATACCGGGCAGGGCCGTGACGCCTGCCTCAAAGTGAATGCCGAGCTTGCGTCGCACACCCGATCGCCAGCCGAGCCCAAAATACGGCGTCGTGCTGTGGTATTTTGCGCGGCTCAGCAAGCCACTGACATCCTCGGGTTGCACCGTCTCAGTGCCAATCTCTATCGGCCCCGACAACGTTGCCAAGCCTTTGAATTCAGTGCGGTTCAGGGTCAAGCCACCGGCCAGGTAAAAACCGCTGTCAAAGGGGCGGTAATCCAGCAGCAATTGCGGCATCTCCACGCGCGCTTTCATCTGATAATTCAATCCGTCCAAGGCAACGGACCCTGCATGAGACCAAGCGTTCATCACAAAGCGCAGGCTGAGACGCGGATCGATCTGCAACCCCGCCTGAAGCCCGTAGCCACTGCTGCCCGCAGTGAAACCGAGCAAGGGCCGCAAGCCCTCTGCCGCCTGCGCCTTTTGATTCGCCAGCGTAGCACCGCACAACAGCCACAGCCCGGCCACCACCCGCTTATCCCTCGCGCCCGTACCCACTAGAACTGCCCTCCTCGTTGAACCCTGAGCAACTTTGACACGGCCCAATCAACACAGGGCATGCAAAAACCGTAACCAAAGCGCTTATAAAAACAGTGTTTAGCTTTTCAGGAACACAGCGCAGTGCCGATACAGCCAAAAGAAGGTAGTACACATATACTTAAATACGCGGGAGCTATCACCCCGCATTGGCAACATTGCCGCTCCAGACCCGAAGAGGCTCAAATGTTATACGCCAGCGCCACGAGAAGAAGCCACGGCTTTTCACTGCTCGAAGTCAGTCTGCTATTGATCATCATTGCCGTTATGGCCTCAACAAAGCTGCCGAGAATGGGCGGCTCACGGCAGAACGGTGCCGTTACTGTGGCCGCCATTGCGGGTGAATTCGACAGCGCCGTGCGCCTTGCACGCGCCCAGTGGTTTTCTAATGGTCACCAGGGCGCTGCAAAAATAGAAGGTTTTGCGGATGGCGAGGTCTGGTCGGGGCAGCGCGGCTGGCCTATCAGTCACCGCACCGCGCAAGCCCCCAGCCAAGTGGATGCACGGCATTGCGCGAAGCTGTGGAACGGCGTGATGCAAAGTGCCGACGCGCCGCGCGCCTCGGTCGACAAACGCGGCCAGTGGCAGGCATTTGTGGACAGCAACGGCACCTGCAAATACGCCGCTGAGATCGCCGACATGCCCCACACTATCAGCTACAACTCCCGATCGGGCGTCGTCAATTACTTGTGAGCCGAGGGCATCGATCGACCATCAATGATGCCCTCACACTCAGCGGCGAGCTGAGCCGACCCAAGAGCGGCTGTGGGCGGCTAGGGATTGATTTTCAACGCGGTCGCCGCATCCACCAGAGCCTCTCGCACTGAGACCAGATCAGTCCCCGCCAGGTTTATGTGACCCATCTTGCGCCCTGTGCGCGCCTCGGCTTTGCCGTACAAATGCACACAGGTGGTCGGTTGTGCCATCACCGCGGGCCAGTCGGGCTCACCTTCCTGCCAGATATCGCCCAAGAGGTTCAGCATGGCCGCTGCGCCCGTGACCCGTGGGTCGCCCAAGGGCAGATTACACAGAGCGCGCACCTGCTGGTCGAACTGCGAGCTGACACAGGCGTCCTGCGTGTAGTGACCGCTGTTGTGCGGCCGCGGCGCCATCTCATTGGCCACCATATTGCCCTGCTTGTCGATAAAGAATTCGAGCGCCAATACACCCACGTAATTGAGCGCCTCCAGCAAACGCTGAGCGCTGTTCTGCGCTTCATCCAGCCGCGCTGTTGTCACCTGTGCGGGCACCACGGTGCTGTGCAAAATACCGTTGCGGTGCACGTTATCCCCCGGGGGATAACAAGCGATCTCACCGCGGTCGTTGCGCGCCGCCACTACCGAGATCTCCGCTGCCAGCTCAACCCGCGCCTCCAACACACAAGCCACGCCGCCCAGCTCAGCAAAGGCGGCACGTACCTCCGCCAGACTGTCGCAGACCCGCTGCCCCTTGCCGTCATAACCCAAGGTCGCTGTTTTCAAGATGCTCTGCGGTCCCACCTCGGCCACCGCCGCTTCGATGTCCGCATCAGCAGCGATCTCGCGCCATTTAACCGTCTCGATACCGGCTTTGGCAAAAAACGTCTTCTCTGTGCGGCGATCCTGCGCCACCTCGAAGGCATCGGCGCCGGGCGCCACGCGGGTCAAGGTCGCCAGTCGTCGCAGGGAGTTAGCAGGCACATTTTCGAATTCGACGGTGATCGCCGCGCAAGCCTCGGCAAATTCATCCAGTGCAGCTTCATCCGTGTAATCCGCGCAGACATGCTGGTGCGCGATCAAGCCCGCGGGGGATTGCGGATCAGGGTCAAACACCGCAACCGCAAAACCCTGCCGAATGGCCTCCAAGGCAAACATGCGGCCCAACTGGCCACCGCCCATCACACCCAGCATGGAGCCAGGCAAGATCACTGTCGCTGGGTTGACCGTTTCGCGGCTCATGAAACCTCCGGCAGCGGCGTCGCCAGTGCAGCGGCGGCCTGAGAGATCCGAAAATCGACCAGTTTCTGCGCCAGTACTGGGTCATTGACCGCCAGTTGCGCCACAGCAAACAACGCAGCATTAACAGCGCCCGCCTCACCGATTGCAAAGGTCGCCACGGGTACACCCTTGGGCATCTGCACAATAGAGTAGAGCGAATCGAGACCGCTCAAGGCCTTGGTCTGCACCGGCACCCCAAGCACAGGAATGATCGTCTTGGCAGCCAACATGCCCGGCAGATGCGCCGCACCGCCGGCGCCAGCGATGATGCAAGACAGGCCGCGCTCGACCGCCGTCTCGGCGTACTCAAAGAGCAAATCCGGTGTGCGGTGCGCTGACACGACTTGGTGTTCGAAGGGCACGCCAAAATCCAAGAGTTTCTGAACTGCGTGCTGCATCACCGGCCAATCGCTGGTGCTGCCCATTACCACCCCTACCAGAGGTTTTGACATCTTCTTGTCCCGCTCGTTTAAAATGGTATTTTCTCGCATTCGACCCCTGTGCGCAAAGAGATCGCACAAACATCGCCCCAGGCAAGAGACATTTCATGAGCCAACTGACCGACGTCGCCCACACAAACTTGAAGAATCTGGAGCTGATCCACCGCGGCAAGGTACGCGATGTCTACGCCGTGGACGACAAGCATCTGCTGCTGATAGCCACCGACCGGGTCTCCGCCTTTGATGTGGTCTTCGAGCAGACACTCGCCGGCAAGGGCCAGCTGCTCACCGAGGTCGCGCTGTTTTGGTTCGAGCATTTCAGCGACGTACCCAATCACCTGGCCGATCTGCAGCTCAGCGACGTGCTGCCCGACCCCGCTGAGTATGCCCAAGCCAAGGGCCGCAGCATGCTCTGCAAGCGCCTCAAGGCC
>JAWSVD010000160.1:0-569 GCA_033852095.1 Granulosicoccaceae bacterium | reverse complement strand
ATCTCGACTTCTTCACCGACCTTAACAACACCACGCTCTACACGGCCAGTCACAACCGTTCCGCGACCAGAGATAGAGAACACATCCTCTATTGGCAGCAAGAAAGGCTTGTCGACAGGACGCTCAGGCATAGGAATGTAGTTGTCGAGCGCATCGATCAGTGCGGCTATTGCCTGCGAACCGATCTCACTCTCGTCACCTTCCAGTGCTTTCAAGGCAGAACCCTTGATGATAGGCGTGTCGTCACCGGGAAATTCGTAAGTGTCGAGCAGCTCGCGCACTTCCATTTCCACCAGCTCGACGAGCTCTTCATCATCAACCATGTCCGCTTTGTTCAGGAACACAACGATGTAAGGCACACCGACCTGACGGGCCAGCAAGATGTGCTCGCGGGTCTGAGGCATAGGGCCATCAGCCGCTGAACAAACCAAGATAGCGCCGTCCATCTGCGCAGCACCGGTGATCATGTTCTTCACATAATCCGCGTGCCCAGGGCAATCAACGTGTGCGTAGTGGCGATTCTCGGACTCATACTCCACGTGAGAGGTCGCGATGGTGATACCACGCGC
>JAWSVD010000159.1:0-35247 GCA_033852095.1 Granulosicoccaceae bacterium | reverse complement strand
TTACCGTCGAGATTGATGTGCGCGCCCGACGCTACTGTCAGCTTGCCGCCCACAACCAATTCCAAGCCTTGCACAAGCTGCGCACTTGTGTTCACCGATGGTGTGGTCAAGGTAGAACCGCTCCGCAAGGTCATGTCACCCAACACCGTGATCTTGCCGTCAACGACCAACTCAAAGCCTTCAACCGTGATTGAATTGGCAACGTATTCACCCGTCAAGGTTCGGTCGCTGTCGACCACAAAATCACCCAAACTTTCAGGCTGGTAAATGGTCACGGGCATGGTGACTGAGGCGGCGCCGAGGGTAACTTGCACACTGGTTTCACCGGGAGCTGTGAGGGAGAATTCCCCGCTCTGCTGGTGAGTCATCAGGGCGCTGTCGAGTACTTGATACTCAGTTCCAAAGAGCGCGTCCGTCACATCAACCGAATGTGCATTTCCGTCCACGAGCAGCGTTGCTTTAACTGCGACTTGTACGTCTGTTTGGCCTTCGATCAAATAGCCAATCAGTGTGCTCGGTTCGACACTCAAGGCTTGGGCAAAGCTGGACACATCGCGGCTGGCCGCGTCGTTGGGGTCTGTTCCCATCAATACTTCGAGGCCGTCTTCTAGACCGTCTGCATCGGAATCACGATTATTCGGATCTGTCGCGGGGATACCATGAACTTCTTCGCCATCGCTGCGTCCGTCATTGTCCGTGTCGGGGTTTGCGGCGTCGGTGCCCAATGCCACTTCATCAGCGTTGCTCAGTCCGTCTGCGTCTGTGTCTTCCGCACCGTCAAGCACACCGTTGTTGTCAGAGTCTTGATTGCCGGGATTAAGACCCAAGTTGTATTCTTGGATGTTGGACAAGCCGTCGCCGTCGAAGTCACCTGATTGCGTCAGCAACGTGAGTTCGAGATCGTTGGCCACGCTGAGCAACACCTGATTGGCGCGCCCAGTGAAGCTGAATACGTGTTTATCACCGTCACTGAGTGAGGGAGAGTAATAGCTCGGCACCGTGAATGAACCCGTGTCCCAGTCATAGACGGTGGATCCGGAATCGGTGCTCACCCGGCCATGTTCAATGCTGCTCGCTATGATATCGGCTTGTAGGTCGGCTACTATTATCGCTGGCGTTCCGATCACAAACAGGCGATCCTCCGCCGGTTGCAGGTGGACCTGTGGCGCGCACAGCTCACCCGATTGCGCCAGCACGGGGTCTAGCCCCTCAGCTGATACAAGCGCGGTACCTTGCGTATTGTAGTTAAAACACTGGCCCAGCTCATACGGTGAATCAGGCACGAACAATAGATCAAAGCCCTCTGTGCGGTAGCTTCCCGCTACAATCTGATCGTCCTCTGAGCGAATGATAACCAGGGCATCCGCCTCTGGATCAATCGCCACTGCCCCGTTAAAGCTGAGTTTCAGCGGCGCTGCTTCTGCATTGAGCACTCGCTGATAACCCGCCTCTTGAACCTGCAACGGCAGGGGACGAACACTGACCGCTAGCACGTCGTCGTATTGCGCCAAAGCAATATCTGGATCTATGGCGTCGATGCGAAATAATATTTCTCCGGCAGTTTCAGCGTTGTATTGAATCTGCCCCTTGCCCTTTTGAACGTCCACGGACAGGGTTTCAATGACACTGCTGGACACGGCGTCTATGACCTGGACAGACAGGCTGAAGTCTGCGTCTCGCTCAACGTCATCGAGGGTGTAGCTATTGACCGGAAGCCCATTTCTGTCAGTCAGTTGTACGTCCACATCAAAGGCTTCACCGATTTCAACTACCGTGGGGTTTCCGTCGTCTCGGTGCGTTATTTCACCTTGGACCAGATCAAACACCACACCAGAGCCGGTCACGACGTCGATTGGCAGTGCCACAACAACAGGCGGCTTCTCGCCTACGCCACTAACGGAACCGTAGCGCACTTCAAGCGCGGCATCATCGAGTCTGACAACTGTGGCGTGAAAATCACCCGTTGCGCCACCGACGTTCAGCGACACCTTGGCACCTACAAGTCCAGTGCTTAGCACTGCCACCGGAAGCCCTTCAGACTGACCGATAGTGAGGCCGTGCTGAGGTACAAAACTCAGCGTGCTGCTATCGAGTGAGATGGCGATCTGGGCGTGACTTTCTTCCCGCTCTATTCGGTTTCCATAGACGTCGAGGGCCTGGAAGGACAAATCGACCACTTCGTCTATTCCGACTGCGGGAATTGCCGCGAATCGCAACTCTGCCAGCGGCGCCGCGAGAACATCCACTGTGGAAAGCTGCTTCAGGCTATCGATATTGGCCAGGTAGACCTGGAAACTGACGACGCCGGATTTCTCTGGCGCGGTGAGCTGTACCGAAGCGAAGCCGTCAAGGTCAGTGGTGGCACTGTATTGCTGGCCGCCGAAGTCGAAACGAACAGGCTGCCAAGCGACACCGGCGGCTCCGGCGTCGATTAACTGTACTTGTAAGCTCAGCGCTTGACCGGCGATTACGCTTGCTGGGTTGTGCTGCTCCGAGCTATCAGTGAGCAGCAATTGAACGGGTCTGTTGACCAATTTAAGCGCTGGAAGATCCAGTGTGTCGGTTTGCGCAAATGCGTCACTCACCCGTACCCGCAGCTGCACATCGGCTTCGCCGTCGCTTGCGAGGCTTGCGATCAAAGCGGTGTCTATACACGCTTCGCCACAGGCGTCAGAGATCAATGGTCGCTGTAAAATCTGATCTGTCTTGGCATCGATGATCGAAAATTTCAGCTGCTGCCACGGCGCATCATCCACACTTTCCAGGGATTTTAAGCGCAGGGAAATCTGCTCGCCGTAGTAGGCGAATTCGGCCATTTCTAGCGTGGCTGAGCTCAGGGAAGGCGCAGAGTCTGGTACGACTTTTATTGCTCGATTGACAGCTGTCTCTTGACCATGGTCATCTATGGCCATCAGTTGGATTGGCAGCTCTGCGGTCTGCGTGACGCGCTGAGCACGAGAGTCCAAAACTTCAAATTGATGGCTAGCGCCGTTCGCAGTTTGTCTCGAGCCATTCCATAACAAGGCCAATTCTGAGACGCTGGAATCATCAGTCGCGCTGAGCTCTACACTGAAGGACTGCCCTTCGCGGATCTCCGCGGGGATGCTGTCAACGCTCAGGCTCGGTGGGTTGTCGTCCACAACGTCGAGGCTGCTGTTCAGCTGGGAAATGTTGCCACTGATGTCTGTCACGAGCAAACGGATGGCGAGTGAACGCCCCGATTCTCCGACCTCGTAGCTTGCGCTGAAACTGCCCGATCCATCGTGTTCCGCTAGGATTCTACCGTTCACGCTGAGCACTGCATCTCGCACACCGCTGTGCACATCAAGTGCTGAGGCGGTGATGACTACCGTTTGATTGGCGCCCAGCGAGCTGTTGATGTAAGTCCCCTGCACATCCAAGGAACTCTGCGGGTCCACACTGTCGGTGGCCACCTGATATAGCATGGGCGAGCTGAGCACGACGTTGCCGTGTACATCAATGACATTTGCCCGGATAAAACCCGAGGTCTGGCCTGCGATAGGCTTGTAGTAAACGATTTGGCCCGCATGGCTGCTAACGGCAAATTGTGCGTAGGGCCCGCTTGCATTTGAACTTCGCGCGTATTCGACCCTAGCAATGGGGTATTCGCTCTCGGTGACGCGCACTGCTGCACTCACCGCCGCAGGCAGCCACGCATCACTTACTGTCAGTGCAACTTGCATGGCATTGGCCGGGTTTTCATCGCTCTGCAAAAACACCGAGCGACTGGCAAGCAGACGCGTCTCACCTGACCAAGACTCGCCCACGTAGTCAATCTGCAATGCGCGCCCTTGCGCAAGCCCAGCGGGCAGAGTAGCCAGGCTAGCGAAGGGCTGCTCGCTCTCCACTGCGACAGTTTCACCGTCGATGCGGTATTCGAGCGCCCGCAAGCTACTGCTGTCTGCAGCCCCCAGTTGGATCTGTTCTCCCTGGCTGAGCAGTTGCAGAACATCGGGGTCGAGTACCGCGGTGCCATAACCAAGCCACTGCGATGGCACTGTGTAGACAGCGATGCCATCGCCGCCGAGCCCAAGATAGAGTCGGTTATTGTCGATTGCGAGCGCCGTGATCTGCTGATCAGGCGTAGTCATTCGCTCCGTGACGGAAAAATCTGCTGAGCCCATGTGGACGTTATAGGCTTTGTCTGCTGTTGAGAACCAAAGTACGCCATCGCTTTCGGCAAGCGCGGTGATGGTGGAGCCTATCTGTACATGCTGTGTGTTGCCATCGAACAGACTGATTTGGTGCAATGTTGTGCCAAGGGCATAAAACAAGTCCGAACCCACAACTTGAATGTGCCTGATCGCTTCGCTTTGCTGCACCAGCGACTGTACGACTGTTTCAGCGGACTCGCTGTCTAGCCTGTCGATTGATAAGCGGTATATCTGCCCGTCACTGGCAGAGATCAACAGCTGGCTGGCGTTTCCACTGATGGCAACTATGCTGTCATTTTCAGCGACAACTAGCTCGCCGGCGCTCTGCGCTGAATCCCAGTACAAGGTGCCACCTGCACTGGCGAACACTGTCTCGCCATCAAACATGAGCTGCTCAAAGTCCTGCCCCTGCAGAACGGTGCGGTAGTTTCCGCTTGCATCGAGCGAGCGGATACGACGGTTCTCGCGCTCCAGAAGATACACATGACCGGCCCCTACGGCGACCTGGGATACATTGCTGGCATAGGCGCTGGGCAGGACATTCTCCGTGAGGTTGAATGCGGAATCCACGGCACTGATGTGCAGCGCACCGTAAGCTCCTGCCGCGGCTGCAGCTTCGCCGTCAGCAGCCTCAAGGGAGCTGACATAGCCGTGTGCATTGGCACTACGATAGATCTCGAGAGGAGCGGATGTCTGCAGATCGAGGGACAATATCTGCCCATGCTGACCGCCGAGCCAGAGCTCACCACCGGCAAAATAGGCGGCGGATACGAAGCCACTTATAGCGGTATCCACACTGCCGGTGTGAGTGGGTTGTCGTGGGTTATTGATGTCAATCACCGCCACACCGCGATCACCGCTACTCAGCGCAAGCAACAGGCCCTGTGCGCGCACTAAAGTGGTCTTGTTTTGGACGGCCAGGGACGAAATCTCGCGCAACTGCTGATCCAACACCAGCAGCTTTTCAGCCTGTAGCGCAAACAGCGAACCATCGCTGTAAAGCACATCTCGGAAGTCTCCGACTGTGCTCTGCACAATGCGGTTGCCTTCAAAAATGCTGAGACCGTCGCGGCTGTGGATCAGTACGCCTGTGGGAGTTGCAATGAGTTTTTGTACACCAGCCGAGGACATAACAGTGCGCTTGTCGCTCAGGGCATTGCCCTGCAGCCGGTATTGATCCACTCGATTTGTTGTGGCCACGGTGAGCAGGCCGCGTTTAACGAGCATCTCACTGACCGTCTCACCGGCAAACCAATGTTCGGCTTCAACCAGGTCTTTGTGTGTATCAAGCACGTACACGCCATCGGCCTCTACCGCTACTAGCAGGTACTGTTCAGCGACCGCGATTGCAGTGATCTGCGAGCGGAACCGCTTGCGCACTTGTCCCAATTGGTCGAGCAGCTCTCCACCTCGGGCGTACCAGGCACTGGCGAGCACAAGTTCTGCGTGATCAAAGGGGAAGCTGTCGGGTGATTCTGACCACTGCAGCTCATCGACCACCGTGACAGCTTGCTCGGCCTGCACTTCGCGCCCACTGACGTCTATCGCGGTGCCCACGACAGTGTAGGAGCGGCTTGATCCATCCGCTGCAAAACTGACACTGTCTGCACCACGCGCCACTTCACGCCCGTCGTCGTCGAGCACTGTCAGGCGGAATTCTCTGCCGAGGCTCTGCGATAAATCAAGGCTCAGCTCTTGATAGGAACCCACCGCCCACACGGGGGATATATCCCCCAATACGGCGCGCAGGGTATCTACAGCTGGTCTGGATCTGAGCGAGACATGTGTTTCTGCGTATCGGTATTGAGAGCCATAATAAGCACGCACCACGAGGGTGTAGGCGCTAATGCCGCTGCTGCGCGGCAATAGTAGCTGCACTGATCCACTGCTACTTGAAACCAGTGTGCGCTTGAGCAGCTCTCCGGCTTCGCTTTCGAGACGAATATCGACGTAGTTCAGTTCGGCGCGACTGTCGCTGACTTGGTAAGTCAGTGTGAAAGCTGAGCCACTGTCCAGCACCGCGTTATTGCGCGGCGAGGCCAGTTGTACCTGGTCTATCCCAGATTCATTGGCCACGAGCTCATAGCTGACACTTCCCACACCACTGCCGTTGGCCAAGCGCTCTACCGTTAAGCTGTCGCTTGCGGGCAAGTTGATCCAGCCCCAATCACTGTGGCTATCACTCGCCATTACGTCGATGACATCGAGTGCCTGTGCTGCGTTCATCCTCGACGCTGTATCTAATCTTAAATACGCCGGTATGCGCGCACCGCGTGTCAATACACTGGCATCGGCGGGAGCTATTGGCAGTATTTTGGTGAGCGCAGTGACATCGGTGACGAGCTGTAGATTTTGCTCGGTTCCGTCGCGCAGATGGCGCCTGAGCTCAATGCCCGCCTCGGACCAATGCGTGCGATCGACGGCGATTGCCTGTTTGCCCTCGTGTAACACCCATGCGAATGGCAAGGCCATAGCGCTGTCGTGCACACCTAATTCAGCCCCGCCCAGCGTGGTGTCACTGTTGGGAAGTATCAAAATCCGATTCGGCTGAGACACCAGCGTGGCTGCCAGGCTTGAAGATGAAGCAAGTGGTGCCAGGCTTTGCGCAAGCAAAGTGCCGTTGTTGAGCGCTGGTACGTACTGCAGCAGCTGAGCACCACTGAAATCTACAGGGCCTGAGACTGGCAGCATTCCGACAGCCTCACCCTCAAGATAGGCCACCCAGCTATCCAGACCGTGGAGACCTTCGAGCAGCAACCAGCTCAGTTCGCCATCGGCGATGACCTCAAGCACCGGTGCAGGAACAGTAAATTCACGCTGCCACACAAGCTGATTCGCCTCGTCATAAATATACTGATTGAGCAGCAATTCGCTACTGATCAGTATCCCTTGATCATTGGCAAAGACTCCGCTCGCAGGCATGTTGAGCTGTATTTTCTGATCAATAGCTAGGCGACTCTCGTCATTGACATCTGTGGCGAGCACCATCAAATAATCGTCGACGGCTAGCACCAATCGATCTCCGCTCACGGCTGCTGCAGTTATCTCGGTATCAAGCAGTAGGCTGACACGCTCGACGACCCCGTTGGGCTGCACCGAAAGCGCTCCCGCTTGCGACCCCTGGATCCAGAAAAATTCGCGACCACTGGCGCCAACAAGAGAGCCTTTTAGCGGGTGTTTGACGCCTGCCTCTAGAACTCCGTCCGCGCTGATGCTCCACACCTGTAGATAGCGATCGCCGCTCTCTAGCAACTCCGCGTATAACAAGGAACCAGAAAACGCCAGCTTGTCGAGCTCGCCGTGGATTCCCTGATAGAGCATTCCGCTCGAATTCTCGATGAGGTAGCCACCCGCATGACTGTTTCGCGCCCAGAGCGTTGATTGTTCAGCCCCGAGCCAGCTGGGCAGTGCCAAATGTCCGGCCCAATCGTGACCGGCGTTCAGCGACTCCTGTAGCACAATTTTATCGAGCCCCAAGTAGGAGCGCTTCTCGAGAGACTTGCTCACGGTTGATTCATTGGAAGAAAGGTCTTTGAGCACAGCAGTAAGCGCAAGCTGCGCACCACTGGCAGACAGTTGCTGCAAATGGAACTGCCCGTCTACCGCAAGGGAAATGCTGTCGCTTCCCAGGGGATCTTGCACCTGAAGTTCCGACGATGCGGAGATATCCAGTAGATGCTCAGGAACGCCGGCGCTCAACCAAACAGCACCACCACCCATAACGTGGTTCTCTGGAAATGTTTCCAGCGTTGCCTGGCCATCGACAGCATCATCGTTCAACACGCTGATATATGTCTTGCTTTGCAGGCTGCCGGCCTGCAGACGCAAGGCGTAAAAGGTATCGACCGCTATGCTGGGAAGCGTCAGCTCTACGCTGATCTGGCCGCCTACAGCTTGGTCTGCAGAGATTGTTCGCACCGCTTGATCCGATTCGACACCCAATTCGTCAAGATACAAGTCAGCGTCACTGAGATTGGCGAGGCGCAGATGTACCGTGATCGACTGCCGCTCTGCGTATGTTGTGTCTTTTCCAGGTGCAAGTATCTCGAGTTCAGGCACGCCCGCCGGCGCATCGTAGGTACTGTATGTGGCAGTCACCCAATCGCTGCTGTTTCCTGCGGCATCCAATGCGCGCGCCTGTAGGTTGAATTCCCCAGCTGCAGGAGCGGTCGTCTGGTAGGACACCGTGTCTTTGAGCACGACGGTTTCACCGTCATCCACCTTCAGTTCAATCGCATCCACGCCCTTGCTGTCAAAGACACGAAACAAAATATTCAAAGGCTGCGCCGCGGGCACGGCCGTTCTGTCTACCGGCGAAACAATCGCGATCTCCGGTGCCGTGGCGTCCTCGTACAGTACATAACCCTCACTCGCAGTGTGTATGTCACCGTTGCTCAGCACTAGGCGCAACAGCACTTGCATATTGTCCGGATCGCTCACCGAATCACGCGCTGGTTGTACACTGGCGACAGTGGCTCGGACAGTAGTTTCATTCAATTCTGTGAGCGCTGCGCTCTCCCACAGGCCATTGATCTTGATGTCCGCACGCTCAAGCAAGGCGGTATCGCCCTGCAGCTCAAAAGAAAATTCGGCCGAGCTGCGCTCTTCGACACGCACAGGTTGCGTACTGAAGGCGGAGACAGACAGGTCTGGCGCGATGATAGTGAGCTCAACTTCGCTCGCAGAACTGTTACCAGCGCTATCGCTAGCAACGAGTTTTAGGGCCAAGACATCAGCACCCGTCTGTACTTTGTATTTCAGCGGCTTCTCGACACTGACCGCGTGGGGCACCGAGTAACTGACGCCACCGTCAGTGGACCATCTCAGGGTGTAGCTGAGCTCGGCAGCGTGATCTCGGGCGTCATCAGCGACGGCGGCGAATTGATAATACAAACCCCGTGTCAACTGACCGACACGATTATCTACTTCACCATCGATAGCCAAAACTGGGTTCTGTGGCGCAACCGTGTCGCGGCTATGGACTCGAAGGTTCAGCTGCCCGGACTCAAATACAGCCTTGCCCAGCACTGCATCGCTGACAGCGTTACCGTGAACATCGGCGATACCGTCGATTTGAATATCGAAGCGACTGTTATCGGCGAGGGTGTAGCCTGGCTTCGGCTCAATGACTATCAGCGCATTGACCGCGCTGACCTCAAAGTGGGCACTGACATCCTCAGCTGCGTCAGCACCGTCGTCAAACCGTGTCAGGCGATAGCTTGTGAACCGCACTGGCTCATCGAAGGCCAGCTGCAGTTTCAGCGACGAAGACGACTGAAATCCAGTGGCCTTAGGCGCCTTGTCGTCGACCACCACAAGTGTTGTTTCATGGCGGAGCAGTTCGTCCGTTGCACGGCGTTGCAACACCAGCTGATAGGCCGACACTGCCCTTGCATCAGGAGAGGAAAAGCTAAAACCACTGGCCGTTTTCACCGGATGGATTAAATAGCTGTCCGAGACAGACAGCCCTTGCAAGGCTGGCATCAGATAAGCTGTCACGTGCTCATCAAAGCCAATGACGGAAACATTCACTTGAGTTCCACCCGCAATGCTGAGCTTGTCAGCGCCCGCTGGATGCTCTGACTGCAAGGCCCCAAAACCTATGGGGGCGCTGATTTGCACGGCTGATGGCACATGAACTCGACCAGCAGCCGTGTTAAGAACCAGACTGTAAACACCGGGCTCATCAATGGTCAGAGAGAGATTCATCTGCCTACCATCTGCGCTGACGCTCAAGTCTTCGGAAGCTTTGCTCTGGCCGGCTAGCTCGACACTGTGCACCTGGCCCAATCCATTGCCGTTAATCTCCAGAGCTAATTGCGTCCCTGCAAGACCCTGCTGTGGTGAGATTCGGATTTGTGTGGGCAGCGACAATCCGAATTGATCAACCGCCTGTACAGCCCATGGCATATCAAACACCAACTGTGCGCCGGATATTTTTGCCAGTGGTTGCGTATAGAGTGAAACGCTGTACTGCTCTGCCGCCTGGTAGCTTTGACCAACAGGACTAAACACGACACTGCGACCCACAAGTCGAGTATCCCCAAGAGTCACGGCCCCTGCAGAGTCACTTATTCTGAGCGCTACTTGATCCCAGGCACTGTTTTGACCGCGAACATCTAGAGCTATCGACTCATTGGCAAAGTTCAAGAAACGGGCTGGCAGCAACGAGACCACATTTTCTAGCGGAACTCGGAGGTTACCGTATCGACCAGCGCCCAGCCATTCGAGCATGTCCCCATGATATTGAATACTCTCCGCCGACACGGCTTGCGGTATTTCAATAGCAGCTATTTGTCGCCATGCCAGAGCTGCGTCAGGACCAGACTCTGCAGACGGATTTGGGCCAATGTCGAACACGGCAACTGTGTTTTCATCGCCCTGCTTATAGCGAGCAATTAGCAGCTCGCCTTGCAGTACTGCATAATCTAGGTTATCGAGATAAATTCGGCCCATAACAGAAGCTGGCAGCATTGGCGCTGCAGTGTCGACAACAGCTAATGCGAAATTTGAATTGATCAACAAACGCTGCGCTGATCCTCTCATCCTCTTAGGCGCATCTATGCCATGGACGACGCTGCCCAGCGGCAAGGAGAGATCATTGACTGACCTCTGTTCAATGGCTGTGTCACCCAGAAGAAATATTCGATCATCGGACAAGTAGGCGTCCAGCGCATCTACCGCGTGCCATGCCAGCCCTGCGGCGTGAACATTTGCTACCGCAACACCGTTTGCTCCCAAGGCAAGTAGATTATCACCCGACAATTGCAGACTTCGAAGGCCGCTGAAGTCGCCCTTTATCGAGTTGATCAATACAGGTGCGTAGACATTTTCCATGTCATAGACATCAATCTGATCGGCAGACCCTGCCACAGCTAGCAAATATCTGTCGCTTTGAGAGAGCGAACTTGCTGCTTCAGCCAACTCAATGGTCGACAACAGCTGAGGTATATCGGTCTCGGCTGTGCTGTAGAGCGAGACTTTGTAACTCTGTTTTGAGCCGCTGAGAAGTGCGAGACGGTCGCCGGATCGCGACAGACTGAGAGCGGATGCGATGCGATTTCTGCCCAGCAGTTTCACTTGCAGGCGACTGTCACTGACTTGATCACTGTGATCGGCCATGTTGCTTACTGAGATTTCCAGCGCGCCCAGGGTATTGTCAGGCAACGCAAAGCGAATCAGCTCTGGGTTGATCAGGCTGGTATTCTCCACCGAAGAGCCGTTGACTCTAACCTGAGTATCTGGCCCAAAACCCTGGCCACTGATGGCCAGAGCTGTCCCGCTGTTGAAATAGACGGTGTCGGACAAGAAGTCAATTGCACCGGAGTCCAGGTCGTATAGACCAACGGCTTGGATAACAGGATCGGACACATAAGTCAGTCCACCCCAATAATGGAATTCCCGCGTGCCGTTTTTGGCTGTGACCGCAACTGTGCTGTTAGCTGACAGATCACCGCTGAATGAAGGCGCAATTAGCTCTGCGCGCGTGGGCGAAATACTTAGGAAATTCGCGGCAATCACAGACTCACCCGCTATCTCGAAAACGGTGTTCTGATCAAAGCCTTCGCCAGAGATAAGCAGTGCTTCACCGCCGCGCCAAGACACATGCGCAGGAGACAAACCGTCGATTTCAACAGGGTTATGATCACTTGCTTCAAAGCTAAACTGGTAGCTTCTAGGCAATCTGTTGCCGGCGATATCAGTGACACCCTCTGACACGATGACGCTGTATTGCTCCCCGGCCAGCCAGTCTGCGCTCGCCCTGAACTGCAACTGTGTTCCCGTGTTGTTCACCACTGCATTCTGATAACCCTGCACTGGGCTTCCGTGTAACCACACGCTGAGCAGAGCATCGCCCTGGAGCAACAAGGGATCCAGTATGCGATTGAACTGTACTGTGACAGCCTCTGCACCTTGTAATACGCCAGATGCCTCGGGCTTGTGCTCGACGACTCTTAACTGGGTGTCAGCCAAGGTGTTGATACCCCCACCCAAGTAGCTCAGATGAGCATCGGCATCGATGGGGTTTTCACTGGCTACCTGCGATGCGTAGGGGACAGCGGTTCCAGCGTATATAGCCTCTGATGATAGGCTGAAGTCACGGACCGAACCCACCAGCGCGAACTGCTGTTGCAGTTCTATATCGGTCAGATAATCACCTCTCAACCAGGGGGAGATGTCGTAGACCTGCAAATCTCCTTCGGCGGCGGCGACGTATAAGCTCTGGCCTTGGATTTTTATCTCCAGAGCTGCCAAGTTACTCGCTGGGCTGAGTGAGTTCAGTGCCACTTGCGCGACAGCTTGCCACTGGCCAGCTGTGTTTTCTGCATAAGCCACTACCAGGCCTGACTCCATGCCGCCCGCTACAAGTAAGCCGTTGTGGTGGGCGAGCGAAGCTGGCACAAGTGGCGATCCGCCCAGATCGACCAACTGGCCGAGTTCGCGCACTGTGTACTCGCCACTGAGCATGTCCACCGAGCGAATCATGCTGCTGCCTTCCTGCACCAGCAGGAGGTGCTCTCCGAGCGCGATCATGGCGCTGGCTTTAAAGCCTAGCTCAGCTGTCTCAAGCCAATCAACCTGCACCAATTCACCTTGCTGTAAGCGCAAAATGCGTATCCCGAGATCGCTGCGCAGTAACACCAGTTTGCCACTGACTACAACTTGCTCCAGCTGTTCGCCTGAGACAAAATCAAGCTGCCTGACAAAGGCGGGACTGTTGGCCAGACGCACGTCAAACTGGAACAAGCTTTCGCCACCGATCACCAATAACTGATCAACCATGAGCGCAATATCTGTGAATCCGGTGGGCGATATTTTGCCGCTGTAGTGGTAGTTGAGGTCATCCAGATCGTCGTCGTTTTTGGACAATGTCTGCGGGTTCACAGGGTCTGATATATCGACAACGAACAGACGTGCCGTGTCGTTTTTGAGATCGGCGATGCTAGCACCTGTGGAATCCAGAGCGGAGAACTCCCCGCCGGACACAACGTAGAGCAGCTGCCCTTGCTGCATGATTGCTGCCACGGGTGTGTCGGCGCCCTGATCCCCCAGCGCCACGGAACCGGTGGCGCGACCGGCATACTGGTAGCCCTGCGCCAAGCTTGCCTTCTCTGTGCCAAACAGTGGGTTAAGCAAGTCCACATCGACAATACCGACCGTGTTAGACGGTACTCTTGCGCGCAGATGAGAGCTGCTCAAAAGCTGCAGTTCATTCGCATCCACGCCAGCAAACTGAAGGCGCGTGGCCGCGTTAAATCCCAGGCCATATACGTCGATCCAATTGCCACCTTGAGGCGGCCCAAAACTGGGGTCAATCTCGTTGAGCCGTGCTTCGGGCAGAATAACCATGGCACCGTACAACCGTGCTTCGAAAGCACCGCGCTGAACGGTCACCGACAGCACAGCACTGCTCTCACCTAGGTATAGCGCAGGCACAGATATTTCTATTTCACTATCAGTGACCGATCGAATATCCTGGGCCGAGAGCGGCTGCTCCCCAAGTGTTATGGTGAGATCTGCGGCGTTTGCACCAAATCCACTGCCGATGATGCGAGCTGTTTCGCGCCCATTCCCGTGGAAGTAGTGTTTGGAAACGACATTCGCCTCGATCCGAACAACTTTGCTCACGACGGGTTTTATAGCGTCCGACAATCCGTATTCAAGGGCGATGCTCTGCCCGAGAGCAATCCCGTCGATACCACTTAATTCAGCCGCGAGCTGTAGCTTTAGCTCGCTTCCAAGCCCTGAGGTTTGCTTGAGCAGTACCTGAATGTAGCTGCCGTCGATGGTGTTTACGGCAATTGCTTCATAAGAGGCACTCGGCAATGTCTGGTCTTGCTCATCGAGCAATGTCAGCACCTGTGCGATATGAGCGGGATCAGTGTTGATCAAGGCATTGAAGCGCAGATGCACCGAGTCTCCCGCCGCGAGTAGCTCACCCGCTGCTGGCGCGACGCTGTGCAACACCAGCTGAGTCTGTGGCTGCTGCTGAGCACCCGCCTCATTGCTGGCAAAGACATTGGAGCCCAAGGATGTCAGCGGCCCCAATTCCGCGGAGGCCTCGCTGTAAATCAGCTCAGCACCACCACCTGACGCTAGGTCAAATATCTGATATCCGCCGTGTCCGCTGAGTACAAGCTGGCCATGCATGAGCACCATGCGTGCGTCTTCGGCACGATCAAAGGCTCCTTCAAGTTTGGCCACAACCGCTGTTTGGTCTTCGGGCAAGCCCGCGTACTCCAACAGTGTCAATTGCTTATCAGCGCCCGCCAAGAGGACAAACAGACGGTCTCCCAGCCATTGAACGTCAACTGGCACCCCTCGGTGCTCGCCGGCGGCGTAGCTTATGGTGCGCCAGTTGGCTGGGGCGTCCAGCTCTGGATCCTGGGCGTCGAAGAAGCGCACATAACCTTCTGAATCACCGCTGGCCACGGCGAGCGCAAGGTATCCAGATGCAGCCTGAGCATCGACGGATAGCGCGCGATTTGCAGACAACGACAAGGCGCGCACCACCGTTGGATTACTGCTGTCTGCGATGTCCAGCAACAATAGGCCGGCACTATCCGCCGCAATAAATGCACTGTTGTCCAGTATTGCGATGGAATTTGCAGGGCTGTCAGTGGGCAGCTGCGCCAGCCTGATAGGCCTGTCCCAGACACTGAAATCGTATATTTCGAGACCGTGCTCAAGCAAAAAACGATTGGTGGACGTAGCACTGGCGCCTCGATCCACAGCCACATACAAAGTGCTATCGACAAGGACACTGTCGGCCATGTGCATTGGCGGATAGTTGGGCAGATCGATCACGCGTCCGGCCCCGAGGGTATAGGCCAGACTGCCAATGCTGACCGGGTCACCGTCGCGATACACGAGGGATACTGAATAGATACCCGGCTGTAGCACACCCGGCGCTATAAAATTCATGCTGCGAAGCCCAGTCAAAGCCTCATAGAGGTCGACATTCGCTGTTTCCCCCTCGCTCTCTAGAGTTTTGTACTCGGTACCGTCGGGTCCAGTGAGCACTACCCCCATATCCGCCAGAAAAACATCGGCACTGGCGCTGATAGTGATACTCGTGCCACCGTCCACGTCAGTGCTGGCCGGTGAAAGCGCTATGTTGGCGTCACTGAGCGGCGCTGCAACCTGAAGCGCTGCACCGAAGGAGCTCTGCATCTCTCCCTGGCGTAAATAGACATGATGTACGCCAGTGGAAAGCTGAAGGCGTGATAACTCACTGGCGGGAATGCGAAGGGAATTTTCAGAGACATCTGTGGGGAATATCTCTCGCAGCCCGACAAACAAGCGCAGAGAACCAGTGGTATCAAATCCGGTGCCGACAATGCTTATGTCATGCTCACTGGCCTGCACAAACTCGCCATTCTCTATGCCGAGAATCGCGGGCTGGGTTGCAGCTACTGGGTCGATTCGGAAATCGAGTGTAAGCGGCGTCCACAGACCGGTTCCACGGGTGGTGTTTGCGGACTGCAAATCAAGGGTATAAGCCCTCCCTGACACACGGTTGAACGACAGGGAAAAATCCTGCGCATGGCCGTCAGTCGCGTCGACCGCGCTCGCCGCCACGGGGATCAAATCACCGGAAGTTATATCTCGCAATGTGATTACATTGACTGCCGTGACCGACGCTACCGTCACGGTCTCGCTGAAGCGGATACGCAGATCATCGGCCGAACCAATGGTGCCGCCCTCGTCCACAGACGGCGACCATGCGATTGCACCGGGCAGGTCAAATACTTGAATGCCAGCACCGCTGCTGACCAGCCGTCCCTTGTAGATACCTGTGCCGAGAACGGGTTCTGTGTTTCCAGCGGACATGATCCTCACGTCGCTCGGACTACTGATGTCATAGACAAACACGCCGCCCTGCTCTGATGCGACCCAGAGCACATTCGCGGTGAGCTGCAGGTCCACGGCCCGTGCGCTAGTCGCGTGTACAGCGCTACCCCAGGGAAGGGCGTAACGCTGCTGCGGGTCGTCCTTGTGCACCAGCTCCACACCGCCGCTACCCAGTGCGATAATCAAGTAGTCGCCGTGGCTTTCAATGTCCAGTACATTGTGGTCAAAACTGTAGCTGCGCGTGATGGCCGGATCGCTCAGGCTCTGTGCCCGCACAATGCCAGAATCCAGATCGGGAACATCGGTGGCGCTCAGATCGGGGATCGTGTTGCAATCGCTCCAGAACAAGCCGCTGTGCTTACCGCCAGCATAGAGCCAGCCATCACTGCGATGCAGTGCTGCGCCTCCGGCTATCCCCTGCAGAACCCCCAAATCAATGGACTCACTCTGCCCGTGCAGTCGAGACATTTCGAGGTGCGAACTGCCTGCACTTCCAAATTCTGTAGCACAGTGTCCGTTAGGTGGTCGCTCTGGAGAATTCGGCGTGTTCACTGCAGAGAAGAGCAATGCACCCCAGGGCTCAACATCTCCAACAACAGTCGAACCACCTTGCGCAGCATAAGCGCGCGTGGTCAATACACTGGCGTCATCCGCCAGCACAACGGCGGCGCCCGCAGAACCGCCCGCGACAACAAACGCGTGGTGCTCAGCTCCACCATGCCAATAGCTGTAGGGCTCTACTCTGAGGCTGTCAGCCACGTAGGTTTGCGGTGCATAGGGTCCAATTTCATCCAGTCGCGCAAGTTGCTCTGCGCTGAATCCAGTCAGGGGAGAGACCTGCGCATTGATGCGCTTCACCTCCGCATGGCGCTCGCGATTAAGCTGGTAGGGAGCTCCAGATATCCACGCATTTGCACCGCCTACAAGGGCGGTGTTCAGCGGGTCCTGAATATCAAAGCTCGACAGAATAACGTTGTCGTTGACCGTTGTTCCACGCAGCGAGATATCCTGATAGTTGTCAGACAGATGCCCGGTGGACGTATAGGCCAAGCCCTGTTGTTCATCGATCACCAAGGGACCAGTGTTCAGGCCCTCGGCCTGTCGACTGGAAAGCCGTGTGAGACCAAATCCAAAGCCTTCGCCGGGCTCGGACGTGAACACGGTTCCCTGGCGTGAGCGCGCACTGACGCTGTGCAGTCCGGGTGTTCCGCCCCGACTGACAACTCTTATCTCTTCGCTGGACAATACCTCAAGGCTTTTAACCGGTGTGTCACCGATAGTGATGGCGGTGCCATCTGACACGGTGGTTCCAGGCTCAAAACCTGTGCCTCGAATGGTGAGTGTGGTGCCGCCGGTAGCGGGGCCCCAGCGTGGTTCAACCGAGCTCACCGTGATGTTCTTGTCCACGACCAATGCCCCGAACAAGGTATCTCGCCGGATGTCCCCATTGCTGGAGGCGCTCAGGGTGATGTTATGGATACCCGCAACAGTATCAGTGGGGACCTGCCATTGAATAAGTACATTGCCTTCATCGACAGAGGAAACTGCTAAGTCACTTAGGCTTAGTGCACCCATTTCAATACTCAGCTGATCACCCGCAGTCACACCTGATGCTGCGAGGGTCATTGTTGTGTTTTCACCCACGCTGATGCGCCGTGGTGTCAAAGACGATACTTTGAGTTCCAGGGCCAAATCCGCCGCTAGATCAAATTCGAAGCGCTGCGTGGTCGCCAGACGAAACTGGACCAACTCGGTGCCGTTCGAGAGCATCTTCGTCGATTCTATTCCGCGCTCTGCAAGCAACTGAAGTCTGTCGATGCCGTCCAGTGCATCCCTGGCCATCACAAATATGGCATCGTTGTTTATGATCGTCAGTTCAAATGGAAGATCATTACCCGATTCATCTAGCACGCTGAAGCGACTCTGGTTCGCCTCCAGTTGGTCGATTGCTTTGTTGAATCTGAGGATAGCTTCGAAATTTCCGTCAGTATTAGAGCGCAACACGCCACCACTGGGTTCCACGGAGTGAATTTTAAGGGCCACATCCTGGGTCACTTGCAATAATGTTCCGTATTGCTCAGACGGGCCTGCGGAGAAGACGGCATAGCTGCCGGCGACCACTGTTTCGACCGAGGCACCAGCGATTCCACTCAGACTGTCGCCGATGACAAGCGCGTGGGGGTCAGTTATATCAACCGAGGCTACCCCGTCTGCACCGCGTGCGACATAGAGCAGTTTACCGTTTAGCGCGATATCAAAAACCGGACCGAGCTCGGGCAGGCGACGGATGATTGTTGGCTTGCTGAGGTCACTGATGTCGACCACTGTCAGCCCAGCCTCTCCCGATGCCAAATAGGCAAAGTCACCGTCGACGACCACGCGGGATGCGGGGGCTGGCACCGAGCCCAAGACTTCGAGCCCCTGGGTAGCGTTATTCGCGACAAGATAAAAAGAGCCCGAATCGAGTGCCGTACTGCTTAAGCCATTCTCGGCGATATTGTATTCGCCTGTCGCAACGGCATAGACCGATTTTTGGGCGGTGGAGACAGTGCTGATGTCCAGCGCTTTGTGCCCTGCTGGCAGAGGAAGATTGGCCACAAGATAGGACTTTTGTTGATTGAAAATATCAACCAAACCCACGCCTGCATCGCCCAAGGCTATTGTCGCAAGGTTGTTAGTCGCTTCAATGCCACGCGCTAGACTGCCTGGCAGATCCAAGCTGCGAATGATCTGGCTATTGGCCAAGTTTTGGCCGTCAAAGTTGATGATGTGCAGTCGGGCACGTCCGTCTTTACTCACGGCTGTGACCAGCACTCTATCGACACTGCCCTCAAAGAACGCGACTAGATCAAGGGCGATGTCTCCATTGGGCAGCTTGACTTGGGCCAGCTGCCGATCATCAATTCCGTCCCTGTCTTCGTCTATAAACTCCAACTCGTCCAGATTGAGCGGATTTATCTCACGGGCCGTATAAGACGATGCGTCCGTGGCAAAAATCAGTAAGCCTGCAGGTCCAGCGGCGGCCATCAGGTAGTTTTCTGAGGGGTCAAGAGTGGCCGCATAAATACGTGGCACCTCGACTTGAACGGACGACTGCGCCGGCTGCACGTAGCGAAATGCATCTGGCATTATGCCCTGCTGACCATTTCCTAAGTCCACAGCAATGTCCACCAAGCCCATGCTACCTGGAGGCGTTTGCACGAGGATGGATTCTGTGTCGAGTATTTTAATTTTATCGAGCTCTACAGGGCGGCCGCCAAAACTGATGACGACATCGGCCAGCTGATCTGGCGCGAGACCACGTCCTTTGATAACGACGTCGGCACCGCCATTGATGCTGCCCCTTTGCGGCTCAACGGAAAGCAGCTCCAAGGGCTCTACGAACAGCACACCACCGAGCTTCCTGTCCGCACTGCCAGAGGCGTTCTGTACTTCGAGCACCGCTGGGCCCGCGACATTGGGCGCCACGGACAAGGTATAGAGCTGTGCACCATCGAGCTCGATCACAGATTCTATGGCGGCTCGCTCTTGTGCGATGCTAAACACCGGGCTCTCGGCGTTCGCCACCAAGACCGTCAGTTCACCGCCGGTGGTGAGCACGACATTGTTGTCTGATTGCAGAATACGCGGCGCAACTCCTGCACCTGCGGCGCTGCGGAAGTCTATACGAGTATCGACCAGACCCGCGATACGACGGGAACCGTGCTCGCTGCTCAACTGCAGTGAGAAGTCGCTGTTTATAGCGAGATACTGCAATGGCTTGATCAGCAAAGTTCTGGGGTTACTTTGGTCGATCGAGACGGCCGTTTCCACACTTTGCGCACTGGCACTGCCGTCCGATCGAAGCAGTGAGACAAACTGGCTGTAGTCGATAGCGGCATTCAGTTCTAAGCTGAAAACTAAGCGTATCTCGGTGTCAGTGGGCACACCAGTGGCAGAATTTTGTGGGAAACTGGCGACCAAATCCTGGACACCGGTATCGATCAACATCAGCTCTTTAGAGGAACCATTGCTGACGAAATACACCCCGTCATCGCTCAATGTCGTTGCGGCTTTGCTCTGATTTAACTCACCAAGATACAGCGCATCGAGCAGTGATATATCCGACTCATCAGATGCGTCATACAACCCTAAGTATAATTTTTTCTCGCGAGATCTGTCGGCTGTGGTGTTGCCGACTAAGGAGTACAGGCCATCAACGCCAAGAGAGAATCCAGGCAGGGAAAATCCAGTTTCCGTGTAATGTGACTCTTCTCTCAAACCCCTGCCCGATCCAGCGTCGAACAGTGTCATAGATTGCTTTGCACTGACGAGGTGCTGTGCATCAGACAGCGCAGTGAAGTGTGCTTCACCGATTTCACCGTCGTACAATTGCGCGATCGAAGCTGAAGCTATATTGAAGGAGACAACACTGCCAGCGCTGTCACTGACGAGCAATTGCTCTCCGACCAGCGCCATGGAGACTGGATCCATTGGCGTCACACGCCCCTTGCGGATGGCGCTTTCTATGACTTTCAAAAGCACAGGCTTGTCGGGCTGCGCCAAGCTGAACACTGCAACGCCTTTGTTCTGAAGCGCCAAGAAAAGGAGATTGTCCACGGCGACCATATCTGTAATTCTGGCGCTGCTGGGCAATCTCAGTTCATGCACCGCACCACGGTCTTTCACTAGATCCTCTTCAACCAATGCAGGGTCGCGCGTCTCTCGGTCATAGACCAACAACCAACTGGCGCCCTCGTGCGCTGTTTTCACGTTGGGGTAGTTATTACTACGCGCCCCCACATAGAGCTGTTCCCCGTGCAACAACAGTTTATCTGGGTTTAGATCAGGATTAAGGTTGTAATAACCTAAACCGTGCATCACAGCCGCGTTTTCTATGGACTCGCGCTCGTAATGAAGTAATGAGATCCATCCCGGCGTTGCGTATCTTTGCAGATCAGCGAGAGAGTTAAAATCCAAATCCGGATAAGCAGGTCCACCCAGAGCATAGACGAGGCCCAAACTGGCATCGGTCTCTAGGTCAGCCACCCTGCCCGGGGGCAATTTTCCAGGATCGGGGATGTAGTCCGACGTTCCTTCAATGATACGGTCTACTTCAGATTCGCTGAATTCACTTTCTGTTTCGATCACTCGATTAACACTGAGTTGGCCGTAGAATATTGCATTGGGCAGCAAATAGCGCCCGCCAACAGTATCCCGTACTTCTACGTCTACGAAGCCACGGTAGTTATCACCAAAATCAGGTACCACCCATTGCATCTGGGATGAAGATTCCAGCAGTAACTTGTCTTGATCAACCGTAAACCGCTGCTCGCTGGCGAGATCTCCAGACTTTCGCGCGTACAGTTCGACATCGCCGTGGAAACCCAGTCCTACCACCCGAACTTTATCTCCAGCCCCGCCCTGGTCCATTCGAACAACCGGTGGATCCACAAAACTCAGTAGCAGCTCATCGACGTAGCTAAATCCACCGAGCACCGTATCTTGCAGGGTGTTGGCTGATATTACCTGCACCGCTGCTGGACCTGCATTGTTGGCCAGGGAACGTACCACAAGGGTTTCCAGGCCGTCTTCAGCGGACACGTCGTGAGTGACCACTGGATGCGGAATTCCGCCGATCAAAACTCTCGCGTCGGCACCAAAGCTTGTGCCACGAATGCTGATTGCGGTGCTGCCACCGATGCTTCCAGTCGCCGGCGCTATACTGACAATGTCGGGCGCAGAAGCCGCGCCAGCCACACTGGTTTGAAACTGAGAACTGAAATTGTGCCTGAGACGCTCTCCGGCCAAAGCCGTCAGTCCTTTGTCAATTTTGACGAAGTAGTTAAACCCAGGCTGTAGTTGGAATGATCCTTTAGGGCTGATTTCCAAAAATCGGTGCGCTGGCACACCATCACGAAGCTTGAATTTCATCTCAAACTGGGCACTTAGATCAGCACCGTAGTCGATGTTATCCTCGATAACACGGACAGCAGCTGCCAAATCAATGTCGGCAGGCAATGGATGGGAGAATTCTATTTCAATTGCGCCCAGTGCAGTACTGACTTGCCGCGCTCCGTCTTGGGGGAACTGTGACAAGATATCCAATTCAGCCAGGTCTATTCTGGCAATACCTTTACGCCCGGCAGCCACCTGAACCGCACCTCGGGCAACGACCAAATCACGGACTACAAAATCATCGTCTTCCACATCACGCTGAATGACCACGGGCGTTGTGCTGTCAACGCGCCTGTCGCGAGCGTCGTCGAAGGACATCAGTTCTAGGATTGACTGACGAGGCTTGTCCTCCTGATCGCTGTAGAGCACACTCGCCACCCCACCGGAGCCCAGGGCTTGAACGTCAAAGCTACCGTTTGCTTCAAAGTCTTCTCGTGCAGGCTGAAGATCCAGCACCTCTAGCAGAGCCGGCGCATAGGGGTTGAGCAGCGAAATCACGCTCACAGAAGAGGTGCCGGTTGCCCCGGACATATCAGTCAAGAGCACACGATCGCCCTGGACTTCCAGTCTATTCGCTATCCCAAGGGTGTCTAGGGTTGAAATTATAGGAAGGGATGGATCGGCAAGATCTGCGATCACAAGACCCTCAAACCCTGCAGCGATCAACGCGTATTGTCCGTAGATGGCGACGTCTCTGACATAACCATTCGGCGTGATGGCGCCAATGCGATAAGGTGCGCTGAGCTTACTGATGTCAACGACTTGCACGCCGCCATATCCATTGGCCACAAGCGCAATATCATCTTTACGCGCGACACCGTGAACCTGATCCACCGGCATGTTCAGGCGGGACAACAGGGTGTAGGGCAGACCAAAGGCATTGTCTTCGTTGATGACACTGTAAATCAGCAATTCACCCTGATTTCTCTCCAGATCAACAAAGCCGGTTTCTGGTACTGTGTCTATCTCTTTGCGTAACTGAGCAACAAAATCATTACTCACAGCGCCCGTGACAGCGTCGTTAAGCACGCCGTGTTTCGCCGCCAGTACCAGGTTTGCCTGCGCATCGATATCGGTGATGGTTCCGCTCAGAATTTCCGCATTTCCGCTCAACAACTCAGAATAAACGAAGCTCTCATCGTCGTAGTGCCAGGACTCGCTGGTCTGATCAATCAATACCAGCCCGCTCAGCTCACGCTGTTTTTTCTCCCCGGGGGGAAATCCGAGTTCTGTCTCCAGTGACAGAGGGTTAACCGTAGACCATGACGCCAGTAGAGCACCGGTTCGCTCCGCACTGACAAATTGATCCACCGCGCCATAGAAAACGGACTTCGCAGCGCTTTGCTCCGCCGCATTGATTTCAACTCCCATCGGCCTGGCCGGCAGAAAATACTGCTTGCTCGCAATCGACAAACCTATTTCATGCAAGGTACTGAGGCGACTCGTGTGCTGCGGTGTCTCAACTCGGTACTCTATGCGAATACGCTCATTGTCCAGCCCGTCACTACGAATAAGATCTCCGTCGAGTCGTTTTGCATGGTAGATAAAACGGTGCGCGTCAGGGTCTTCTGGGTAAGTATCTAGCTGTGAGGCCCCGGAGTCCCGCTGCAGTAAAATATCATCTGCTCGATAGATCGTATGCCAAACACCGCTGTTGTCTTGATACTCTCTAATCGCATCCGCGAACACAAAGCGTGTGTCATTGGCGCCGATGTCTTCCACCTGAGCCACCAATACAAGGCTTTCACCCAAGGTGAGGATCTCATTGTCGACTGGCTCCATGATGCTCAAGCGTGGCGCGACTGTGTCAGCGACGCGGCCAACTCGCACTGGGCTTGTCTGCACCGAATTTCCAACGCGATCAAACACCACTGCATGAATTTCTAGACCGGCAGTACCCTGGGGCGGAGAAATATAGGTCTGGTATTGGTTTTCGCGCGCAGCTGATCCTGTTTGTGCCGTCACGCTGTCATAAACCGTCCGTACAGACACGCCGTTCACATAAAATACAACTCTGTCAATCCCCTCAGCACCAAGGTCATCAAAGGCCTCTACGATAACGTGCAGCTGCTCACCGTCGACTAGGACAGATTCATCGTTGATTGGTCGGATGATGCTTGCCTCAGGCGGTGCGTCGCTGACAATGGTCAGCGCCAACACTTCGGACAGCGCACTGCGATAGCCATCGACATCTTCTGCATCGGCTCGAAATGCAAGCTGCTCGCCGACGCGGCCTGTAGGTACTTTTAGGTTAAAGGAGAAAGGCGAAGCTTTATCTTGGGAAAGCAGCTTAAAACTGTCGTCACCGAGCTCACTCTCTGGGCTCACGGCCCGATACAAACGCACGGCATCAACGCCAACTTCAGCGTCTTCAGCCAGAACGTTTACAATAATCTCCCTGCCCTCCGTTACTTCAGTCAGCGCGCTGCCCAAACTAAACCCACGGCTGTTCAGCAGCCGGATTTCTCGTACTTCTGGCGGCGAATTTTTCTGCAGCGATACTTCTCGCTTAAGTACAGTTTTGTTGCCCGCCCCGTCCGCGGCGGTGACAACCATCTGTAGCGCCATGGCCTCTGGATGGTCATTGGCTCCGGCCATGTATTCTTCAATTGTCAAAATTGGCAGGGCACCAGCAAAGGGCGCCTCTACCATGGAGCGGCTGTGCACCAGCTCAGAACTGTCAAAGACCCCGTCCAGACTGCGGTCGGCATATAACTGAATGAGAACCGTAGAAACAGCTACGTTATCTGTAACTTCTGTGGAGAATGCCAAGTCACGTCGCTCCACCACCGCGGCACCTTCTGCCACAGGTTTGGTGATAGACACAGTAGGCGCGACTGTATCGCGGAGTACCTGAACGCGAACTGGTGACGTTGTCTGCACTGTTCTTCCTGAACCACCAAAGCTCTTTTCTGTGGCCGAGGCACTGAGCAGCAAGTCTTGACCAGCCTGCCCGTAGGGAATTGAAATCAGAAACTCATAGGGGAATGCCGTGTCAGTCAACACACGAGACTGCCCTTCTAGTCCAGCGACAGTAAGCACCACCCGCTCGAAACCAACATCATCAATCGCAGCGACTTGCACCAATAGGTATTCGCCTTCGGTAATGTCGCTGTTGTTTGCAGGGGCCGCGATGGACACTGACGGTGCCTGATCCTCTACCACACGAACTGTAATCGTCTCTTCGGCCAGGTGGACATCAGGATCATCCTGTGCCGCTCCGTATGTATCGATTGCCTCTATGCGTAAATCGATCAAATTGTTGGCGGATTCAGTCCCGTCGACGGCAGGTATGTCCAGAGCAAAGGCGTAGGGTGGTTCACGTAGAACAAAATTCCTAAGCTCTTCCCCCGTATTTCTCCTGGTGGCGACCAAGCGAACAGTAGAGATACCGACATCATCAAAAGCGGTAGCGTTAATTGCTAGTCTGGACCCCTCAACGACAGCCTGCTGAGGATCGGGAGTGATTATGTCAATGACGGGGCGCTGGTCTACCTTTATTGGAAACCTAACTACGCGCTCTCGACGATTCCCACTGTTGTCCAGCACAACCAACTTAACCCAGTAGTCAAAGCTCTCTGCCCCTGTGAGCGATATTTCAGTAAAACGTGCGATGACGTCGTTGATCCGAGGCACGTGCACAAGCTGCGTGTACTCGGGGGTGTCTATGTTGAGTGTTGTGACCGGTTGCGCATCCTTATCTTCGATGTTTCGTACTACTTTTAGCGGCAAGCCGAAGTCGGTTGTGACATAACTAGCGTCTTCGTTGTTGTACACACCATAGGCGGTGTACAACTCAATTGAATTCACTTTTACGTTGTCGTAAGCCCTGAAACCGATGGTGAAATCGGTATTTTCGATGGCGCCAAAATCAACCGCGGGGGAAGTCAATGCCACTTCAGGCTTGATTTGATCCGGAGCTGCGATGAACTTGATACTGTGATGCGCAGTGGCCCTGTCAGAATCGGATATCTGCGCTGTTAACTCCACAGGCTGATTAGCTTCAAACAGTCCGCTGGGTACGGCGAACGATGTGGTGACATAAGCGGAATTTGAAGAGTCGACCCGCCCATGCTCCTCGGCGATCGCTACCGAATAGATGCTTTCAAAACTGTCGTACATACTCTCAAACGCTTGCTCCAGCACACCTTCGCCGACATCCCCTGCTTTAAGTACTGCAATCGTGTTTTTTAGCTTTAGTTCACTTCCATTGGCAAAAACCCTGAGATTTTTTCTTAAACTGGAAACGCGATCGAAGAGTTTGCGATCATCTGAAAATGCGACTGCCAGCTTGATCTCAAACGTACCAGCGGCTATATACTGATCATCAGCCGGAACCATAATTCGGATTTGTGGCGCTATATTACCCAAGGGGTGAACAACCATCTGGCGCGACACGGTATTGCCATAGGTATCGGTCAGCGTCAGTTCATATTCGGTGGCTACCGTCTCAAGAAAGTCGATCGCTACGTCAATTCGCTGGTGCTTGGGTGGAGCATTAGGGCACTGCGAACCAAAAACTGTGCGATGAATGCTGGTGCGTTCGCCCGATGGGCTCAGTTGATTAATTTCAAATGCAGCGAGAGCAACATCATCGCTCAGCTCGGAGCCTATAGAAAACGTCTCGCCGGTCCTGATCCAAAATTCTGCATAGTCCAGTCGTTGCTGATCAGTGATTCTCTTCTGGTAGTCATTGGAGCCCACGGGCTTATGGCTCGCAATCTCTGCCAGGCGAAGCTCGGGTGGCTCGTTAGCGACAATGGGAAGCTCCCAATCCGCTATCGCGCTTCTGCCCGCAAAATCGTGTACCAGTGGGGATAATTTCAGCACGCCACTGTCGTAGGACTTGGGCACGCGGTAGTGTATTTGGTAGTTTTCTTGGCCATAGATGCCCGCCCAGCGTCCGCCGACCGGTGTTCCATCGCGAAGAAGCTCCAGTGTTTTGACACCTACCAATGTGTGCACTGAGAAATCTAGCTCAAGGGACTCAAGAGGGCGAACAAGCCCGCCTTTCAGCGGCGACAGAAGCTCCAATGTGGGCGCCAACTGATCGCTACTGAGCTGCACAGTTTCCAGTATGCCGAGAGCCTGATCGCCGCGCTCTGCACTGAATTTGTCAGCTGCATACACTCTGGCGTGCAACTGGTTTATACCATTGAAAGCCGGAGTTGATAGCAGCTGCGCGTGCTGATAGCTGTCCTGTTCAGCCCCGGCTATTACCTTGCTCGGCTGCAGAAATGACATCGGAATTACAACAACATCCGTACCCTCTAGTGCGCTGAACACCACACTAAGCTGAGATCGGTTTTTAGCTTTAATCGCGCTCGCCTGACCAACTGAGCGATCATCTCCTAACTGTTCGGTTTGCACGATCAATTTTCGAATAGCGCCAACGGGTGCCGCACTCGAGTACTGCGGTATCACTTCAATTCTCACCATGCCAGTGAGCCGTCCATCATCGAGATCAACCTGGCCATCGACCAGATATTCACCTTGCACAAAGCAAGGGTCCGCAGGCCAGTACATCACCTTATACTGCTGGACGGGATCGGGGACTCCTGTGTCCGCCCAGCTCACGCCGATATTCCGAAACGCAGGCAATGGGCGTGCTGTTAATATACCGTCGGCAACATCAAGCTGCACCGAATTATTGAGCAGCAACTGCGTTGATGCAGATCCCAGTTCTGGGGCTGCTATCTCAAGGCGGTGATCAGGCTGTGCATCAGGGTCTTGGATTTCTGTGTAGGCCGAGACTGCACGGCTATCCCCCGCATTGGTTAAGTCACCCAATGAACTCCAGAGGGAAAACACTCCATCTATGCTCAGAGCGGCGCTGGAGCCGCTCACATAGTCATCGCTCACTTGCGTTAGGTAGGAGAAGATACCGCCTTTGGGCACCGAATCGGATGGATTTTGAGCTAGGTATGCAATAGTTGGCGGACTATCCGGATAGATGGTTAGCTCCAGCGATGCACGTGATGTATTTCCTCTACCATCCAATACATCTAGAACGAGTTGCTTGCTCAAGCCTTCTACTGGGACCTCAAACGCCGATATATCCCAATCCTGGGATAGCTCAAAAGATGTGGTTTCTTCTGCTGAATCGAAACTAGACTCTGCGAGTGTCACAGGAGTATCGCCATCAACGTAGAGGTGATAGCTCTTTAACAAAAAATTATCGGAGATCGACCCCTCTACTTTCACCGCTTGCCCTGCAACCAGTTCACTGCGTGCCGGCGCAGAGAAACGCGCCACCGGCGCTTCGGCATCATCCAGCACCGTCAGCTTGATTGCCGGTGTGCCGGTTGTGTTGACTCCTCTGTCTGTCGCCCTAATGATCAGCTCGAATTCTTCACCCGCCCGTTCAATATAGCTCCTGGGAATGAGCAACTCACCACTGAAAGTGGTTCTGATGCGCGTTGCCACCAACACAGAGCCGAAGGTATCTGGGTTCGGCGCGGTGACTCTGATTTGCTCATCATCTCTAGAGAAAAAACGCCAGTCTAAACGATTTTCTTCCCCCGTCTCATCGACCAAATACGCATCCAGGGTTTCAATATAGATATTGTCCTCTGCAACGCCTTCTATGGTGAAGCCGTCACCGGGCATGAGTTCAAGCGACGCAGTAGGCTTATTTAAAGAGACCGTTGGCGCCTCTTCGTCGTCTAGGTAGTCAATATCAAAGTAGGCGGTCGTCTCAAGTCCGGATGAATCCCTTGCGAGCACTCCCAGGCTAATAGGGTCATCACTGATCTTAGTTGGCACTCTCAAGGCGGCACTGTAGTAACGCTCTTCGTTAGCAAGCAGATCGGACGGAGTCTGGGCGCTAAGAACCTGTCGAAGCTTGTTCTGTTCGCTGAAAAATTCGACAGCTACCACTTGGCGGTTATCACTCACCAGTACATTGGCGCTGAAGCTCTCACCCTCTTGCAGACGTACGCCACTTGATGGTGAACGAATACTGATCACCGGCGGAACGTCCGCGGAAACTTCAAATTCAAAATCTCTGCGCGTGACTTTTCCGCTAATGTCGCTCACCTCGGCGCTGAATACGATGCCAGAGCTGTCACTGGGGACAACGTAGCTCTGTTCGCCATTTGCCTGGCTATCTGTCAAATTCTCATCTACAAGCACTACCCCTTCATGGCTGATTTTTAGGCTCTGCAAATAAGTATCATCCTGTGCTTCCCACTGTAAAACTACGGTCTCCCCCCAATACAATAGAGAGCCGGGAGCAGGAAAATTTAGGCTGACATCTGGTGCCAGAGAATCCTCTCCGATCATCACATCTTGCTGCGACAACTCTGATCTCTGGCCGACTCCATCTATGGCTTCCACTGTCAACTGCGCAGTTTGACCAAGGGCCGCTCGCCCCAATGCAGCTAAATCAAATTCCACACTCGCTTGCACCAATGCACCCGAAACCAATTCTGGGCTTCCCCCACTCTCAAACGGTGTATTGGAATCCAACACTATTTCATGAGAAATCAGCTCTCCAGTCTCGGCCTTGTATTCAAGCGTCGCAATGATCTTCTCAACCGCCAAATCGTCTTTGGCAACTATGTCAACGGCAATGACATCCAGCACTAGGAAATTAGTCTTTCGTAAACTGAGTGACTTTATGGTCGGTCGAGTATCCGCTACAACCGCAATGCTGATTTTCGCGGTGGAGCTATTTCCGGCGATATCCCAGACAGTCGCTGATATAGGGTAGTGATTTGCGGATTCGTCTGCTGTTGGCTTCCACAGAGGGACATTGACTAGTCTCAAGGCTGAGTAGGCATTAAGAGCACCAGGGATTTGTTGTACTGGGAAATCGGATTCGCTTAGAACGTCAGCGATATCACCAGTGACAATCAAGCCTTCTGTACTAACCTTGATCCCGATAAGTTCGAGCTTCGCTACACCAACGTTGTCAAAACCAGATATTTTTAGCGCCGTGACCGCCCCTTCTGTTAGCAGTGCTAGCTCTTCTCCCGCCTCTGTATTTGTCAGCGCTGGGGATACAATGTTAATGACTGGTGCTTGCTCATCCCGGCCCAAAGTGATCGTGGTGATCGCGCTTTTAGACTTGTTACTTTTACTGTCAGTGGCCACCGCGTGAATCGTGATAACTTGTGGCTCGCCTGTCAGCATGGGCGGTTCATATACATATGAATACGGCAGGGTGTTGTCAGAGCCAATCAAACGGTCGTCAACATAAAATTCCACATGGCTAACACCGACATCATCCTCAGCCTGCGCACGCAGTTCTGTAGCCACACCAGCGATCAGCTGCGCACCATCCAAGGGATAGGAGATCGCGACTTGAGGTGCTTCGTCAGCTCGAACTTGAACCTCGACGATTTCAGACTCCGAAACCTGGTCGTTCAAGTCTCGAGCTCTAAGCTGGAGCGCGAGCGTTTCCCCCAGGTGAACCTCATTGACCGACACAGTAAAAACATGATTATCTGTGGGCGTATCGAGATTCACGCCGCCTTCAATTTCGCGATCGGCCGCATCTACATTGTAAAATAGGGAAGAGCTCACTTCGCCATTTACCAGTAGATCAAGCTGCAGTCCCTGCTCCGCCGTGTCGTCTGAAAACTGAGCATGAACTCGTATTTCAGACCCTACGGCTGCCACAGATGCGCCCTCCGGACTCAATATCTGCACGGAAGGGGGGCTGTCTTTGATTACTTTAATCAATCGGTCTGGCAATCTGGTGTTCGTGCCATTGGCAAACACTACCGCATAGATTGACACATTTGATTCACTGGTCGATATCTCAGGAACCTCTATTTCTGCGCGCCAAATTTCATAGAGCACCTCTTCCTCTTCTCCCGCTACCTCTCGTTCCTCGAGCAAAGCATAGGAAATTGAGTGAGCCAGTTTATCGTCTATAAAGAGATCAACATGCGATATCTCGGTATGCGATGAACCTTCAGATACGGGACGAGCGAACTGGACCACTGTTCTGCTGCGCTCTACAACGCGCTGCAGCTTATTTGGCAATTCCCAAGCAATCGTAGGCACGGTGCCTTCGAGCGAATCTACAACGCCGCTTCGAACTGGATCACTCTCGGTAGACTGGCCAGCAGTGTCTGTCGCGACAGCTGTGAGTGTGAGTTCTCTGTTTAGCGCACTATTGGGGACGTGGAAACTCAGTTCGAAGGGAAATTTGGCGGATAGGCCAACGCTTTTATCGTCCACAAAATATTCCACGGTCGCCACACCGGCATCATCCTCGACGGACGCTCGAAGTGATAGATTGCTGTCTACCTGTACTCTGGAAGGAACAACAAAACTGACGACTGGGGCGGCATCATTCGACGTGATATTCAAGATGGTTTTGATACTTTGATCTGCGAGCAAGCGAACCGTCACAGGCACAGGAACTGGCAACACGGATTGTGCGGTGAATTTACCGCCAGAATCAACCTTAAGAACAGCCTGAGCTTCTTCTGGAACAGAAAAGAACAAGTCCTTTTCTATCGACAGAGTTTTTTCAGTGCCGTCACCGAATACAGCAAAGACCCCAGGTGCATCTAATGCCGCATTGAGTCTCTCTAATTGCCAGTCACTGCCATTTTCGAACCTGAGTCCGCTGAGTATTTTGGAGAAATCCATGCGAACAGGCACAGTAACGGGATTCAAGTTACCGTAGGTGACTGTTATCGCCATTTCCTGGGCGGAGCTTTCCACCAGAGGAAAAACAACACCGCCATCACTCACATCAAATATGTCGGGATGCGAGCTAGTGTACTTCACGCCTCGGGCCGCTCCTGCTAAAGGCGTGCTTCCTCTGAATTCAAATTCAACCTGGGGAATTATTGTTGTGCTCTCCAGCAGGTTGGTGAACAGAATTTCCGCGGGCACGACTTTGATGCCTAAGGCTTTCTCATCCACGTCACCGCCAGTGAATGTAACTGTTGAAAAGGTTCCTATATTTCCAGAAGAATCCACCGCTGCAGCATCAATCATCACCACACCGTTATGCGCTATTTCCGTGTCAGACAAAGACCCGGTGACGGCTATAGATACCAGAAAACGGTTCTGCTGATCGAAGTCAGGCCATAGCCTTTGCCTTCCACCGGTTTGTGCAAACGAGAGAGCTGAAGCTTTTTCAATAACCCCGGAGTTTTCGCGAATATCTGACGCACGAATGGCCTTAACGTTGACGTCGAGATAGCTGATGTCCGTATCTTCTGCGACAGTCAAAGCAATGACGACAAATTGCTCTTCATCGCTACTCTGCACAAGTACTTGATCCAATGTTACTTCTGGAAGATCATTGTCGCGAATGAATGTCTCTGCGTAACTTTGCTCACTGCCATCCTTTAAAGTAAATGATGCCCCCACATCAATTACTTCCGCATTTTTCAGCGTCAAGGCAAATTCACATGACAGCGAACTCAGTTCCACCCGCCTAGCGTCCTGAACTCCATACAGAAACTCCTCGCCCAAGTAGCTGAGCGATACTGAGCTTATTTGGCTGCAGTCGGAAAGACGCAGTACAGCTTCATTTTGCCCTGAAGACCCCAGTGGAGCACTGAGCCGCAGGTCTTTTGCTATCCCCGCTCCGATCGCTTCTGTCGGCTTAAGTATTGCCGATAGAAAAACTAGCAAAACACACAAAGAAAAACGGACCAAACGCCCAAGTTTGGAATCTAGAGGCTGTAGGGAGGCCATGGAGGCTGAAGCACCTTGTATTAGTCGCCGCTTATCGGCAAATGAAGCCTTAATGCAACTAAGTACAACGAATATTTGAGAATATGACGCGCACGAAGAAGCTACTTAACTAAGCAGTGCGGTGCAATTTGTATGCAAATATGGATAAGATTTAAAAAAAGTAACCTAAAGTACGGTAGTGCTACTGAATCACCACAAGAAGCTAGGGCCATGCCTGTTTTAATGATACTTCGGCTGGCTATTACGTCATTCGCTAGCCAATAACCTATACCCACGAGACATCAGACAGCCTGTTGAGCCACGCCCATATAGTTTAGGAGCTGAGAACGGCAGGCCAAAACAAAGATTGTCGTGCACCGGCGCCCAGTCCAAAGTTGCGGCCTACAACGCTGTGTTCAGGACTAGCAGACTTAGATCGAGCTGTCTGCTCAAGGAGAGAGGGAGTTTAGATCAATCAGCACAGGAGGTATGCTGATAATACAATCGGCTTGCTGCTACTTATCTCAATTAGCTCAGTGTATTGAGAAATAGTACTTTCGGGCCAGCACCAGCCTCCCAACCCCCTCCCTAATGAAGCCGACCTAAATGCGTGTCAAGTAGAGTAACTGGAAAACAATTTATCGAGGACTGGTTCATCACAATGATACTACTTCAAGCATGTGCTATCAGGTGAGGTGAATTTTCTTCTTTTTATACAGCATGTTTTCGTGACTTATTGAGTCCAAGCTGCACCAATTAAAAAAAAGCACACAGTCATTATCACTCAGCATTTCTCGATGTGATTTACACGCCGGCTAGGAGCTTGGGCGAGGACTGCGCCCGTCATGAGAAGAGATAGTTTTGAGGCGAATAGCTGGCTATTTAACGAAATCGGCGCGGAAATGCGGCCAAACTAGCCGCCCGCAGTAGGGTTTCTAGTTCTCGCCCTGCCTCCCTTCTCTTCGTCTTTTAGACGGGGATTACATTAAGAGGACGATTGCTGCTTTTTCTTCACTAATGTAAAAACTACCGCCTTTGGAATCCCTGATCAAAAGAATCCCAGCCAGTCAGGTCGCGCTGCCTGACCGACCGGGGCTGATCAGTCCTCGGGCAGCGCTTCAAATTCCGCGCGCTTGCCGTCGAACCAAGCTTGCATTTCCTCTGGCTTTTGCATCAAGACTTGCATCTTTGCCATGACAGCCAAATGCGCTTCGTCCTGACTTTGGAACATTTCCATGCCGTGCTGTTTGCTCAGTTCCACCATTTCATCGAAGGTGCCGGCTGTGAAGCTTTTGTCACAGGCGCCACCCAACTGATTGCAGGTCATTGTTTTCATCTGCTTCCTCGTGTTTTTATTCGGGCCGCAGGCCCTATGAAGTCAACAATATCGCTTCAAAGTGTAGCAAAAAAAGTCCTGCCCACTGCAGCGCCCAGAAACATCACCGCCGCCACGCCGGCACTGCCCAGCAAGTGCGCATAACCACCTGTTTGAGATCAGTAAAAACAGCCCCATACTGGTGACACAGTCTCAACCTCGCAGGTGAAGTATGTACACAGTGATTGGCAGCCCCAATACCCGGGCGCTTCGCGTGCTCTGGGCTCTGGAGGAGCTCGACCTCCCCTATGAGCTGCTCGACGTCTCGCCGCAGTCGGCGGAGATTCTTGCCATCAACCCCAGCGGCAAGCTGCCGGCACTGAAAGTGGACGGCGAGGTGATCATCGATTCGGTGGCGATCATGCAGTTTTTGGCGGACAAACACGGCGCGCTGACCCACCCCGCCGGCACGCTGGCACGCGCGCGGCAAGACAGTTTCACACAGTTTATCTGCGACGAGCTGGACGGAGCTTGTTGGGCGATGGCTAAACACAGCTTTGTGATGCCCAAAGAGCTGCGCCAGAAAGAGGCGGTTCGCCCCGCGCTGATCTGGGACATGCAGCGTGCGCTGAAGTCACTGGAGGCTCGCGTGGGCGATGGCCCCTGGCTGACAGGGGCTACCTTCACAGTTGCCGACATATTGCTGGGCCACTGCGCCAACTGGATCAGCCTCTGCGGTTTTGAGCCACCCCAGGGCAAGACGGCGGCGCTGATCGCGCGCATCAAGGAACGGCCGGCGTACATCAGGGCGCAGGCGCTACGGCAGGCCAATTGAGGCAATTCACATGTCGTGGGGTTTGGAAATTAGGTGCAACGTCAGCCTGGGGCATGCTCTGCGCCACAGGCATTCTGGGGTCCGCTTGCAGACGAGCGGATTCTCTCTTTTCCAACGACACGTCGAACCGGCCTGCCCTGAGCCGGCAAGCCCTCCGCTGCCAAAATAGGCCGGCGCTCGTCTGAGAGCATGGCGATACACAGCGAATGGGAATACCCATCGCTTACGTGCTACCGCTCAATTGCATCAACACGGTGCACTGCTACCGGCCAAATCGCGCCCAATGCCCGCTATAACCACCCAATAGCCGCTGATTAGGGGCAAATACCTGCCAAATCACACGATCTGCCGCTGCTAAACCCCCTCTTAGACGGGACTATCGATTACAATCCCTCCCCTTGTTTGTCATATCAGTCCAGAAGGCCAGCCCATGAATTTCTCCTCTTTAGATCTCGCCCCCGAGCTCGCGCAAGCGCTGG
>JAWSVD010000158.1:0-4009 GCA_033852095.1 Granulosicoccaceae bacterium | reverse complement strand
CGCGATTATCACACCGTGGAAAAGGTCGTGACACGGCTGTCTGTTTGTCGCGGAGCGTATATTAGTGAGCAGAAGGGCTCAGGTTGCCCATCGGGGGAGGTCAATCGGATCTAGCGGAGGGAGAGGGATAAGCAGGGGCTGGCACCGTGGTGGCCAGCCCCTGCGTCAGCGATTACTTGTTTTTCAAAGCATCGCGAATTTCACGCAGCAACACCACGTCTTCCGAGGGCTCAGCGGGTGCAGCAGGCTTCTCTTCTTCTTTCTTTTTCATGTTGTTGATTGCTTTGATGATCATGAAGATCACAAAGGCGACGATTATGAAGTCGATAAAGGCCTGAATAAAGGCGCCGTAACCGATGGCTGCATCGCCAATATTAAAGGTCAGCCCTGAGAAATCGATACCGCCCATGAAGATGCCAACCACCGGCATGATGACACTGTCCACCAGAGCCCCCACGAGTTTGCCGACAGCGGCGCCGATGATGATGCCCACGGCCATGTCGATCAAATTGCCTTTCAGGGCAAATTCTTTAAATTCCGATGCAATGCTCATTGTTTTCTCTCGCTGTTAGTGTGTGATTTTCTGGGGCAGAATGCGCCAGTGATGGTCATGCTGTGTACCGTCGCTGCAATTTTGCCACTGTGGCAGATGCAATGCCATGCGTATTCCCATCTGGTAATTCAAGTTTTCAGAGAGGCTGATTTTTAAGTCAATGTGCAGGGCGGTATTCGCAATAAATTGCAGCTAAAAGCGATTGAGCGCTGAATGCCTGCGATTAAATTCAGTCGCGAAAACAGTGGGGTCAATGTCTTGGCGCTTCCGCTGGGGTTGCAATTCCATGTCGCGATTCCCATGTTCTGACAACATAAGATGGGGCATAGCCTGCGCCGCATTGAATAGCGCTGGTTGACGGAGATGTGTTGTTTGGCTCAGCAGCGGCTGACAGCGGTCTCAGCTATAAAACGACTGAACTTCATCCTCCGACAAATACCGCCACTCGCCCTCAGCAACATCCAAGGTGACTTCACCAATTCTTTCACGGTGCAGTGAAACGACTCGATTGCCCATGGCGGCGAACATGCGTTTGACCTGGTGAAAGCGCCCCTCGGTAAGGGTCAACAGCACTTCTTTTGCATCCACAAGCTCTAACACAGCGGGGAGTGTGGGGTGGGCTTCACCCTGCAGCTCAATGCCCTGCGCAAACTGACGCAGGGCATCAGGCCTGAGAGCGCGAGACAATACAGCACGGTAAGTTTTTTTGCAGTGCCTGCTCGGAACCGTGATGTTGTAGGACCAATGGCCATCATCTGTCAGCAATATCAGGCCCGTGGTATCGGCGTCCAAACGCCCCACAATGTGCAATTCTGACGCTCTCTCAATATCCAGATAATTGAAGATAGAAGGGTAGTGCTCGTCAATATTTGAGCAAACTGTAGCGGCTGGCTTGTGCATGAGCAGATAGCGGAAGGGGCGTGCGACCAGGGTTTCGCCATCGAGCGTGACAGTGTTGTTTTGGTGCACTTGGGCGCTTTCAGCCCTAGTCACCTGGCCATTGATACAGACGGCTCCCACCCGTATGCGTTGCATTGCTTCGTGCCTGCTCAGCTCAGTACTTTTACAGACGAATTTATCGAGGCGCATGGTAATCAGTATCAGGTGTCGAGGGGGGGGCCTCAATTATCCGCGATGACCTCTATAGAGCAACAGTGCTGGATTCACTATTTGAATATATTCGTTAGCGGAGCGGCAAGCGATGAACGGGGTCGTAGAGCAAGGTGGGGCGCTAAGCCTGTATGATCAAGGGCCCTTGCAGGCCTTCTGGAGCCTTCGATGAAATCGCACGTGTGCAGTGGAGCATCATTTCTAGCGCTTTGTTCTTTCAGTTGTATGGCAAGCGCAGGCGACATCATCTTGAAGACGGAGCTCTGGGATTTTATCTGTGAAGTCGAAGTGATTGTCGGGCCTGAGGTGCCCGGCGTTTTTGATGGAGTACTCGAATTCCCAGGTGTGCAAGTCGGGCTTGAATACGTCGACGGCGTGGTGTTCACCGGCGAAGGGCGGCTCTGCTACCGGCGCTCATCGGTAGCGGACGACTGTTATTCCGACATGAACGACTGGGTCTGTTATACCAACTACAGCGATGAGCCAGAGATCATTCTGATCTACTGACAGCGCGACTGTCAGTATGGCAATGCGACTGCAGCAGCCTATTATTAAATGCTGATTTCAACACACCTGAACCGCACTACGCGCTGGCATATGTGTGGCTGCACTGGTGTTCCCAGCGCCTCAAACGTCGCTGAGCTGTGCATCTACTTGTTTCACCGCCTTGTGCTGCTCTTCGGTGCTGCCCATTTTCCAGTAGCTGGAAATATACAAGCGTGACTTTTCCACAGCGCGCTCTTCTTTGAGCAGCTGCCGGATTTTTCGCATGGTTTTGAATTCACAGGCGACCCACGCGGCCAGCATCCCAGTCGCCCTCTGAGATTGTTCAATCGCTTGAAAAAGTGGTGACGCCTCTGAGCCAGGATCAGCATTGATGATCCATGTCAGCTCCATGTTGTCGGGCAGAGGCAAAGTTTGCTTGTCCTCATCCGACAAAATCTCGATAAACACTTGGCCGCGCGCATTGTCCGGCAATAAACGCAGGTTGGCCGTCAATGCGGGCAGCGCAGTCATGTCAGCGGCGAGCAAGAACTGCGCAGCGTCCAAGTTGATGAATTTAGCGGGGCCAGGGCCACTGATAACAATCACATCGCCGCTTTGCACAGTGTCGGACCAGGCTGCAGCTATACCGTGCACAGCCCCTGCAGCGTTGGTGTGCAGCATAAAATCCACATCGATTTCATTCTCCGCACTGCGCTGCTGCGCGATGGTGTAAGTCCTTCGTATGGGCTTGTCGGAGCCCGCCTGTGCAAACAACAGCTTGATGTACGCGCCTTCGGCATTCTGAGGAAAATCGCTCAGCACATCACCTGCCAAGGTAACGCGGCGCATGTTCGGCGTCAGCTTGATGGAGGCCTTAACCTTCAGTTGCAGCGCCTGACGCTTGCTTCTGTTGCTTTTTTCTTTGTCGGGCAGGTTCATGGTCTTAGCTCTAATGGACAGGTGGCAGAGGCGGGCCGCAGCCGATCTCTTAGAATATGCCAAGCGGGAATAGTTCAATGGCGGATGGTGTAAAGACCATGCGCTAGTCGTCTTCAGCTCTACCCACAACACGCCACCCTCTGTGTGGGTGAGGCTTCAGCCTTACAATGCCGCTCCAGTGGGTTGCTTGGCCCCGTCCCAAAGCCAAGCCGGTTGTTGATGTGCATTTGTCACTCACTTGACCGCTGACCACCACGGGGTGTTGGGCGCCGATTCTGGCGAGAATACTTCGCCGATCAGTGGGGTGGCCATGCGCACATTCAGCGCTTTGGCGGCCTTTGTCGCGCGCTGGATCGGTTCGTCCCAGGGGTGCAGTGCCAGGTCAAACTTGCCCCAATGGATAGGGAACAGCAGCTCGGCCTCGAGGTCTACACTGGCCTGCACGGCTTCTTCGGGCAACATGTGGATTTGCGCCCAGGTGGTGTTGTAGGCACCGTTTTCCACAAAGGCAATATCAAAGGGGCCGTAGTTTTCACCTATCTTTTCGAACTCGTCAAAATAACCGCTGTCGCCACTGAAGTAGATGCTCTGCGTGGGGGATTGCACGATCCACGATCCCCACAGGGTAGAAAACCGATTGCTGATACCGCGCCCGCTGAAATGTCGAGTGGGCGCGAAAGTGAGCCTGATGGTGCCCAGCGCTGTGCTGTCATACCAGTCAAACTCCGTGATTTTGTCGGACGCCACGCCCCAGTGTTCCAGGTGCGCCCTCAGCCCAAGCGGCACCAGAAATCGCTGTGTCTTTTGATCGAGCTGCTGTATCGCCAAGTGATCCAGGTGGTCGTAGTGATCGTGGGAGATCAACACCACATCAAGTGCGGGCAGATCACTGGCCGCGGCTACGTGGCTGACGGCAAATGG
>JAWSVD010000618.1:357-955 GCA_033852095.1 Granulosicoccaceae bacterium | reverse complement strand
GGCGCGGGCACGGTGTACTGGCAGGTCGCGGGCGGTGCGGGTCATCTGGTGGTGGACAACGGGGGTCAGTCTTCGGTGGACAATGGCACCACGGTGCGCAATGTGGGCTTGCACACAGTGGGCGCGGTGCAGAGTATGGGTAATGGTCTGTGGCGTGTCGAGCGTGAGCGCTACCGTGTCGCCTTGTCGGGTCGAATAGACGAGAGCAACCCGGTGCAGTTGCACAGCCTTGATGTGCCTGTGGGGCAAACACTGCGCTTTAGGCTAAGCACAGGTAGCTCCTCACAAGCCAAAGGTTTATGGGTGTTCCGTGATGACAGTGCCTTGGGTGATGCTGATCTTATTAAAAAATGGTCCAGTTACGCAGAGCCTTTCGACAACGAGCAAGTGCTTGCGGAAGGCCGCTACATCTTAGCTGTATCTGGAGCAAGTACCAGTACAGCCGATGTGTTGCTCGGTAGCTCCAATTTCGCCTATCAAATTAACGGTGACTACAGTCTGCAGGTGGAGCAGCTTCCAGCTTGGACGCCAAGCACGGCCTCAAACGGTGGGTATGGTTTGCAGGGCATGTTGGTAGATCTGGACGCCTCGGAGGATG
>JAWSVD010000618.1:0-233 GCA_033852095.1 Granulosicoccaceae bacterium | reverse complement strand
AGAACGTGGTGCTTGAGGCGGGTGCGAGCTTGGCGGTTGAGACGCTAGAGATCAGTGAGAACCTGACACTGCTCAGCGGTTCGACCTTAACAGCACCCGTGGTGAACAAAAGTGCGAAGCAGGTACACGGCTTGGAGTTGGTTGTGGGCGGCAAGCTGACAGTAGCGTCGGGCGCGCACATCAATCTCGACGGTAAAGGATACCCGAACGACATCGGTGGTCCGGACTACCGT
>JAWSVD010000617.1:0-446 GCA_033852095.1 Granulosicoccaceae bacterium | reverse complement strand
CAGCCTGGTGGTTGAGAGTGCGTCGGACCTGAGTGGCTACGTGGGCAAAAGAATGCAAGGCGTGCACAAGCTGGAATCGGTGAAGGTGTCCGGTGGTGCAACGCTGTCGATTGGCGATGACCGCTTTGAGCTTGTGGACGCGAACGGTCAACCCAGAAACACGATAACGCTGGGCGCGGGGGATTGGTCCTTCGAGACACTCAATGCCAAGAACGTGGTGCTTGAGGCGGGAGCGAGTTTGGCGGTTGAGAAGCTAGAGGTGAATGAGAACCTGACCTTGCAGAGCGGCTCGACCTTAACAGCACCAGTGGTGAACACAACTGAGAAGCAGGTACACGGCTTGGAGTTGGCAGTGGGCGGCAAGTTAACGGTGGAGTCGGGTGCGCACATCAATCTCGACGGTAAAGGCTATCCGAACAGAAAGGCGGGGCCTGACTATCGTTCGA
>JAWSVD010000157.1:0-10805 GCA_033852095.1 Granulosicoccaceae bacterium | reverse complement strand
ACTGATGGGCGAGTACCAGGTGCAGGGTTTCCCCGCCTTTGTAGCCGAAACGGCGGCAGGCTTCCAGCACTTCCCGCACGCACAGTATTACCAACAGGCGGACGCGTGGGGCGAACTGCTCACGGGTCTCACTTAATTTCTACCAACTTAAAAGTACACACCATGATCAACAACATTTTTAATTCTCAAGCGGGGTTCGCCGGGCTCATCCTGCGCGTGCCGCTCGGCCTTATCTTGGCAGCCCACGGTGCGCAAAAACTGTTTTCTTGGTTTGGCGGTTACGGGCTCGAAGGCACCGGCAAATGGATGGCCAGCATCGGTTTTGAGCCGGGCTACTGGATGGCGCTGATGGCCGGCAGTGCGGAGTTCTTCGGCGGCATTGCCTTGGTGGTGGGGCTGCTGACGCGTCCGGCAGCCGCGGTAACGGCCTTCGCCATGTTGATGGCCATGACAGTGCACCTCGGCAACGGGTTGTTTGTGAGTAATAATGGCTACGAGTTCGCGCTGATTTTGTCGGTGGCCTGCATGGCGTTGGCAATGCAAGGTGCGGGCAGTTTTTCGCTGGATCGCCTGTTGTTTAATAAGCTTGACAGCAACCGCAAAAGTTAAAACAGAGTAATTAGTGACACCCAGTAAAAACGATGGGTGTCTCGATTTGAAAGAGATTCATGACGAGATATTACAGGCATGGAGTATCTGTGATTAGTTCGCTGCTATTTGTGGGTTTTCTGGACCAGTGTTGCTGCATCTGTTTGCTTGGGCTGAGATCTGTATCATTGATAAAAATCAGGCACTGGAAAGGATCATCACGGGGCGGATTGCCGAGACATTGGCGACTATTTCTGAATTTCTACAACCCAAAACACCTTCACGCGAGGCATGGCGCCATCAGCCCAGATATGTTCGAGGAACAGGTAAAATCCGCCTAGAAAAGTGCCGAACTTTACTTGACCGCATCAATAGGCGCGCTAAAATCGGAGGGCCATGTCTTATTTTCAGTCTAGAGGTTTATCAAAACGTCACATTATGAGCTCTTCCATCCCCAGCCATCCTCGTCTTGAGCCCGTTCGTGAGCCTGTGCTTATCCCCGAATTTGCCGTCTCTGATTGGCAGGCATCTCGAATATTTTATTGCGATATTCTGGGTTTTGAGACGGATTACTTCCGCCCCGAAGAAGGTTTTGCCATGCTCTCTTTTGGCGCGGCCAAATTGATGATCGACCAGATCGGCGAAGGACGGACGTTTGGCGATGGCCACGTGCCGCTAACTCCCCCCTTTGGCCGTGGCCTCAACCTACAAATCCGCACCCGTGATGTCGATGCGATGATCGCGCGCCTGCAGCAAGCAGAGCTGCCGTTGTACCTGCCGCTGGAAGAAAAATGGTATCGCAAGGGCGATCAGGAGGTGGGTCATCGCCAGTTCGTGATTGCCGACCCTGACGGCTATTTGTTGCGTTTCTTTGAAGATTTGGGCAGCCGTGACCTCCCGGGCTAGCAGCCCCTTTGATCACAATTAATAAAGACAGGTACTGGAAAGATCATTTGAGCGGCAGGTGCCGCTTCACGAAGCGTCGAGCAACATGGAGATGGTTATGCCTATTACTGGTGAGTGTTTTTGCGGCGGAATAAAATATCGAATCGATGGTGATCTACGGGATGCAAAATCGTGTCATTGTTCACGCTGTCGCAAGGCATTCAATGCGCAGGCATCGGCGGCGGCGTTTGTTGATCCCAATGAATTTAAGTGGGTCTCCGGCGAATCCTTGTTAACGTCCTATGTGGGTGAGCATGGCTATGGATTGCAGTTTTGCAAAACTTGCGGTTCAACCATTTGTACCATCTACAACGGTGAGGTTCTTCAGGTGACGTTGGGTTGTGTCAATGGCTCTCCCAATATAGAAATCGGTCAACACATCTATGTGGGTTCGAAAGCAAGCTGGGAAACAATTCCGGAAGGTGTTGTGCAATATCAAGAAGGGCCGCAGTAGGATGCTTAACAAAACGATATGAAGGTCATGATTCGTCTATGAAGCAGGTAATCGTCGTCAATGAGGCTCTACAGCTTCCTCAAGGAAAGCTCGCGGCACAAGTAGCGCACGCATCAGTGGCAAGTTTGATGGCTGCGAACAGTGAGCAGCAAAAGGCATGGTTCGGCGTAGGAATGCCAAAAATCGTATTGGCAGCGAGTGCCGAACAGGAAATAACGGCGATCTATGATGCTGCCGTTGCGGCTGACTTACCTGCACACCTGATTAGAGATGCAGGTAGGACAGTGCTTGCTTCAGGTACGATTACTTGTGTTGGTATCGGGCCGGCGTCCAATGTAGAAATTGACAAAATAACGGGGCATTTGAAATTGTTGAGCTAGTTGAATAACGGGTGTATGTATTCAAAAAAATGACCCCGTCGCGTTGCCGTAGATTTGCACTCATGGCGTAAATTCAGGATCGACTCTTCTGTTCAGTGAGGACGTGTTGGCAGGCGATTTTCTGATCAAACCCGGGTCCTGCAAGGCAGGGTGCTTTATGATGTGTCACCCGTTATGTGCACGTATTTGAGATGTATTGAAAACACCATGAATATCAAAGGAAGCTGTATCTCGACAACAGAAGATGAGCACGGCCCCATTTATGTTTACGAGACGAGGACTAGCCGGATTCTCAGCTTTGACAGGGAAATCTATCAGAGTTGCATGAAGCTGAAGCGGCCCAATGGATTAGACCTTGGCTACACCCAGGCCATGATGGCGGGTCTGTTCTTTGTTCCGGCAGCAAATACAGCCACGGTCATGGGTTTGGGTGCTGGCTCAATGGTCAAGAACCTGCTCAGTGGCTTTCCCGCGTTGACAGTGCACGCGGTTGAATACCGTGCAGCCGTGGTGGGGGTTGCAAAAAGATTTTTTCACCTGCCCGACACGGATCGCCTTGTCATTCACGTGGATGACGCGGTGGGCTACGTAAAAATCACCGATGCGAAAAGCGATGTCATTTTTTCGGACCTGTACAACTCTGGCGGCATGGAGCCCAAGCAAGTGCAGGTGTCCTATCTGCGCGATTGCAAAAACGCGCTCAATGCACAGGGGGTGCTCGTGCTCAATATCTGGCATACATCGCCCGAACTTCGAGAAGAGCTGGATGAGCTGCTGGCGTTCGAATTTGAGGGCAGCTTGCTCAGCTTCGAAGTGGACACTGGCAATACCATCGTGCTCGCCTTCAAAGATGAAATCCCCGTGATGAACAGAGAAGAGCTGCTGGCTAAAGCTCGATGGTTGCAAGAACAGATAGAGATTCCGATGGAGCCTTATGCTGAATCACTCTTGGAATTGCAGGGTTTGTAGCCGCAATTGTTGGAACTGACGCTGACGCTGTTCAACCCTTAGTTGCGGCAACTGAATGCAACTGGGCTCTGAATTGCGCTCTGTATGCGGTGGGGCTGGTGCCCGTTAGGGATCGAAAATGCTTGCGAAAGGATTCCTCTGAGCCAAAGCCGCAGTGCGCGGCGACTTGGCCCACGCTTTTGGTGGATGTTTCCAGTACCTCTTGAGCGGCGGCAATGCGTTCTCGGTTGAGCCATTTGATGGGCGACAGTCCCGTTGAATCTTGAAATTGCCGTTGCAGCGTTCTGACGCTCATGGCTGCTTTCTGCGCGATCGATTCCGTGCTGTGAACCGCGCCGAGGTTTGCTTGCAGCCAATCCAGTAGTTGGGAGAGCCGGTAGGCTTCGTCGTTGTCTGCAGAGCGTGCAACGAACTGCGCTTGATCACCCAGGCGGTGGGGCGCGATAACTAACCGTTGCGCCACTTGCTTGGCCACTGAATCACCGTGATCGAGGCGGACCAGGTGCAGCAGCATGTCGAGCCCCGCTGCTGATCCGGCCGAGGTGATGATTTGCCCTTGGTCCACGTACAGGGCGTTCGCCTGCACATCGATATCGCCAAAGCGCTGCTGGAGATCGCTTGCGTAGCGCCAGTGCGTGGTGGCTTGTTTTCCGTCGAGTAGCCCAGCTGCAGCCAAGACAAAGGCGCCAGTGCAAATCGCGGCTATCCGCGCGCCGCGCCTGTGGGCGGATTGCAGGCGCTTGATGAGATCCGCGGGCGGTGGATGGTTGATATCGCTCCAGCCAGGGATGATGATCGTGTCCGCGCGGGCGAGCATGGCGTATGTGTGTGAGGCAAGCACCGAAAAACCACCCTTGGCGAGGACGGGCTGTCGATGTTGTGTGCACACCGCGAAGCGGTACCAATCGACATCGAGCTCGGGTCTTGTGGTTGCGAACACTTCGACGGCACTGCCAAATTCAAAGGTGCAGAGCCCGTCGTAGGCGAGGGCGACAACTAGATGTTTTTTCATGGCGCAATATTACCGGTAGTTGGCGTTTATGCCAATGGCATTGTTGCTCGTGATCACTGAGAATCACTGCCTGATACCATTTATATATGTAGGCGGTACTTGCGCAAGGTTTCAGTACAGAACTTGAGCACGGCAGCGCCGAACAATTTTATGAGGAGCCCATGGCACGAACTAAAAGCTTATTGAGTCTTGCGATCCTGTGTGCGTGTGTGTTGCTGCTGATCAATTTTGGGCTGCGCTCGTCGATGGGTTTTTTCATGAAGCCCGTCTCTGAGACCTTTGGTTATGGGCGTGAGGTTTTCGCGTTTTCACTGGCTTTGCAGAATCTTGTCTGGGGCTTGTCACAGCCGTTTGCGGGGGCAATCGCCGATCGATTCGGCTCCGCCAAAGCCATCGTGGGTGGCGCGATACTGTATGCACTTGGCTTGTACATCACCGCCAACGCCAGCGGCGAGTGGGAGCTCCACACCGGTGCAGGGATTTTTATTGGCATGGGGATCGCCGGTACCGGATTTGGTGTGGTGCTGCCCGCGATGGCGCGCATGGTCGCCCCTGAAAAGCGGGCTTTTGCCTTGGGGCTAGGCACTGCAGCTGGCTCGGCTGGGCAGCTTTTTGTCATCCCTGTGGCCAGAAGTTTTATCGAATCCTACGGTTGGCAATCGACTTTGATGATCATGGCGGGTGGGGCGATGCTGATGGTGCTCATGGCTTCTTCTTTTGCCGGTGATGCCGCCAGCCAGGCAAGCACGGAAGCCGAATCAACACAAAGCCTGAGCGAGGCGTTGCGAGAGGCCTTTTCCCATACGCATTATTGGTTGTTGATCGCTGGTTTTTTTGTCTGCGGTTTTCAGTTGGCGTTTATCACGGTGCACATGCCGGCGTATTTGTCCGACAAGGGTTTTGATTCATCGGTTGCGGCCACTAGCCTTGCACTGATTGGCCTGTTCAATGTCTTCGGTTCGCTGGCGTCGGGCTATCTCTCCGGCATTTATTCGATGAAGTGGTTGCTGGTGATCAACTACGCTGGCCGAGCGATCATCGTGGCGTCGTTCATGGTCTTTCCTATCTCGACCTTCAGTGTCTACGCGTTTTCAATCGCGACGGGGCTGCTCTGGTTGGCCACTATTCCGCCCACCTCTGGTCTGGTCGCCAAGATGTTTGGCTTGAAGTACATGGGCATGTTGTACGGCTTTGTATTTCTGAATCACCAGCTGGGGTCGTTTAGCGGTGTGTGGTTAGGCGGCGCTTTGTTCGATACGACGGGTTCTTACGATGTTGTCTGGTGGTCAACGGCTGTCATTGCGGCTGTGACCGCTGTTATCCATGTCTTTATTGATGACAAGCCGGTGGAGCGCATCCGACTGAGCGCCGCGCCGGCTTAGGGTGTTTGTCGCTGGGTCCAGCTGTAACGGGGGGCTTTGAAGCTCAGGGCAGACGATAGCTGTCTTGAATTGATGGGGGAGTGGATTCATCAGGTGATTATGCGGGCGAGCATTGAGTTGTTAGTGCTGGCATCGGCCTCGACCCTCCTGCTCAAGTCGCTGCTTTCTGCCGCTGGGGTGCAAAATGCAGCGCACTTTGGCGTCTCTTAGCGGGCGTTGAAGGTGCCGGATTGTCGCGCGCCATTAAGATCATAAGCCAACATCGGTGACGCACTATTTATGAACAGTCCTCTTTTTGAACTGGCCAAACTCGCGAGCAAACATTTAGAAGCAGCTGAGTTTCCAGATGTTGCCGATCTTGAGCTAGCAGCATCATTTTCCAATGACTTGGATGCGGTCTTGGATTGCCAATTAGCTGAGCAGACATCAGATGAGCGTCAGGTCAGGGCGCTGAGCTTGGCACCGATTGTTCTTGGCAAGAGCGTGCCAAGCAAACTGAGCGATTTATATAACGCGGCCAGGACTGCTTTTGGGCAAGTACGGTGGACTGAATTCTACGAAGAAAATCCTTGGAGCGAATCCTTCTTGCCCTTGTTCGCCAATGGCGAGGGCATTGGGCCAGATGGTCGTCTTAAGCACAATGAAGTGATTTTGGGGTTATTTCTTCTCGGGCCTGGTGTGACTTATCCTGAGCATGCGCATCCTGCTGAGGAGTTCTACATTGTGCTGACAGGGAATCCTGAATTTAAGCTTGGAAGCGGTAACTTCGTATTGCAAGAAGCCGGGGCAGTTGTTCTTCACCACGCTGATATCAGTCATGCAATCCGCACATCATCGGAACCGTGTTTCGCGATCTATGGTTGGCGTGGTGCGATTGGGGAAAGAAGCTGGTATCGAAATGACATGACTGAAGAATCTGAAGCCAAAAAATACCCAGCAATAAAAAAGGCTTGAACTCAGGTTCTAGTCTGGCGGGCTACCCGGCGTGTGGCGCGGGCTGGGTCGATGCACCTCAAATGGGTAAAGGAACAGGCGCATGTTTTGCGTCGTCACGTTTTCCCGACATTGAGAGAGTCAAGGATGATACGTTGCATAAAACTGTGGACAAACACGTGTCGAGGCGCTGTTATGTCCCTTTCACTTCTAGCCCTTGGCGGTTGCAGCGATAGCCCGAGTAGCGGCGTTCCGGATGCGGGCGCATCCATAGGACCTCCGTCTGTTGTTAGCACCACGCCAGAGGCCAATGACAATCACATTGATCCGAGCGCAAACGTGGAAGCCGCCTTCAGCAGCGCGCTGTTAGTGAGCAGCCTGGGCAGCGCACAAATCACACTGCATCGAAACAACGTACTCGTGCCCGCTCAGGTTGCTTTCGATGGTACCACTGCTGTCTTAGACCCCGAGGAAGAACTGCTGCCGTCAGCCTATTACACTGCGTCGCTCACCAGTGGCGTCGTCGATAACGACGGTGTGGCTTTGGCACCCTATCAGTGGAGCTTTTACACCGACGGCAATGGCTGGAGCGCCGATGAATTGATCGAAATCGACAGCGCCGGGGACGCGGAAAACCCGCAAATCAGTGTAGAAAGCAATGGCGACGCTGTCGCTGTGTGGGAGCAGAGCGACGGCTCGCAAGTGAATATTTATGCCAACCGATACAGTGCCAGTACAGGTAGTTGGGGTTCGGCGCAGTTGATCGAAATTGACAACGTCGGGGATGCCAACGATCCTCAGATCAGCGTTGACCCTAGTGGTAACGCGATCGCCGTGTGGGAGCAGGGCGATGGCACACGTGACAATATCTACGCGAACAGATACAGCGCCAGCACCGGCAGTTGGGGCACGGCGGAGTTGATAGAGAGCGAGGATGGCTATGCCTACAACCCTCAAATCAGCGCTGATGCCAGCGGCAATATGATCGCCGTGTGGAACCAGAATGACGGCGTACGTCTGAGCATCTACGCAAACCGCTACAGTGCCAGCACCGGCAGTTGGGGCACGGCGGTGCTGATTGAAGCTGACGCCTCCCAGAGTGCCTACACGGCTGAGATCAGTGTCGGTGCCAGTGGCGATGCTGTCGCTGTGTGGCGGCAGGGAAGCCCAAGCCGTGATATCCACGCCAATCATTACAGCGTTAGCACGGGCAGTTGGGGCACGGCGACCCTGATTGAGACCGATGACGCAGGGCATGCGTATTATCCCCAGGTCAGTGTTGACGACAGTGGGAATGCTGTTGTTGTCTGGCACCAGAACGACGGCACAAGCGATAACATTTACAGCAATCGCTACAGCGTCAGTGCCGGGAGCTGGGGCGCGGCGGCGTTGATCCAGAGCGACGACGCTGGCGATGCAGGCTTTCCCCAAATTGGCGTCGGCCCCAGTGGCGACGCGATCGCGGTGTGGCACCAGAGTGACGGCACGCAGTATAACGTCTATGCCAATCGCTACAGCTCCAGCGCTGGCAGCTGGGGCGCGGCTGCGTTAGTTGAATCCGATAACGCAGGCGGTGGCGGCTATCCTCAAGTCAGTGTCGACGACAACGGCGATGCCGTCGTCGTGTGGCACCAGAGTGACGGCACCGATTTTAACGTCTACGCGAACCGCTACGTCAGCAGCAGCGGCAGTTGGGGTGACGTAGCATTAATAGATACCGGCAGTGCAGGGAACGCTTTGTACCCTCAAATTGGCGTTGACCCAGGTGGCAACGCGATCGCCATTTGGTATCAATTCGACGGTACCTACTCAAATATCAAATCCTCTCTGTTTGATCTGGGTGTGGTTTCGCCCTGAGCGGTGCTCTTCACTGGCTGTCGGGGCCGGGCTTGCGCGTGCCAGGCCCCTTTGAACTAAATAGAACAGCACTCCATGCTCAACCCGAAATGATGAGGGTCGAATCGGGCAGTTTGCGTCTGTTGCGCTTTCACTTTCCCGAGAGAAGTGGCGTGAAAGCTGGGAATGGCGCCAGTTCTTTCGGCGGTCGATTAATGCTCAATGAGGAAGTTCAATAGGTCTTGGTTTAGCCTGTCTCTGTGTGTATCGGCCAAACCGTGAGGAGCACTCGGGTAGATGATGAGGGTCGAGTTCTCGATCAGCGCCGCAGTGACTCTCCCTGATATATCGATGGGTACGATTTGATCATCACCTCCGTGTATGACCAGTGTTGGCACGTTGAATCTGGCCAGGTCGGCGCGGAAATCCGTGGCGGAGAATGCTGCGATGGAATCGTGGGTGTTTTTCGCGCCACTCATCATGCCTTGTTGCCAGAATGACTGGATAGACCCTTGAGAAGCTTGAGTGTCTGTGCGGTTAAAACCGTAAAATGGACCGGAGGCGATGTCCAGGTACAGTTGAGAGCGGTTCTTTTGGGACGCGGCTCGTAGCCCGTCGAAGACCTCGACAGGGACGCCTTTTGCATTGCTTTCGGATTGCAAGATATTGGGTGTGACACTGCTGATAAGTGCTGCGCGTTTGATGCGCTTTGTGCCGTGGCGGCCTATGTAGCGGGCGACCTCGCCGCCGCCAGCAGAAAACCCAACCAGCGTCACATCTTCCAGCTCCAAGCTTTCGATGACTGCCGCCAAATCGTCCGCGTAGTGGTCCATGTCATTGCCGTCAGATGGTTGGCTGGAGCGGCCATGGCCTCTTCTGTCGTGTGCAATGACGCGAAATCCTCGCTCGGCCAGGAATTGCATCTGCGATTCCCAGCTGTCTGCATTCAGCGGCCAGCCGTGGCTGAAGGTGACGGCTTCTCCTTCTTTTGGCCCCCAGTCCTTGTAATATATCTCTACGTTATCTGGGGTTGTGATTGTGCTGGCGGTGCGTTTCCATGCGCTCTGCGCGGGAAGCGGCATGGTTAGAAGAGCGCTTGTGATGGCGAGTGCCGGGAGTAGGCGAAATGTGTTCTTCATGTTCTGTCTCTGGTGGAGATGATAAATGCAGGCACTGGTTTGTATTACTTGACGTGCCGATTCTGGTGCTGAGGACTCGCAACATCGCCTCGGCGCTACAGGGGTTTCAATGCGATAGCTGATGCTGCGGTCATCGTGCTTTGTTTACTGCGTGCGGGCCAGTGCCGCGAGGGTGTCTGCAGGCTCTGGGCGCTCTGTGTAGTCGGGGTTAATGTCGGCGTACACTATTTCCCCCGACTGGCTGACGATCAAACGTGTGGGCATGGGGATTTCCCAGCTGTCGTCGCCGTTGTGCTCGGGAAGATTGATACCGAAGCTCAGATATATTTCACGCAGATCCTGCGGCAGGGAGAACACCAGCCCCAATTTCTTGGCGAAGCTGTTTCCGCGATCCGATAAGACATCAAATGAAAGCTGGTTGTCTGACTGTGTTTTCTTGCCGTATTTTTCAGTCTGTGGTGAAACCAGCAGTACCTGCGCGCCGGCCGCGCCAAACTGCGCGGCGAATTGCTCCAGTGCTTTGACCTCTAGGTTGCAATAGGGGCACCAGGCACCTCTGAAGAAACTGAGTACCAAGGGGCCGTCCTTCAGAAGGGCCGCTGAGTCGATCAGTTCTCCGTCCTGGTTGTTCAGGCGAAAGGGCGGCAGGGTGTCGCCCACTTTGATGGTGTTGTCCAGGATGCCGGATGATTTTAGATCTGCCGTTGCTCTGTCCATGACGGCGCGAACAGATTCGGGTGCTTGTTTGATAAAGCCTTGTTTGAAGGCGTCGATTTTGTCTTTGAGTGTCATGATGGGTTTTCTCTTAGAGGGTTAAGGTGTTTTCTTGGGCGCGAGTAGCGCTTGTGTTCAATGATTATTTACAAGCATGGGTGTCTGTTGGTGCCGATGAGAATAGCTGTGGCCCTTCAGCTCGAACGCTTGATGACGAGGAAGACGCCGGCTGTCATCAGCGCGATACCGATCAGTCTGTTCGCATCAAGAGTGGCTACGCGTGCACCAAACCACCCGAAATGATCGATCAAGCTTATTGATATCAATTGACCCAATAGAATGAATGAGATCGCGTTTCCAACCCCGAATTTGGGTGCCACCCAGGTGACGCTGAGGATGTAGAAAGACACCAAAACGCCCCCTAGGTAGAAATGCCATGACGTACCTGCAGTG
>JAWSVD010000616.1:0-467 GCA_033852095.1 Granulosicoccaceae bacterium | reverse complement strand
TCTCCCGCACCGCCCGCGACCTGCCAATACACGGTTCCTGCTCCAGGTACCTTTTCTGTGGCACTCAGGTCAGTATCAAAACCGGTTCTCGCGCCTACCGAGCCCTCATAACTGCTCTCGCCAACCACCAAACTCACTCGTCCGCCTGCACCCGGTATGGTGCTGCTGCCACCGTTCGCCCGGATATCGCCCGTGCCGCTGATGTTGTTCGCCTCCAGGTGCAAACCTCCACCCGCACTACTGTAGCCCGATACACTCAATCCATCTGCGCTGATCTCTCCGTTCACGATCAGCTCGCCCGCGTGAATGCGACCATACCCACCGCCAAAGTCTTCGCCGTAGTAACCCCCGCTACCCGCGAATTGCGCGTGACGGTAGTCTCCGTACTCACAATTCTCTCCGCTGGCAGTACGACCGCCATGGCAGCGTCCACCCGTGCCGCTCGTCGAACGATAGTCAGGCCCCGC
>JAWSVD010000016.1:0-13395 GCA_033852095.1 Granulosicoccaceae bacterium | reverse complement strand
AACAGCATCTCTTCACTCTACAATATCCACAAAAACGCACTATAGTGCGTTTATCCCCATAAAAGCTCAACCAAAATGAGCGACAAACAGCGCCTCGAGTGCTCCAGTTAGAGATTCTGTAACTGACCGGGTCCAGGCGCAAAAGAAGATGCGAACAGGGAACCAATCACATGAAAAGAAAGCTGATTAAGCTCACCGCTTCGACCATTGCTCTTTGTGCCTCCTCCATGGCCGCAGCAGACTCTCTGACTGTTTACAGCGCGTTAGAGGAAGAAGAAATTGCAATCTATTTGGATGCAGCAAAGACCGCGATGCCCGACATGGAGATCGACGTATTGCGACTGTCGACGGGCAAACTCGGCGCGCGCCTTCTCGCCGAAGCGGGCAACCCTCAAGCGGACCTCATCTGGGGCTGGGCCGTCACCGCCATGATGGACCCCCAGGTGCTCGCCCTGCTTGAACCCACCCAAATTGCAGGCACCGAGGCGCTTGCCCCAGAATTCCGAGACGCTGACGATCGCTGGTTCGCCCAAATCGGTTATATGGGTGCATTTTGCGTCAACACCGCACGACTAAAGGACAAGGGTTTGGCCATGCCGACCAGCTGGGCTGATCTCACCGCTCCCGGATTCAAAGGTGAAGTCCTGATGCCAGATCCAAATTCCTCAGGCACCGGTTATCTGCACGTGAACGCTGTTCTACAGAGCCTTGGCCTGGAAGCGGGTTGGCAACAACTTGAAGCCGTCGATCCGAACATGGCGCAGTACACGTCTTCAGGCTCCAAGCCTTGCAAAGCAGCACGGACTGGAGAATACACCGTGGGTATCTCGCTGGCTTTCACGGCGATGCAATCAATCGCCGAAGGCTACCCCCTGGCCATGGTCTTCCCCGAAGGCGGCGTGGGTTATGAGCTAGAAGCATCGGGGGTTCTCGCCAGCAGTGACAACAAGACTGAAGCAAAAAAATTCCTAGACTGGACGATGTCAGCTGACGCCATCGCGCTTTTCGGACAATACAAAGCGCTGGTGACGCTGCCGGGTGTAGAGGTATCTGAAGCATCTAAAAAGGCAGGTCTGCCCGCCGACATCAGCACCGTGCTGGCCCCCGTGGATTTCGTCGAATCCGCAGGCCGTCAAACGGCTATCAAGGCCGAATGGAGAGAGCGTTTCGGTCGCTAATCGAAGCGACAACAGCGGATGGCAAGTCGCCATCCGCCCTTTGCTCAACCGACCGTTTGCCCGCATTTGATCTGGCGTTGGCTGCAAGCCTATCCCGACGCGCCCCCTTCGAGTAAGCACACAATGTATCTAACCGTCCGCAATGCAATTAAACGATACGGCGCATTCACGGCATTGAACGACGTCTCTATTTCGCTTGAGCAAGGCGAGTTTGTCTGCCTACTGGGGCCAAGTGGATGTGGCAAGACGACACTGCTTCGCATCATTGCAGGCCTGACGGGTATCGACTCAGGTGAGGTCACGCTAGAGGGCAAGGCGATTACAAACTTGCCAGCCCGTCAAAGGGACTTCGGCATTGTCTTTCAATCCTACTCTCTATTTCCGAACATGAACGTGGCGGAAAACATCGGCTACGGACTAAAAATTCGCAAGGCATCAGCTGAGCAAATCGCATCCCGCGTCACTGAATTACTCGAGATGATCAAGCTGCCGCATGTCGCCAACAAACTGCCTGGCCAGCTGTCGGGTGGCCAACAACAGAGAATCGCCCTCGCGCGCGCAATTGCGGTGAATCCCCGGCTGCTGCTTCTCGACGAACCCCTGTCGGCACTGGACGCCAAGGTACGTAGCTCTCTACGGGATGAAATCAAACAGCTGCAACGCACGCTGGAAATCCCGACGTTGATGGTCACGCACGACCAAGAAGAAGCTCTGGCCCTGGCAGACAAGGTGATCTGCATGAACCACGGCGTTGTAGTTCAAAGCGGTTCACCACGCGAACTCTACAACAAGCCAGCGACTCGCTTTGTTGCAGATTTCATGGGCATCAGCAACTTGATAGAGACGGATAGAATCCGAAGCGTGATGCCCGATTTGTTAGAAGACCGCCCGAGCGCCTCCGACGAGCAGCTGATCGCCTGCCTCAGGCCCGAACATATCAAAGCCTCTGCTGACCCCAACGGTCTCGCCACTGTTTGCTCCGTCAATTTCCTCGGCAACCTGACTCGACTCAGTCTGGAAAGCCCTCTTGGACCACTGACGGTGGAAACAAACGGCATCGAGTCGTTCAATGAAGGCCAAAAGGTCATACTCGAGATCGAGCCATCTGCCTGCACATGGGTCGTGAATGACACCGCAGAGGTGCTCGCTTGATGCGTGCTGCACAGCCACAAGCGATGACAAGCAAGGCCACGAGGTTCAATGCTGACAAAATCCTCAGCATATGCTGCGTTGCGGTGCCATTGACCGGGCTGTTTCTGTTTTTTCTGTACCCGATGGCGATTGTTTTTCTGCGCTCTATTACCACTCCAGATGGCAGCTATGGCATTGAGAACTACTTAGAAGTTCTCACATCCAGCGGCTTCTGGCGGGCCACACGCCATTCTATGTCCATGGGCATAACAACAACAGCGTTAAGCGTGTGCCTTGGCTTCATCATCGCGCACGGGCTTCACCGCTGTGCCTTTCGAGGCAAGCGACTGATACGTGCCGCCATTGCATTACCACTGCTGGCTCCCTCTCTGGTGCAGGGACTGGGACTCATCTTTCTGCTGGGAAGAAACGGTGTCGTCAGTCGACTGACCGGCGTTGAGATTGACATCTACGGCTTCTGGGGTCTCCTGATGGCCAACACCTTGTATGCCCTGCCGCAAGCGGTGATGATCATTGGCGCTTCGCTGGTGCTACTGGATGCTCGCACCTATGAAGCAGCAGAATCCATTGGCGCGTCACCCAGCCGCCAGTTCCGAGACTTGACCGTTCCAGCGGTCATCTTTGCGCTTCTGAATACAGCATTTGTGGTTTTTATTATCACCATCACCGATTTCGGCAACGCCGCAGTCATCGGTGGGGACTACTCCGTGCTGGCGACAGAAATCTACACCCAGGTTATTGGTTTGAGAAACTTCAACATGGGTGCAGTGGTCGGTATCTTGTTGCTGCTGCCGACCGTGATTTCATATTACATCGAGCGACGCGCGATGAAACGCCAACAAGGTCAATTTGCTGCGGATATTCAAAAATACACCCCCTCCTTCACCGCGCTACGCGACATTCCCATGGCCATCGTCTGCTACGCAATTATTGCAGCGATCCTCGCTGTTATTGGTATCGTCATCTACGCAAGCTTTGTCAAGCTGTGGCCCTACAACTTCGACCTGACGTTCAAGCATTACAACATCACATTGGCGGGTGGTTACAGCTCTCTGTGGATCACCGTCGTCATTTCGCTCATGGCGGCTGCCGGCGGCACTTTTCTGATCTTCATCATGGCTCTGGGGCTCAGACGGCTTCCGGCGAAGGCCGCGCAAGCCATACAAGTCCTCGCCGCAATGCCTGCCGCCGTGCCCGGGATTGTTCTTGGCTTGGCTTATATACTCACCTTCAACTCCACTGCCACGCCGCTCTACTTGCTCTACGGAACCGCTGTGCTCATTGCCGTGGTGAACTTCTACCACTACCACACCCAGGCCTTTCTGACCGTGATGACAGGGTTCCGCCAGTTCCCCCTTGCGCTTGAGGAAGCGGCCACCACGCTGGGCGCGGGTATGGCCCGTACCGCCATCGACATAGTCTCGCCTTTTGTTGCGCCCATGCTGATATCGGTCTTCTTTTTCCTGTTCATGCGATCCATGGTGACCCTGTCGGCCGTTGTCTTTCTGACCACGCCCAAGCTCAATGTTGCAGCCGTCACTATCATGCGCCTCGACGACGCCGGGCTGACTTCTCAAGCAGCCGCATTTTCAACCTGCATTATGGCCGTCGTCTGCCTCGCAATGGCATTGATGAGAGCCATACTGTCAATCGCCACCCCCAAGCCTATTCCAATGAGTGAAGCCTAATCCATGTGGTCTAAAGAACGTCACCAGCAAATCTTGGCCCTGCTTAAAAGCAATCAACTCGTCAGCGCGAACGACCTCGCCGGTCTATTGAACGTCTCCCGTGAGACCGTGCGCAGGGACCTGGTCGAACTCGAGGGGGGTGGCCTGGTGAATCGCGTGCATGGCGGTGCCGTACTGCCCACACAACGCGCTGAAGATTCTTTCGAAAAGCGCTTGGGCGCACAAATGCGAGCCAAGCAAGACATTGCACGCAAAGCCCTGTCGTTGATCCCAACGGGCGCTTCGATCATGGTCGACGCGGGAACAACGACATCAGTTTTCGGGCAATCGCTAACGAAGTTGTCAGGCATTATGGTGCTCACTAACTCGCTAGATATTGCGCAAACCATCAAGGCTTCAGGCGCTGATATCGAACTGATCCTGGTGGGCGGCCAGATGCTCTCAGACGTACCCGCGACATTCGGCGAAATAGCACTCGCCCAGATTCAACGTTTCAAAGTCGACCTGGCCTTTGTGGCCCCCGTCGCCATGCACGCGACAGAGGGCGCTTTCTCATTTGACCTAAGAGAAGCAGAAATCGCCCGCGCCATGATCAAACAAGCCTCTGAGAATGTGTTTCTTTGCGACCGGACCAAACTGGGCATAACAAACCGCGTTCAGATATGCGAAACCAGTTTTCTGCACACCCTTGTCACTGACAGCCGGGCGCAAGAAGAGCAATCAGCCCCATTCAGAAAGCTAGGCACGAAAGTGCTCGTCTAACATAAACCAGAAGTGAAGCCCTAAAGCGCAAGCCAGACGAACAGCACAAAGCCACTCCGGAGTTAGCACATGAACGACACCAAGAACACGGCGGCAACTGCAAACGACGTGAGCTTATTGCTTTCGGACTGTGAGCTTTGGGCTAAATCAGCGACAGAATTGGCGCGAAAATACTTCCGACAACCCCAGGAGATCACTTTTAAATCGGACGAAAGCCCGGTGACTGTCATCGACCGCCTTATCGAAAGTGAGCTGAAGCAACTCATCACAGACAAGTACCCTGACGATGCTATTTTTGGCGAAGAGAGTGGCCTGGATGGCGACCTTGAGGGAAACCTTTGGGTGATCGATCCGATCGACGGCACGCGATCCTTCATATCCGGCAACCCACTCTTTGGCATGCTGCTCTCCCACCTCAAAGCCGGCGTACCCGTCGCGGGGCTCATTTCCATGCCCATACTGGGAGAGATCTACACCGGCGGGCTCGGGTGTGGCGCGCGTTGCAATGGCGATGCCATACGCGTGTCCACGCAAACAATACTCGGCGACGCCGTGCTGTATATCAATGAGGGCGAGAAGCTACTTACTCAACACCCTTTGACGCTCAATCGCCTACTGCAAGCTGGCAGCACACGTCGATTTGGGTACGACTGCTACCCTCACGCCCTGGTCGCCTCCGGCCACATAGACGCCGTGATCGATTTCGATCTTCAGCCCTATGACTACCTCGCCCTATCGAGCGTTATTCACGCAGCAGGTGGCATCATGACGGATTGGCGCGGCAAAGCACTCGATCTTCACTCTGACGGTGCGGTTGTCTCAGCAGCAACACCTGAACTGCACCTCGCCTTGCTAGCGTTGCTCGATTGTTGAGCCTTGATCAGAACTTTTGGAAATGAGCAATACAGCGAATTAAGAGCTCATGGCATTTCAATTACTCATTTTTGCCTTTCGCGATTCAACTCAAATCCCTAAAACACAGACAGCGTCCTCCAGAGCACTCTAGAGCTACAAGTTTGTACCTTGGCCCTGGCGTATCCCTCCCCTGCTTACTGAAGTCAGTCCGACGACGACACCGTGGGCCATTTTTTCCAGGCTGATTTGGGCTGTCCATGGATCCAAGCTGTTTGCGGCTAATTATTTTGCAAATAATTCGGCAACAATTGGCATTTATAGTTTCCCCAGTCGTCGTAAAGGGAGACAGAAATGAAAGGTATTCACCCACTCTTTCGAGCTTTTGCTTTGCTGCAAGCCAGCTGTACTGCGCCGAGGACCCCAACTGCGTCGCTCCGATGCTGTGCCTTGATCGCGCTCTTCTTTACCTTGCCCGCAACGACAAGCGCCCAGGAGCTGCATTTCTTCACCATTGGGACCGGTGGTACAGGGGCTACCTACTTTCCATTGGGCGGAATGGTTGCCAATGCAATCTCCAATCCGCCAGGCTCCAGGCCCTGTGATGAAGGTGGCAGCTGCGGGGTCGAAGGGCTCATCGCGGTAGCGCAAAGCTCTAAGGGCTCGGTTGACAACATCGAGGGCATCAAATCGGGGCGCTTCACCTCCGGGTTCAGCCAATCAGACGTCGCCTATTGGGCCTATTCAGGCACCGGTCTCTATGAACACTCCAAACCCCTGAAGAACCTGCGCGCGATCACTGCATTGTATCCAGAGCATATTCAGCTTATCGCGCGCGAAAACGCGGGGATAAGAGATGTCAGTGATTTAAAAGGCAAAAGGGTGTCGCTGGACGAAAAAGGATCGGGCAGCTATGCAAACGCCCTGGCTATTCTAACCGCCTTCGGTCTGTCTGAAGACGATCTTGATAATCGGTATCTAAAGTCTGTGCCCGCTGCCGAAGCCATGATTGCCAATGAACTGGATGCCTTTTTCATCACGGCCGGGTACCCGACAAATGCGATCATCGAATTGGCTGAGCGCACTGAAATCACACTCGTGCCCATCCGCGGCCGGGTTGCAGACACAATAATCAAGAACTTCCCCTTCTACAGTTCCGACATAATCCCTGCCGGAACCTACGCCAGTACCGGTGAGACTGTCACCCTTGCAGTTGGAGCACAGTGGGTGGCGGATGAGAGCCAGGACGAAGAGCTGATCTATAAAATCACTCAGGCACTTTGGAACGAGAAAAGCAGGCGTTTATTGGATATAGGGCATTCCAAGGGCGGTGAAGTGACGCTGGAAACGGCGCTGGATGGCGTTGCGATCCCGCTGCATCCCGGGGCCGAGCGGTTCTATCGCGAAATCAAGCTGCTCAAATAGCACTCGAAATGCAATCGCAAACAGCAAAGCAAACAGCGGCAATTCCAATGCCTTCCATCGCGGGTTCAAGCCACATCAAAGCGGCCGATATCGTCGCCGGACAAGGTGTGCGCAAACGGCTGATGTTTGCTTTTCTCGGCATCAGCTCATTGGTTGTAGTGGCGGCAATTATCGCTATCCTGTCGCTTTGGGCCAACGCAAAAGGACAAGACCGAATATCACGTCAGTCTATCCCGATCGCGACGATAGCGCTTGATCTTACCCGCACGGCGCAAAAAATAGTCGGTTCCGTGCCTCTGCTGATCTCTGCAAATAGCGTCGAGGAACAAGAGTGGATAAAGCGGGAATTGGCAGCGGAGGTCGAACGTTTGAACGTATTGCTCGCCAGTCTGCATCAATACGACATCGACCCGCGGGCGGCATCGTCAATCGACCGGGCAGCCTTACAGTTTTCAAGCAATATCGAAGTAATAGACCGGGTTGTTGGCGCCCGTCTCGCGGTCACTCAATCCCAGAAAAGTCTGATTGTGCTCGGTGAGCAGGCCGTTGATCGCATCGCAAGAGTATTAGCGCTAGCAGCAGCAAGTGATGTATCCGGTGATCTAAGGAGTGACCCGCCTATCACCCATCAACAGTTTGATTTGAACAAGCTCATAGCCAAGACAAGGGAACTGGCTTTGATTCTAAAAATGCAGGTCACCGCCGGGGCCGCAGAAGCCCAAGCCGCAATCGCTCAGATCAAGCATATTCTGATCAAACTCGATCCGCCTGTCACGGCGAAACTGGGGACCGATTTGGCTTCGCTCTCATCACTGTATGTCGGCAGCAACAACTTGCTTCAACAGGAGGCATTTCGCCTGCAGCTGGAAAGCGCCGCTGGCCAGGCCTTAGAGGAAAATTCAGACCTCGCCGATCGATTTGCAGAGGCGGTTAATCGCATGATAGGTGTAGCAAAAGCGGACGTGGCCAGTGCCAACATCCGTGCAAGCTCAGTTCAAACAATGGCCTCATGGCTGTTGATCTCTGTTGTCGGCATCACTGTGGTGTCTACCCTGCTGATTATACGTTTCTATGTACAGCGCAATATTCTGGCTCGACTGACGAATCTGACGTCATCCATGATGGCCATCGCCAATGGCAATCTGGGCGCAGAGATTCCGCAAGGCAGCGATGATGAGCTTGGTTCCATGGCACAGGCCCTACGCGTATTTCGTGACACGGCAGTCAACGTACGCGATTCGAATTTGCGTGAAATCAGCGAGGTTAGAAGCCGACTGGATCATGCCATTGAAAGTATTCAAGAGGGCTTTGCGCTGTTTGATGCCAAAGACCGATTAGTATTGAGCAACAGTCAATTTGGCAAGCTGTTGTTTGACGGTGCCGACGTACTGACGGCGGATATCTCCTATGAAGATCTTCTCAAACAGATGCTTGCGGGCGATATCATCGTCGGCGATGTTGCTCCACAGGCGTGGCTCAACTTAGCGCTTGAAAACCATCATGAACCCACCGGATCCAAGCTGGTACAGCTCAAAAATGATCGCTGGATCAATGCCACGGAACGACGCACCGAAGACGGCGGTACAGTGATGGTTGTAACCGACTTTACAGCCCTGAAACGGCATGAGCGTGAACTGGATGAACTGGTCGAACGGCTGCGAAGTGCCAGCGCTGCAAAAAGCAGCTTTATTGCCAACGTCAGCCATGAGCTAAGAACACCCTTAACAGCAATCCTTGGTTTTTCTCATATCATTAAAGGCCGTTTGGATAAAACAGTGTTCCCCAAAGTCGATGCGACAGATCGCCCAACTGAGCGCGCGATGTCACAGGTTCGGCAAAACATCGAAATCATGATTCTGGAAGGCGAGCGTCTGACAAAAATGATCAATGATGTTCTTGATCTTGAGAAAATAGAAGCCGGTCAGATGGTATGGGACATTGAAGATCTCGATATCGGTGCAATCATCGAGCAGGCAGTTGCTGCGACAACCAGCCTATACAAACAAAAAAGCCTGGAACTGCAGGTCAACATAGAAGAGGCACTTCCCCTGGCTATTGGGGATCACGATAGGTTGGTTCAGGTCGTTATCAACCTGATTTCGAACGCTGTGAAATTCACTGACAGGGGCCATGTGGTTTGCCAGGCCATCCGGGGCGACGGTTCCTTTGTGTCCGTCAGTGTCACCGATACCGGCAGTGGTATTTCTCCTGAAGATCAAGCCGAAGTCTTCGACAAATTCCGGCAAGTGGGCGATACATTGACCGAAAAGCCCACGGGAACCGGCCTTGGATTACCGATTTGCCGAGAAATCGTCGAGCACCTCGGTGGCTCGATTTGCGTGGAGAGCATCCTTGGTTTCGGCAGTACCTTCACCTTTCAAATCCCCACTGCAAAGCCCGGGGCCGCGGCCATTTGACTCAAGGAAGCCATTGATGACGAAGAAAATATTGATCGCTGAAGATGAAGCCTATCTTCGACTGCTCATTCTGCAAAGCATCGAAGAGCTTGAAGACGAAGGTGTCGAAATATCTATGGTTGAGGACGGGGCTCAGGCGTTGAAATTCGCGACGACCGAACACCCGCATATGATTCTGTTGGATGTGATGATGCCCCATGCCAATGGCTTCGAGGTTTGTCAGAGCATTCGCAACAGCAAGGATATTCCGCAACCCTATATCATCCTGTTGACCGCCAAGGGGCAGGAATATGACAAATTGCGGGGCACTCAAGTGGGCGCAGATTCCTATATGACCAAGCCGTTTAACCCGGACGAGCTTTTGTCCGCCGTTCGCAAAGCCATTTTCTCTTAATCACCTTTGGTGAGCCACAGAGTGTTTGTCAAATGAGCCAGAATATAGAGCATTTTCCGTTTGGGCAGGCCAAATCAAATCGCACTTTACAAAGGCTGATTCGAAAACCCGGTGTGCAGAACAACATAGTGCCAATGCTTGAGCGCTCAGACGAAGCCACGGTTCTGGTTAATTCACAGGGAGAAGTTCTGGCCGGTGACCCCTCGATGGAAGGCCTGGAATGGGTCGAAATATCGGATCAAGACACAAGCATTGGCTACGTCGGTGGACACAGAGCCGCGGATTTCGCCAGTATATTCACCGCTCTGGCCATTCAGGAAAATGACGCCCGCGCCATAGGACGCGAGTCTCTGAACCGATATCGTGAAATCACGATGTTGTACTCCCTCTCGGAAAAGGTGCTGGGCGCGACCGACCCGGTTCAAATCGCCGGCATCGTCTGCGAAGAGGCGATTGGTGTTTTACACTGCGACTGTGCGGTTGTATTGATGCTGAACCCCGAAACCAACCGGCTGGAAATCATCGCCAATGAAGGTGCGGCATTTCATGGTCGTGCAACGCGTGATCTAGGAGAAGACTTAATCGCATCGGTGATCAAAAACGGTGTCGGCGAGATTGTAAACGAAGTGGGCATAGACAGCCGCTCACTTACTGCGGATAGCAAATTGATGTCTGTCGTCTGCAGCCCCTTACGCTCGAACGAGAAAGTATTTGGTGTGCTGTTGTGCGGCAGTGAGACGCAGCGGCACTTTAACGCCAGTGATCTACAGATCCAAAACGCAATTTCCGCTTATGCCGCGGCGGCGATCGAGGTCGAGCGTTTGAACCGCGACCTCTCCGAAACAACCAGAAAACCTGTGGATCTGATCTACAGCGTTAACGAAGTGCCGCCAGTCGGTGTTTCCATCGTTTTGGCTGCACAACACGCATTTCTGGCTTTCATCTCCCTAGCGCATCCCGTTCTGGTGACCTTGGAGTCGGGTGCTGATCGAATTGCAGCATCAGCCGTGGTCAGTATGTCGCTGATGGCGATGGCCTTTGGAACATTTGTGCAAGCCTGGAGGTTTGGACCCGTTGGATCAGGGTACTTTGGTCCTTTCATCACATCTGCCATCTTTGTATTCCCTGCCATGCAGGCGGCGCAACTTGGTGGGATGAGCATGGTCTTTGGTATGACCGTATTTTCGGGTCTTTGTTCGCTGTGCTTTTCCTCTGTTTTACGCCGGCTGCGGTGGTTATTTCCACCCGAAGTGTCCGGCGTCGTTGTTTTGATGGTTGGCCTGAGTCTGGTCATGGTTGCACTCCCCCGCTTCGCTGGATTGGGCAAAGGCGATGAAGTGTCCGAAGCAAGTGAATTGTTTGTGGCCCTGATTACACTTGGCACCATCATCCTGCTCAGCGTCACGACACGTATTAAATTCCGCCTCTACGCCACGGCGATCGGATTTGTGATCGGCTATCTCGCGTCTGGCTATTTCGGACTATTTGATCCAGCCCAATTTGACGATCTCAAAGACATGCCGATTTTAGGCTTTCAGTCCTTTAGCTTCCCAAGGCTGTCGTTTGACGTGGCGCTGGTTTTACCCTTTGTCATCGCGACCCTAGCAGCTAACCTGTCGGACGCGGGCCTCATCGTCAGCAGCCAAAAAACCAATGATGCCAATTGGAAACGCCCCGACACAAAATCACTTGGCGGAGGGATCGTCGCCGCTGGGGTCAGCAATATCGCTTCAGGGGTTTTGGGCGGGGTTGGCACTAATATGTCCGGTGGCAGCATCGGCCTTGCATCAGCAACGGGCGTGACCTCTCGCAGAATAGGGCTGTATCTCGCGTTTTTGTTTGTCTTGATGGCCTTAATGCCAAAGCTGACGGCAACCCTTGCCTTGATGCCGCTACCTGTGATCGGTGCAGGGCTACTGTTCCTAGCGGTGCATCTCGTGTCTTCTGCAATCTCGCTGATCTCGTCGCGCATGTTGGATGCCCGGCGGAATTTTGTGGTGGGCATACCACTGCTGGCTGGGGTAGGCACCATGGCAATGCCTGAACTATTTGTTGGTGCACCTGACTGGATTGCGTTGGTGGTTAGCAGCCCACTGGCGATGACAACGATCTTAGCCTTGCTGCTGAATATTCTGCTGAACGCGGGTGTTGCCAATCACGCATCGACATGGCTTAAGCTGGACAATTCACTCAGTGAAAAGGTCAACAAATTCGTTTCACGTCAGGCCGCGAGCTGGGGCGCGCGAGACGACGTAGTACGCAGGGCCGCCCCTGCTATCACCGACTGGTGTGAAGAGCTGAGCCAGAATCTGGGCACCAAGTCTGTATCTCTCGACCTGCAGTTCGACGATTTTAAATTGATTGCGACTATCAAAGACAAGAGCACCGCAGACTTTGGGGAAAAACAGAAATCTGCTTCTTTCGATGCCACAACTGACCGCACCGCCAGGAATATCGCTCGGCGCTATGGATGCGGCGTAAAACTCAATACTCTGCAAGAGATCGTATTTGATTTTGAACATTAGCCTAGCGCACATACCGTGAATTCTCCTTGAAAGATTGAATTCAGCGGGCTCGTGTGTTTTGGTAAGTCGTCATTCGCGATACAGCGGAGTTACCACCGTGTTGAAAACAACAAGACACTTTGCTTGCTGCTCATCTCTGAGCGCACAAGACTGTTTACTTCGGTTTCTTTTCTTGGTGGCTCTCATGACAACCGTCTCGCCCGCCAAAGCCCAATCATTCTTCACCACTCTGGTGATCGACCCCGCAGTCGGCGTCGACCGCGGTTCTGCTTCCAGGATCCAAGAAGTAGTCAAAAACACCGGTTTTCTGACATTTTCAAGCGACGGTGCAGAAGAAATCGGACCGTATGTTCTGGGGCTTGGGGCCGCATTGCCCGCCGTGCTGGGCGAGCCGGATCAGCTGGATCTGGTGGCCGTCTTATCTGGCCCTGCCGATGACGATCGCCACGAACTTCTGGCTGCTGGGGCCGCCTACCGGTTCAACTTTCCATCGACGGATATGACCTTAACCTTGAACTCGGATTTCGCCGATGCTCGGCTGGGGTCGGCGACCAGCTTGGCCTTGGGACTCGAGGGACATCTTTCTAATGTCTCGCTGGGTATTCGCCGGGAATGGGCCGTGCAAGGCGCGTCACGGAGCATTGCCAGCCTTGAGCTTACAGGGCGGGATTCTCAAACGCAGGCACTCGGAGCCGTCCAGGAAAAGGAATCCCTGCGCATGTTACGCACCTCTTTCACCTATTTTTCGGGACGCCCTTTTGCCTTCCAGAAGAGGCACGCACTTTCAGCAACAAAGGGTTTTGATGATTTCGGTGCTTTGCCGAATACTAACCAGAACGGCTCGGCGCCAGAGGGAAGCTCAGACTTTTTCCGTGTGGCAGCCGGTGCCGAAATGTCATTGCCGATTTCACCGCGGATCTATCTAAGTGCAGGCGTTGCCGCCCAGTGGAGCGACGACAGCCTGCCAATTTCGCAACGCTGTGGTTACCAATCAAATGACTA
>JAWSVD010000615.1:0-1015 GCA_033852095.1 Granulosicoccaceae bacterium | reverse complement strand
GTAGAATGCCACCGGAGATTCCTTACCATTCTTTCTACTGATACCCTCAAGTGTTAGCGGTACAAGTGTGGTGTACTCCTTTCCTATGATATCTCTATATTCTATCCTGTCGCTGATATCCTTGTATGTCCTGTTACAACCTACCTGAGCCATCAGGAATACAATTGTCACGACCCTCCACATACACACTACTTTCATTTTCTGCACCTACGGATCTCTGTGTGGGAAAGGAACACCGACCGAGGAACCTCTGATCATGTTTATAACACCAGCGGGGGTATTCAGCATTTCTTGCAAAATAGCCTTAGGATACATAACAAACATAGAGGGGACATTCACGACTAGATCCGAATACCCCTGAGCTACTGCTTTGCGGACGAAATTGTCGTGTTCAGCGCCGAACGCATGGGCTGCGGGGAGCATGACATCCAGAATCATACCAATTCCGAATTTTTCCGAACCCGGATAAATCAACCAGTGCTTAAGCCGCCCCACGGTGTATTCATGATTGTTCGGTTTAAACCAAATTGGCCCTAATTGCTTAGCGCTACTTTCCTCAGAAATTTCGGTATCTAGGGTAGCCGCACTGATGTCACTCCCCGCTGCTAGCGAGGTAGCGCTGTAGAGCCGGCTAAAACCTGCTGTTATCGCTCCCGTCAGTAAATCCCCCCCTGTTAATATTGCCTGCATCGCACCTGCCGTTGCCTGAGTCATGACTTTCCCGATTAACTCTGCGGAAACATCCTCACCAATCATGATGTCAACTGCGGAGTTCGTCCATTGACTGAACCCCCCAGCCACAAAACCCGATTCAAAATCCCCACCGTTGGCGGCACTGGCCGTGCCACTCGCAAGAGCGTGTAAACCCACTCGCCGCCAGCTACTGCTTGAATAGCCCGCCGCGTTAGCTGCCCCGTTAGGCAGGTGGACCTGCGCGCCCTGCGCGACACCCTGCAGCTGCCCGGCGGGCAATTCGCCTTCGCCAGCACCGAACGCATGGAGAAATACCTGGGCG
>JAWSVD010000156.1:0-9242 GCA_033852095.1 Granulosicoccaceae bacterium | reverse complement strand
TTGAGCGTTATTTCAGCGTCCAGGTATTTGTCCGATCGGGGCTGAACACTGCTCTCAAGGCCGGTGAAATTGGCGTTGATATAGGCGTTCTGATAATTGAATACAACCTGCAGCGGAAGATCCGACTGGCCGCCACTGTGCTGTTTGAGATCTTCCACCAACCAGGCAAACGAATAGTCGCGGTGAGTGAAATCGGCCAACAAGCTGCGACGTGCTTTTGCACAGTGCTCGGGCAATGTATCTTCGCTGTCCACCTGGCAGAGCGCAAACAAAATGTCAGAGCAATAACCGATCAGGGCCCGATCTTCCTCGGGCGAGCGACCGGTGGTGGGTATTGCAAGTGCCACTTGCTGTTGCGCTGCGAATCGCGCGAGCGCCGCGCCAAACACAGAAAACAACAGCATGAACGGTGTCAGACCCAGCTCTTTGGCGGCCGTGCGCAGGCCATCGTTGCAGGCCTTGTCCAGCACGATCAGCTCGCTGGCGCCCAGGTAGTGATTGCTGCTGCCGCGCGGCTGATCAGTGGGAAGATCCAGCGCTTCCACACCGGCGCCGAGCTTGTCCAACCAGTAAGCCTTGTCCGCTTGCGCCGTATCAGTGAGGCGCAGCTGATGGTTCCAACTCAGGTATTCGCGGTAGGACATCGCAGGCGGCAGCTGGGCATCAGTGCCCAGGCAATAGCTGCCGTAGAGCGCGCCCATCTCCTGCACCAGCAGGTTCATGGAGAGGCCGTCGAATACCAGGTGATGTGCTTCGATGCAGAGTTTAAATTGATCGTTCTGCGTCTGCAGCGCTTTGACCCGCAGCAACGGACCTGTGGCGACATCGAAGAGCTCATCGCCCAGCCCGTCCATCCATGCACTGACTTGCTGCGTGGACCATCCGCGCGCATCACTGTGCTGCACAGACACCCGCAGCGTTGGCAACAGCTTCATCTCGCCAAACTGCGGAAACACCGTGCGCAAAGCGTCGTGACGCGCCACCAGTGCGTCGACAGAGGACTGCAGGTGCTGCAGCTGCAAATTGCCCTGCAAGCTGATGGTCACTGGCACATGGTAGGCCAAGGAAGCGTTATCGCTCTTCTGTGCCAACAGCCACAAGACCTGCGCCGCTGGGCGCAGCGGGATGGGCTCGCCATTGTCGATCACCGCGGCCACAGCGGCGGCGACAAGCGTTCTTTGTACGGGCGGCAGTGATTTCGCAGGGGCTACGGGCACGGCTGCAGGGCCGGGCAAAGACGCCGGCTCTGGGGCACTCAGCGCAGCGGGTGGAAGCTCCTCAGCGTTGCCCTGTGCTTGCAGCAAGGCCATTTGGCTGTTGATGGTCGCCTGCACCAGATCCAGCTGCTCTTGAAACAAGGCATGGATGTCGGTGCTAGGCTCTGGCGCCACGTCTTGTGGCGCGAGCTGTATTTCATCTGCCACCCGGGGCAAATTGACAGGCTGAACAGGTGCTTCAGCGCGTTCAATCTCAGTGCTTAGTTTTTTCTCGATCAAGTCATTTGACTCGTCGTTGATCCAATACCGTGTCTGTTCAAAGGGATAGAGAGGAAGTGCATCACCGCTCACATCGCCTTCGCCCATAAATTCGGGCCCGAGTTCCACGCCGTAAGCGCTCAAGGCGGCAACCGCCATCATCAAGTTGCGCTCTTCTTCGCCGCGACCGGTCAAGCTGGCGACGAATCTATCTTTATCAAGTGTATCGCTCGCCCGGCCCAAAGCGCTGAGTGTTGGCTTGGGGCCGATCTCTAATACAACCGTGGTTGGATTGTCCGCCAGCGTTTGCAAAGATTCATGGTACAACACGGTTTGCCGGCTGTGTTTTACCCAGTGTTCGGCGTCCAGCTGATGGCCAATTGCCAACTCCGAACCGTTCAGGTTTGAGACCAGGGGAATCTTCAGTCCCGACCAAGTTATCTCTGTGCCCAATGTGCGCATCTCCGCCAGCATCGGGTCGAGCAGGCAGGAGTGAAAAGCATGCGAAACCTTCAACGAACGGGTCTCCACGCCCTGCTCCGTGAAAGCGGCGCTGAGCTTCTCGAGCAGCTCCAGGCTACCCGCGACCACGATGCTCTGAGGGCCATTGACAGCGGCAATGGAGAGCTCTGGGTATGGCGTAATCTGAGCTGAGACTGCTGCCAGCTCAGCCTTGATTGAGAGCATGCCGCCGCCCGCCGGCAAGGCCTGCATCAAGGCGCCGCGCTTGGCCACAAGGGGCAGCACTTGATCGATCGAAGCAGCACCCGCAGCGCAGGCTGCAGCGTATTCACCCAAGCTGTGGCCCATGACCACATCGGGCTTGATGCCCCACGAGGCGAACAGCGCCGTCAGGGCGTACTGCAGAGAGAAAATAGCCGGTTGGGCGTAAGCGGTTTGCTCCAGCCGTGCGGAGCTTTGATCGAACAACAAATCCAAAAGTGGCGTATCGCAGTGCGGCGCCAGGATCTGCTCGCAGTGATCGATGGCGTCTGCAAAGACGTCGTATTTGTCATACAGACGCTGTCCCATGCCCGCGTAGTGCGAGCCCTGACCACTGAATGAAAAAGCCAAGCGTGGCGGGCGCGTTCCCTTTCTCTTTTGGGTACAGAAAAGACCCGCCGTATCGCTTACAAAGCTCTGGAGCGCGTCGTTCAATGTGCTTGCTTCGCCGTTGTTCACCGCGATGGCCAAGCGCATGGACATGCTCGAACGGCGGCTGTTGAGCCCAGCGGCCAACGCTGACAACGGCGGCGGGTTTTCCGCCAGTGTCAGCTTGTCCAACAGTGACTGCGCCAAACGCTTTAATGCGGGCTCTGTCTTGGCGGACAACAACAGCACGCTGCAGTCTTGGCTTTTGCTGACTGCCCGCTTCTCACCGCGGTAACGCCCGAGGATCACATGCGAATTGGTGCCGCCAAAACCGAAGGAACTCACCCCGGCGAGGTCTCTGTTTGCGGGCCAATCCAGGGTCTCAGTGGCGAGTGCCAGCCCACTTTTGTCGATTTTGATGTGCGGATTGAGGCTGTTGAACAACAATTGCTTGGGGATCTTACCGGCCTGCATGCACAGTGCCGTCTTGATCACACCGGCGATGCCCGCAGCCGCTTCGGTGTGACCGATCGATGATTTCAGGGCGCCGACTACGACCTTTTCGCCATTATCAAAAGCGGGGAAGATCCGCGCCAAGTTGTTGAGTTCGATGGGGTCACCCAGAGGTGTGCCCGTTCCGTGCGCTTCGATGTAGGCTATTTCCGCAGGCGTAGCACCCGCATCTTTGAGCGCTGCTTTCACCACTGCCTGTTGTGCCAGGCCATTGGGTGCGGTCAGGCCGTTGCCCTGCCCGTCTTGATTGACCGCGCTGCCCTTCAGCAGCGCAACCACGCGGTCGCCGTCACGCTCGGCGTCTTTGAGGCGCTTTAGGATGACCACACCCACGCCTTCACTGCGCACATAGCCGTCCGCGTCCGCGTCGAAGGTGCGGCAACGACCCGTGGGCGAAATCATGCCCGCCTGGGAGAAGGCGATGGTGATATCGGGGCTCAAGATCAGGTTGATACCCGCCACCAGCGCCAGGGAGGTCTCATCCGTGCGCAGCGCCCGCATCGCGTGGTGCATGGCGACGAGCGACGAAGAACACGCCGTGTCTATGGCGAGACTCGGGCCCTTGAAATTGAACAGATAGGAGAGTCGATTGGCCGAGATACTCAGCGCATTGCCGGTGCCCGCCCACGCCTCTTGAGCGCTGGGCCGGCCCACTTGCAAGCGGCCGTAGTCGTTGCCGCTGATGCCGACGAAAACGCCGGTGTCCGAGCCGGACAGATCGCCGGGCACCAGCCCGGCGTCTTCCATGGCGTGCCAGCTGGTCTGCAAGAGCAGCCGCTGCTGGGGATCGAGGTATTTTGCCTCACGCCCCGAGATACCAAAAAACGCGGGGTCAAAATCCGCGACACCGTCCAGAAAGCCGCCGTCCGCCGTGCGCATTTTACCGGTGACAGGGTCAACGCCCTTGCTGACCACCTCATCGAGGTTCCAGCGGCCATCTTTCAGCGGCCCCACCGCATCGACACCCGCTTCTAAGTTCTGCCACAGCTGGGCCGGGTTATCGGCCCCTGGAAAACGGCAGCCCAACCCGATTATCGCGATGTCTTCGGCGTGTTGATTCGTTTTTTCTAACTCTTCAATACGCTTTCGAGCTTTGATAATCAGTTGCATCAGCTGTGCAGTGTCTACAGCTGGTGCTTTAGGGCTGTTTTTTTGGTCCGACATTTACCGTTTTCCGATAGGTGATACAAAGTGTAACTGGCGAACCAGAGAGAGACTCTTCAGTCACCCAATAGCGCGCGCAAGGCAGCGACTTCAGCAGCCAAGTCGCTCTCTTCCTCCGAGCTTTTAGAGGGGGCGGTCGAAGCTGCTGTGTCTTCCGGTTCTGCGTTTCGTTCTTCTGTCTTTTGGGGCTTGAGGTAATCGAGCAGGCTTTCGACTGTGGAATAGTTCCACAACTCTGTCGGATCTATTTGCGAATCGGCTTCGAGACGCAGATTGATCTCGCCCACGAGCTCAATAGCTGCAAGTGAATCGAGGCCATAACTTGAAAACGAGCGGTCGAGCGCGATTTCATGCCGCTCAACGCCGCTCCTGACCGACAATTCGCCGAGCAACCAATTCTCAATATCGGCACGATTGGCGAATATCTGTACCGATGAGTCACTGCTGGGGATCGATCGCTTCAGCGCGGGTTTTTGCTGCGCCCAGCGGTGCACCGGCTCAAGGGATCCGGCGATCCAAGCCTGCTTGTTGCCGTTGCGCTGGATCTTGCCACTGGACGTTCTCAGCACCCGGCCGGGCTTCAAAATCATGATTTCCGCAGGGAAAAGCTCGTGCTGAGCGCTGAGAGTGCCCAGTACAGCGTCGATCACCTGTGCACAGACCTTTTCATCTTTGAGCGCGCGTATGCCTGATCTGCCCACCTCAAGCACCAGCACCAATTCCTCGCCAAAGCCCCTGTCCACCGAAAAGGCCGCCGCGGCACCGGTGGTCAACAGCTCGTGACTGCGGGTGACGGTGTCTTCTATGTCTTGAGGGTAATGATTTTTTGCACGAATAATGATCAAATCTTTGATCCGGCCGTTGATATAAAGCTCGCCGCCGCGGTGAAAACCCAAATCACCGGTGCGGTAAAAGCTACCGGCAGCTGGATCGCTCGCCAGTGTGGCGCCAAACACTTCGCTGTTGAGCTCTGGCCGCTGCCAATAGCCCTGGGCGACACTCTCGCCGCGCACCCAGATTTCCCCTATCTGATTTTCGTCCAGCGCGAGCAAACTCTCGGGGTCTACGATTTTCACCCGATCCGCCAGCTCACCGTTACTGACCAAGGATTGGCTGTTCTGATCGCCTTGGCTGTCCACGATTTTGTTGACCGCGAGGGATGCCGCGTCCAGCGTTAGAACCGTCGGCCCGTCACTCTGCAGGGCTCCGCTGACGTAGAGCGTGGCTTCCGCCAGCCCGTAACTGGGCATGAAGGCGCTGTGGCGAAAACCGCAGGCGGCAAATTTTTCGCTGAAGCGCTGCACCGTTTTCGGGTTGACCGGCTCCGCACCGCAAAAAACACAGTGCAGCGAGGACAGATCCAAGCTCGCCATCTGCTCGTCAGTCACCTTGTCGCAGCACAGCTCCAGCGCAAAATTGGGCGCGACGGCGATCGTGGAGCGTTGCTCGCTCATCAGCTGTAACCAACGAATCGGTTTTTGGATAAACGACACAGGCGAGATCAAATGCGTGGATGTACCCACAAACATGGATTGCAGCACACCGCCGATCAGCCCCATGTCGTGATAGAAGGGCAACCAAATGACCGCTTTTGAATTGACATCGGTCTGCGCAGCCGCGCTTATCAGCGCTGAGTTCGCCATCAGATTGCCGTGGCTGACCATGACACCCTTGGGGTCACCGGTTGAACCCGATGTGTATTGCAAAAATGCAATCTCATCACCGCTGACATCAACTGGCTCAAAGGATTCAGCCGCTGCGCTGAGCGAGCTGAAATCAACGATGTCAGGTCGCTCCCCCGCGCTGTACTCCAGCCCGCTTTGAAACACCTCGATCAGATCAGAATCGGTGAGAATCAAGCTTGGGGCCGCGTCCAGCAGCACGGCCTGCAGCTTGAGGTTCTTTTTGTTTTTGGAGGGCGGCACAACCGGCACCGCTATCGCCCCGAGAGCGAGACAACTGTAAAAGGCATAGATAAACGCCGGCCCGTGGGCAAGCGCTAAGAGCACCCTTTTGCCGCGCAGATCTCGGCGCTGCAAAGCGGCCCCCGTGCAGCGAATCGCGCGATCCAGCTCAGCGAAGCTGATGCGGATTTCACCCTGTGCTTTTTCAGTTAAAAAGCTGTAGGCGAGCGCATCCGGCTCCTGCTCGACCCTAGAAGTAATAATACCGTTAAAGTTTCCGATATTTTCAGCTGACATGTTGGTTGATATCCATGATCTTGAATTTGATGAAAACAGCCGCTGCTACACGCTGAGTTACAAAGTATTAGTTTATTTGGCAGCCGAAGAACACGGGCTACCCAGCAAAGCTGTGGCGGCTGAAAGCTGCACAGTGCATAGCTTGCGGCGTTCAGCCACGGCCTGTTTCCGGCGCGACAAAAGGGCGTGTGCTTTTTAGCACCTCAGAAAGAGGTCTTTCTAGGCTTATCCTTTCAGATTATAAAGCTCAACAACTCGACTTGAACGCAGCTTCAGAGATCAATTCCCCGACCCTCACAGCTCCTAGCGGCCGAACGGCTCTTTATTCGATAGCCCTTTGCAAGCAAGTCAGTGCAAGCAGAGCGGCAGACTGCGCCGCCCATATCGTTTGACCTACCGAATCACCACCCTATTACACGCCGTGTATTCTGGGTGTTATTGGGTGATGACAAGCAGCTTTATTTGTATGTGCACTTACCCCGTCTATTATGCGCTTTGTGTGACTGCTTTGCGCCAGCGACAATCAGAGTTTGACTTCAAGATCGATCAAACACTCAGCCGTGACTCGACCGGATAGACGAACTCATTTTTCAGCTGATCCAAGACCGGCAGGCTCTGTGACACAAGGCTGGCCTCTACACCGAAGTCGATAAAACAACCGATTTCCTGCACCCCGATATCTGACATTTTTTGCACCAAAGCTCTCGAGCTTTCAACCGAGCCAATCAAAGCACGGTGTTTGACGTAATCGTCGTAAGCAGCGTTCAGCAAATAGTCTTTATCACTGTCGGTGATGGCGTCAAAATCGACCTTCTTACCCAGCCCGTTTACCAAGCTCTTGAAGAGACCGACCGCACTGCTCAAATACTGCTGAAATGGCAGCCGTGCTTTTTCAATCGCCGCATCGGCGTCGTCAGATAAGTAGGTGTGCATCAGCAGGGTAACGTAGCCCTCACCCGGGTGCTGCGCTTCACGCCAGGCCTGGCGGTAGGCCGCGATATTTGTTTCCAGCACTTCTGGGCTCTGCGCCATCAAGTTTGTCAGCACGCCGTGGCCGTCTCGCCCCGCCTTGCTGAACATCTCGATGTTATTCACGACTGTCATCCAGATAGGCGGTTCGCTCTGACAGGGCTGCGGGAACAACTTAGGGCTCGTCACTGCGCCATCGACAGTCGTGAATTCCACCTTGTCGCCGCGCCAGAGCCCACGGATCTGCTCCAGCGACTCCACCATGTTCTGCTGCCTGTTTTCATATTTCTCAGGCGCAAAGATAAAATCGTTTTGATGCCAGCCGCAGGCGAAAGCCATGCCGGTGCGGCCATGACTGAGGCTGTCCACAAGCGCCCAATCTTCAGCCAGTCGAACAGGGTGATGCAGGGGTGCGACCACGCTGCCAGCGCGCAAGTGGATGTTGTCCGTGACCGCAGCCAAAGTAGCGCAGAGCACGGCGGGATTGGGCGAGAGGCCACCGAAAGAGGCAAAGTGTCGCTCGGGCAGCCAGATGCTGGAAAAGCCGCGGCTGTCCGCGTATTTGGCAGACTCCAGCAGCAGCTCGTATTTGTCGCGCTGATAAGGTGCGGTGTAGTCACCGAAGAAATACAGACCAAAATCAACCGAGGCGTTGCTGCGACGGCTCATCTTCTCAATTTGCTGTGCTGCCGAGCGCTGGTGTTTGAGGCTGATGGCGGTGACTTGAGCTGCGGCAGCCGGCACTGTTTTAGTGGGGCTGAGGGGCGCGCTGGGCGCTGGGGCGACTGCAGCAATTGCGGGAAGCGGCTGCGCTTGAGCCACTTGCACAGGCCGGCCCGCCAGCAAAGTATTCTGTTGTTCTATTGTTTGCCGCACCAATTGAATTTGGGCGTGCATCAGCGCCATGTTGCTGCTGCCCCATGTGCCCGTAGCAGCGGGCATTATTTTGGGCACGGCTACCGGTGGCACGGGCTGCGCCAAAGCTTGCTGACTGACAGCGACTGCAATCGGGCTGGGGGCCGCGGCGACTTCAGCGGCTGGTGCCGGCTGCTCCGCCACCGCATTTTTAGACAGATAGACACTGAGCGCTTCTATGCTCTCCAGCTCTTCAAAAAATTGCTGAATACTGATCCGCACCCCGTAGGTCTTCTCGACGCGACCGATTGCCTCTAAAAGAACAATAGAATCCGCCCCCTGTGCCAAGAAGCTCACAGATGGGTCCAGTTGATTCGGCGGCACCTGGAGCAACTCTGCCATGTTCGCAGTCAAGTTTTTCTGGATATTCTCTACGCTCAAGGAATCCGTCATGATATTTCTCGGTGCTCAGGGTGCCAAAGTGGCGAGAAATATAACAACGCAGGCACAGCGGGTCGAGTGACCGCTCTGCAATTTGAGGGCAATATCACAGTTGCGTATCAGTGCATAATTTAAGTGTTAAGCAATCCACACAATGAGCCACTGAAACTCAAGTGAAAGTGTGAAGTAGCGCACAGAATCACGCCGTCTAACCGTGCGGTCACCCGCATAAAAACGCAACTTCACACAAGCAGCTGGCAGCTGATGGCGCAGCCTCGTATGCTAATCCTCTATCCCTTGCCACATGCCAAGCAGGCCGGTCGAGAACTAGAAACCCTACTGTGGAACGCTAATTCGATGCATTGGGGAAAAACAACTGCTGACCATCCAGCTCAAACTCAGCAATCGCCGCCTGTCCCACCTCACCCAGCACCCAATCCACAAAGGATTTGGCCGGCTCGACCTTGATGTTGTCACAGGCCCTCTCGCTCAGCTGCATGATGCCGTACTGATTGAACAAGCGGCCATCCCC